>NZ_JBIIOV010000106.1:0-12122 GCF_044342925.1 Mycobacterium sp. | reverse complement strand
CGCCAAGTCGTTCATCGCCGGGATTCTGGAGCACGCCACCGAGATCAGTGCCGTCACCAACCAGTGGGTGAACTCCTACAAGCGGCTGGTGCACGGCGGGGAGGCCCCCACGGCGGCGTCCTGGGGCGCGGCCAACCGCTCGGCGCTGGTGCGGGTCCCGATGTACACCCCACGCAAGGCCGCTTCCCGGCGCGTGGAGGTGCGCAGCCCCGATTCGGCATGCAACCCGTATCTGACCTTCGCGGTGCTGCTCGCGGCCGGACTCCGCGGCATCGAGAAGAACTATGTGCTGGGTCCGCAGGCCGAGGACAACGTCTGGACCCTGACGCCCGAAGAGCGCCGGGCGATGGGCTACCGGGAGCTGCCCTCGAGCCTGGGGGTGGCACTGGGGGAGATGGAGAAGTCCGAGTTGGTCGCCGAGGCGCTCGGCGAGCACGTCTTCGACTACTTCCTGCGCAACAAGCGCGCCGAGTGGGAGCAGTACCGCAGCAACGTCACGCCGTTCGAACTCAAGCACTACCTGTCTCTCTAGCGTCACCTATCTCTGTAGCGTCATGAGGGTGGCCAAACCCGCGACTCAGCGCCCCCGCGTCCCGGGCGTCGGACGGCTCGGACTGGTGCAACCGACGGCCGCTGCGCAGTTGGCCGGACTGGGCTGGGACACCGAGGCCTACATCGAGTTGCTGTGGTCGTTGTCCCGAACTCCCGACGCCGACATCGCCCTGCACGCCCTGGTGCGGTTGTCCGAAGCGCTCGGCGACGGCTGGCGCGAACTCGACGCCGCACTGGTGGCCGACCCCGGCCTGCGTGGCCGGCTTTTCGCGGTGCTCGGCTCGTCGCTGGCATTCGCCGACCACCTGGTGGCCAACCCGCAGTCCTGGCGGCTGCTCGACGGTGACGTGAGTCTGCCGACGCCCGAGCAGTTGCGCCGGGCGTTCACCGATCGCATCGCCGAATTCGGCCCGGAGCCAACGGCAGTCATGCCGAAGCTACGCACCCTCTACCGCGATCAGCTGATGGTGCTGGCCGCCCTGGACCTGGCGCCGACGGTGGAGAACGAGCCGGTGCTGCAGTTCACCACCGTCGGGGCGCACCTGTCGGACCTGGCCGACGCCGCGCTCGACGCGGCTCTGCAGGTGGCTGTCGCCGACGTGTGCACATCCGAGCCGCCGCCCCGGCTGGCCGTCATCGCGATGGGCAAATGCGGTGCGCGCGAACTCAATTACGTCAGCGACGTCGACGTCATCTTCGTCGGGCAGGACGCCGACCCGGTGACCACCCGGGTTGCGGGGGAGATGATGCGGCTGGCGTCGGATGCCTTCTTCGAGGTGGATGCGGCCCTGCGCCCGGAGGGTAAGGCCGGCGCCCTGGTGCGAACGCTGGACTCGCACATCGCCTACTACCAGCGGTGGGCCAAGACCTGGGAGTTCCAGGCGCTGTTGAAGGCGCGGCCGGCCGTCGGCGACGCCGAGCTGGGCCGCCGCTACATCGACGCCCTGATGCCGATGGTGTGGACCGCTTGCGAGCGTGAGGATTTCGTGCCCGAGGTCCAGGCTATGCGCCGGCGGGTGGAGTCGCTGGTTCCGGCCGGAGTCCGCGACCGGGAGATCAAGCTGGGCACCGGCGGCCTGCGCGACGTCGAGTTCGCGGTGCAGCTGCTGCAACTGGTGCACGGCCGCACCGACTCCTCACTGCACGTCGCCTCCACCGTGGATGCCCTTGCCGCGCTGGGCGCCGGCGCCTACGTGGGCCGCGACGACGCGGCGAACCTGACCGCCTCGTACGAGTTTCTGCGGTTGCTGGAGCACCGGTTGCAGCTGCAGCGGCTCAAGCGAACCCATCTGCTGCCGGCGCCCGACGACGACGAAGGGCTGCGCTGGCTGGCCCGGGCCGCGCACATGCGGCCCGATGGCACCCACGACGCGCTGGGCGTGCTGCGCGAAGAGCTCAAGCGCCAGAACGTCCGGGTGTCCAAGCTGCACGCCAAGCTGTTTTACCAACCGCTGCTGGAATCGGTCGGCTCGTCGTTGGGATTCACACCCGGGCTGTCGGCCGGGGCCGCCGAAAGGCAGCTTGCCGCACTGGGTTACGAGGGCCCGCAGAGCGCACTCACCCACCTAAGCGTGCTGGTCAACTCCAGCGGACGCCGCGGCCGGGTGCAGGCGGTGCTGTTGCCGCGCCTGCTCGACTGGCTGTCCGACACTCCCGATCC
Source organism: Mycobacterium sp. (assembly GCF_044342925.1). Classification (GTDB taxonomy): domain Bacteria; phylum Actinomycetota; class Actinomycetes; order Mycobacteriales; family Mycobacteriaceae; genus Mycobacterium. Next base: position 9,910 of record NZ_JBIIOV010000106.1, on the reverse strand, counting down.
GGACAGTGGCCTGCTGGCCTACCGCCGGATCAGCGAGGCACTGGCCGAACAACGCTGGTATCTGAGCACGCTGCGCGACGAGAGCGCGGTGGCCAAGCGCCTGATGCGGGTGCTGGGCACCTCCGCGTTCGTTCCCGACCTACTGATGCGTGCACCGGAGGTGATCCAGCAGTACGCCGACGGCCCCACCGGCCCCAAACTCCTCGACGTCGAGCCCGACGGAGTGGCGCGGGCGTTGATCGCCTCGGCCGGCCGTCACCCCGAACCTGCCCGCGCGATCGCCGCCGCGCGCACCCTGCGCCGCCGCGAACTGGCCAGGGTCGCCTCCGCCGACCTGCTGGGCATGCTCGACGTCGAACAGGTCTGCACCGCACTGACATCGGTGTGGGTGGCAGTGCTGCAGTGCGCCCTGGAGACGGTGATCGGGGACAACATCTCCCACGGGACGCCCCCCGCGGCGATCACGGTGGTCGGGATGGGCCGCCTGGGCGGCGGTGAGCTGGGCTACGGCTCCGACGCGGACGTCATGTTCGTCTGTGAACCCGCCCCCGGAGCCGACGAGACCCGGGCGGTCAAGTGGTCGGTGACCGTCGCCGAACAGGTGCGGGCACTGCTGGGCGCCCCCAGCGACGATCCGCCACTGGATGTCGACGCGAATCTGCGCCCCGAGGGCCGCAGCGGGCCGCTGGTCCGCACCCTGGGCTCGTATGCCGCCTATTACGCCCAATGGGCTCAACCGTGGGAAGTGCAGGCCCTGTTGCGGGCTCGTCCGGTGGCGGGAGATCCCGATCTGGGGGTCCGGTTCCTGGCGATGGTCGACAAGATCCGCTACCCCCACGGTGGGATCTCGCCGGAGGCGGTGCGGGAGATCCGCCGGATCAAGGCCCGCGTCGACGCCGAACGGCTGCCGCGGGGCGCGGACCCGAACACCCACACCAAATTGGGCCGCGGCGGCCTGGCCGACGTCGAATGGACCGTGCAGTTGATCCAATTGCGCCACGCGCATGAGTTTCCCGCGCTGCACAACACGTCCACGTTGGGGACGCTCGACGCGATCGGCGAGGCGGGCCTTATTCCCGAGGAGGACCTGGCTCAACTGCGCGAGGCCTGGCTGACGGCGACCCGGGCCCGCAACGCCCTGGTGTTGGTGCGGGGCCGGCCCACCGACCAGCTGCCCGGTCTCGGTCGCCAGCTCAACGCGGTGGCGGTGGCGGCGGGCTGGAAGGACGGCGACGGCGGCGAGTTCCTGGACAACTACCTGCGGGTCACCCGGCGCGCGAAAGCCGTTGTGAACAAAGTGTTCGGGAGCTGAGGCCCGAAACGTGCGAACACACCGCGCAGGCGTGAATCTCGTTGCCCAGCAGAGGTGTCGGCGTCGCACAGGCCCGGCACGGAAGGCCGGGCTGCGCGTCGACCCGGCCGAACCCCGGCGCCGCGCAGGCCGGGCAGCGGGTGGCCAGCCGGTGCGCCAGTCTGGTGGCCAGTGCCGCCAGCACCCGCCGTCGGCTCGGACGGCCGGACGATCAAGGCCTGACCCCGAAGGCCTGCCAGCAGCGGGCCGGATAGATCGTCAGCCCCGGATACGCGGTTCGCGACACCGGGAACCGACGTGGTGCGATGACCCTCGATCACTTCGACGCCGAGCTCGGTGTCGCAGAACAGCAGAATCTTCCTGATGCCCGAACCAGCCGCCGGGCAGCGGGCCGTAACTGGCCTCGCTGGCCACGCCGCGGGGCAGGTCGAGGAGGGTCAGCGCGAGCCGGGCCTTCGAACGGGCGGCCTGCACGGCGGTGCCGGATCGGGGTGTCTCCACGCTGAAGGTGCCGAATTGATCGGTGTCGAGTCCCGGTGGCGTCACCAACCGGGCGCCCAGCACTGCGCTGAACGCCGGTGCGAACTGGTGCTGCTTGCCGTGGTTGGTGCCGACGGCGATCAGGCTGCCGGAGTACGGCTCAGACCGGTTGCCCGTCGTGGAGTGTGGTGTCACTGAGGACCGCCAGGATTTCGCCGATGTCGTGGCCGCGCTCGACCGGGTGCCGCATGGGCAGGTCGAGCCGGACCCGGTAGCTGTTGCGGCGCCCGTCGCGCTGGCGTTCGAGGTATCCCGCGTCGACGAGATCGCTGACGATGCGCTGCGCGGCGCGTTCGGTCACACCGACCCGCTCGGCCACGTCGCGCAAGCGGAGGTCGGGTTCGCGTGCGATGCAGATCAGGCTGTGGGCGTGGTTCGTCAAGAACGTCCACTGGTTCATACCAAAAGTCTAGATAAGCCGGACCAATCCGCTGACTCGGCATGCTAGCAATCGCAAAGTAACGAATCGCCATTAGTAAAGTTTGACATACGCAATACAACACACGTAATTTAACTCGCATGTTGCACATCACGAGTAGCGGACTGATGGCGACCCTGGCGGCGCCAGCCCTGGTCGCAGGCCTTGCCGTGTTGTTCGGGCGGCGGGCACCGCGGCAGATCGCCCGGGCCGGAGCGCTCACCGCGGGCCTGGGATTCCTGGCAGCGGCTGCCATGGCGGCCGGTTCGGCGACAGGGCACACGGTCAGCGCGGGACTGCTGGGCCTGCAGTTCACCGTCGACCGGCTGGCTGCGGTGCTGCTACTGCTGGTCTTCGGCGTGAGCGCGATCGTCCAGTCCTTCTCGGTGCGATACCTGGCCGGTGACCCGAGGGCCGGCTGGTTCGCCGGCGGCGCCGGGCTGCTCACCAGCGCGTCCGCCGGTCTCGCCACGGCATCGACCCTGATCACCCTGGCGATCTGCTGGACGCTGGCCGGCGTCGCCCTGTGCCTGCTGCTCGGCACCTACTGGCACCTCCCGGCGGCCAGGGACGGTGTGCGCCGCACCGCCGTCGCCTTCCTGATCGGCGACGTCGCGCTGTGGGCAGGGGTGGCGGCGGCCACCGCCTCCTGGGGCCGGATCGACCTGAACCAGCCGGCGGCGGGGCAGTTCAGCGGACCGCTGCTGCCCATCCTGGGCCTGCTGGTGGTGATTGCCGCGCTGTCGCGGTCGGCGCAGATTCCCTTCCACCGCTGGCTGCCGGCCACCCTGGCCGCCCCCACCCCCGTCTCAGCCCTGCTGCACGCCGGTGTGGTCAACGCGGGAGGCATCCTGCTGATCCGCCTCGCCCCGCTGGCCTCCGACGACCTGGCCCGCGCGCTGACGGTCACGGCCGGCGCCGCCACGATGGCCTACGGCGCGGCGGTGATGCTGGTCAAGCCTGACGTCAAGGGCGCGCTGGCGCACTCCACCACCGCGCAGATGGGCTTCATGATCCTCACCTGCGGCCTGGGACTGTGGGCCGCCGCGGTCATCCACCTGGTGGCGCACGGGTTCTACAAAGCCACGCTCTTCCTGTCCTCGGGGTCAGCCGTGGCCGCCCGTCGCCGCCACGACACCCTGCCGCCGCTGCCTCCGGTGTCCGGCGCGCAGAAGCTGGCGCACGGCCTGGCGGCGGTCGGGTTGCCCGGCGCCGCGCTGGGCGCCGGCCTGGCCATCACACCGCTGGGCTCCGACGGGCACGCCGCCGAGCAGGCGCTGCTGATCTTCGCCTGGGCAACCGGCGCCGCGGTCACCTGGGGCTGGCTGCAGCGCCGGCCCGGACCGGCCGGGGTGCTCACGGCCGCGGCCTTCCTCATCCCGGCCGCTGTGGCCTACGTCGCGGTCATCACCGCGGTCAGCGGCTTCCTGACCCCGGCACTGCCACCTTCGACACTGCCGGTCGGCGCGGTCTGGGCCATCACCGCCGCCGCAGCGCTGGGACTGGGCGCGCTGGTCCTGGTCCGCCGCGCCCCGCGGGCCGAGCGGTTCCGCAACGCCCTCTACACCAGCGCCCTGGCCGCCGGGCACGTCCCGGCCTGGCAGTCCTCGCCCGTCCAATCGACAGGAGCACGTTCATGACCGGCACCACCTCCACCGCACCGGGCACCCGGCGGGCCCGGCTGCGCACCGACGTCAACCTCGCCGCCCGGGTGCTGCCGACCCATTACCCGCTGGAGACCTTCATCGCGGTCAACCCGCTGGCAGGTCTGGAGTCGATGCCCTTCGAGCAGGCCCTGCGGCGGGCCGGCGACCTCTACGGAATGCCAGGCACGCTGGGGGAGCTGACTTTTCGCCAGCTGCACGGCGAAGGCCGTATCACCGATGCCGACCTCGATCGGGCGCTGAGCCTGCGCTATCCCAACCTCTCCCGGGAACCGGAGCTGCGCCTGGGTGGCCGGTTGATCAGTCCGCTGGAACTGCTCCGCACCGACATGCTGCACGGTACGGGCAGCCCGAAACCGAACCGGCGCTTCACGATTCGCTCCGAACAGCAGGCTCCCCGGGTTGCCGACCAGGTTGACGCCCAGACCGCGAAATGGTGCGCGGCCTTCTTCGGCGGAGCCGCCTGGCCGATGCCGGGCCGGGAGAAGGGCTTCTACGCCGCCTGGCGGGCGCTGACACCCAGTGACCGCACGCTGTCCCGGGCCGCGCGCAAGGACCTGCGGGGGGTCGCCGACCGCGCCGACGACGCCGTCCTGGCCGCCCTGGGCCGGCTGGGGGTCGACGACGACAGCCGGATCGTCTACCTGCAGGCGCATCTCACCCGTATGCCGGGGTGGGCCGCGCATGTGCAGTGGTGCGCCGGCCGCGACATGGGAATCGACGTCCTGGAGTACCTCGCGATGCGCCTGAACTACGAGGCGGTGCTGCTGGCGCACCATCGCGGCCCCACCGGCCCGCAGGACGCCGACGAGCGGTTCGGCATCCCGCCGGCACGTCAGCGCGCCACCCATCTGCTCGACGTGCTGGGTGTCCGCCACGCCGATGACGCCGACATCGCCGCCGCCGCCCGGGTGCTGGCCGCGCTGCCGGTGACGGCGCGGGAACTGCTGTGGCAGAACGCCTTCGAAGCGCACTATCGGGACGATCTGCTGTCCAACCTGTCGTCGGGGGCCCTGGACCCGGCTCCCTCCGGCCCGGCGCACACCCAGCTGGTCAGCTGCATCGACACCCGCTCGGAGGGCCTTCGGCGGCAGCTGGAGTCCCTCGGCGGTTACGAAACCCTGGGATTCGCAGGCTTCTTCGCGGTCGCCATCCGCTACACCGACCTCCTCGGCGGCACACCGCTGGATCTGTGCCCGGTGCTCATCTCGCCCAACCACGAGATCAGCGAAGCCAGGATGCCCGAGGATGCCGGCGCCGCGGAACGCCGAGCGGCCGGGATCGCCGGCCTCGCCGGCGCCGAGTCGGCCTTCCACAGCGCCAAGGAGGCCTTCGCCGCCCCGTTCACACTGGCCGAGGCGGCCGGCTGGGTGGCCGCACCCTTAGCGGCGGCCAAGACGTTGACCCCCGCGTTGACCGCGGGCATCCGGCGCCGCCTGCGCGACGCCGCCGCCCCGCCCGCTCCGACGGTGATCGATCTGGACGCCATGCCGCACCAGGACCAGGTGCTGTTCGCCCAGGTGGCGCTCACCACCATGGGCCTGACCCGCGGCTTCGGCCGGCTGGTGGTGCTGTGCGCGCACGGCAGCACCACCGAGAACAATCCCTACCAGGCCTCGCTGGACTGCGGCGCCTGCGGCGGCCAGGCCGGGGCGCCCAACGCCCGCACGGCGGTGGCGATCCTCAACCGGCCCGAGATCCGCAACGGGCTGCGCAGTATCGGCATCGACATCCCGGTCGAAACCTGGTTCGTCGCAGCGCAACACGACACCGCGGTCGACCGGGTGACCCTGCTGGACCTGCACCTGGTGCCGGAGAAGAACGCCGCTGACATCGAGCGGCTCGACGCCGACCTGCGCACGGCAGGCGCTCAGCTGGCCGCCGAGCGGTGCGCGCTGCTTCCGGGTGCGGCCCGCACACCGGCTCCGGGCCGGGCCGCGCGCCATGTGGTCACCCGCTCCTCGGACTGGGCGCAGGTGTACCCGGAATGGGGCCTGGCCGGCAACGCGGCCTTCATCGTCGCCCCGCGGACGGTGACCCGCGGACTGGACCTGCAGCGTCGCACCTTTCTGCACTCCTACGAGGCCGAGGTGGACCCGGAGGGTTTGGCGCTGGAGACCATCCTCACCGCCCCGCTGGTGGTCGCGCAGTGGATCAACAGCCAGTACTACTTCTCCACTGTGGCTCCGCGGGTCTTCGGCGCGGGCACTAAGACCATTCACAACGTGGTTGGCGGCGCCGGCGTCATCGCCGGGCACACCGGGGATCTGCAACTGGGTCTGCCCTGGCAGTCGGTCTGCGACGGCGAGCGCCTGCTGCACGAACCGCTCCGGCTGCTCGCGGCGGTCCAGGCGCCCCTTGAGCGGATCGACATGATCGTCGAACGCAACCCCGTGCTGCAACAACTGTTCGGCAACGACTGGCTGGCAATGGCGGCCCGGGAAAAACCCGGGCAGCCGTGGCAGCGCTGGACCCGGGCCGGATGGCGGCCCTGGACCGAAACACACAGCCCCGCAAACACTCTGGATGAGGAGATGGTTCCATGACAACACCCACCTCGGCCCCCGCGTCGAACCCGGCACCGAGTTCAGGGTCGGCCCGTGCGCTGACCAGGATGACCAAGATCGAGGTCGTCGTCTCGGGAAGCGATGCATCGGCGGTGCGCGAGCTCATCAAGAGCGTCGGCGCCACCGGATTCACCAGTCTGTCAGGGGTGTCTGGCCTCGGTCACAGCGGCTACCACCAGGGCCGGCTGCTGTTCAACCAGCAGGCCGCACTGGAACTGATCATCACTGTGGTGCCCGAAGACAAGACCGAGGCTCTGCTGGCCGGGCTGCGGCCACTGCTCGACGCCTCCTCCGGCGTGATGTTCGTGACCGAGACCTTCGTCAGCCGCCCCGAGTACTTCAGCTAGCCAGCGACCACAAGAGAGGAACACCGTTATGTCCACTACTGCCTCCACCATCGATCCGCTGGTCGCCTGGCAGCGGCTGCGGGCCGGGGCCGACCGACCCACGGCTTTCCGCGACACCGCGGACGCAGCGCTCGACGAACAGCCGGTGGCAGCGGTGTTCCGTTGCGCGGACACCTGTTTTGCCAACGAAGCGGTCTTCGGTCAGCCTGTGGGTTCGCTGGTCGACATCAGCACCTGGGGTCATGTGGTCGACACCGGTGTGCTGGCCACACTGGAGTACGCCGTGGAGAGCCTGGGCGTGCCGCTGATCGTGGTGCTCGGTCATCAGGACTGCCCGGCGATGCGGGCCGCGATGCGGGCCTGGACCGACACGGTGATTCCGGACGGCGCGGCCAGGACTGTCGTCGAGAACGCGATCGGTTCCATCGTGCGCCGGGGCGCGGGCGCGGAGTCCCTGGCCGAACTGACGTCGGCGCACATCGCCGACACCGGTCTTGGGCTGCTGGAGCGGTCTCCGGTGATCGCCCGGCAGGTGGACGCCGGTCAACTCGCGATCGTCTGCATCACAACGGATTCCACCGGCGGCAGCATCGCGGTCCACGCCACCATCGGCGCGGTCGGTGAGGTGGACGGCGCGCTGCTGGAGTGCGTCTGAGTCAGCCGGCGACCGGCGCGGCCACCGCCGCTGCCGGCGACTCCGCCGGGAGCGGCGGACCGGCCGGCGCGGGTGCGACAGCCGGGACTGGCGCACCGGCGGGCACCGGCGGGGCGGCGACGGGTGGTGCCGCCTCGGCGGCGCCGATCCGGCTCAGTGTGAAGGGGATGGATACGTTGGAAGTCTTGGCCCCGCACGCGCCCTTGTTCACGATGCTGGCGTTACCGGCCAGCCCGACGGCGTCCCAGGAGTAGGTGTTCACACCCGGTGCCGCGGTGCCGTCTGCGCACAGGATCGCGTCCGGTTGCTCGACGAACAGAATCCATGAGCCCACCGAGATGTGCGCATCGGCGCTCCACCGGGCGCGCTTGGCGTTGCCGGCTTCGGAGACCCGCACACATCCCGGGGCGTTGCCGCCGCATGGCGTCAACGTCCAGGTGGCGCTCTCGCCGTCGCCGGCGGTGAAGGCATAGGTGCCCGTGACGTCGGTGTCGGCGGCTGTCGCGGGCGCCACCGCGACGCCGAGGCTCACGGTGATCAGTCCGGATATCGCCGCCGCCGCGGTAAGTTTCATGTGCACTCCTTGCTGATGTGGCTACGCCGAGTGTCTCACCTCAGCGGTGTCGTTAGCCGGTATCCGCACGTCGCAGCCGGCTCAGCAATGCTCCGGCGGTGGCGCCGAGCGCGTCGGCGGTCCAGTCGAGAACGTCGCCCCCAACGCGGCCGGGCGTCCATGTCTGCAGGGCCTCGTCGAGAGCCCCGAACGCCGCGACGAGCAGAATCGCCTCGGTGACCACGCGGGTGCCGCCAATCTGCGGGCGGGAGGCGCGCAGAGCCGAGGCGGCCAACCACCCGCCGACGGCGAAGGCCGCGAAGTGATTGACCTTGTCCCCGAACGCGAACGCCGCTTCCGGCAACTCGGCCGGACTTAGCGACGATAGATATAGAACGACGCCGGCCCAACAAAACAGCGCCAGCCACAGGGCCGTCGCGCGTTTCTGTCGGACCGTCTGCTGTCGACCGGGCATCCGACTACCGAACCACACCGCAACGGCGACGGGCCCACCCGCGCATGCACTTCATCAATCCACAGCGATGGTGCAGGCGCGAGAAGCGAGTTCACAAGCGCATTTTTTGGCCATAGGCTCTCGTCAGGTTCAAAAGCGTGGTGCTCGGGGGGATTGTCATGGACGAGTCGCTGTTTGCGGGTCGGGTGTGTGGTGCGGCGGTGCTGCTCGGGGTGGGTGCGGCGTTGCTGTGCGGCCCGGCGGTCAGTTGGGCGGAAACCTCAGCGCCCGGACGAGGTGGAGGTGTCACCGGGTCCGCTGCCGGAGCCGACGAGTCGGGTGCCGCGGCCGAGCCGGCCGCGGCGAGGGGCCAACGGCCAGGTTCCTCGACGCGACCGGCCGCCCCGAGGGGCCGTAACGACGGGTCACCGGCCGCGGCGACGGCACCCGTGGTCGCCGACGTTGGCACAGCCGATGCTCCAGTCGCGGTTGCCGTGGAGATGGAGCCGGTCCTGGAAACCGAAGCGCCACCGGCATTTTCTGCCAGCGGCCTGACGGCAGATCCATCTGTAACGATGGTGGACGGCATCATCCAGGGCAGTCTGAACGCGAGCAGCCAGCGCGGGTTACCGCTGACCTACACGGCGTCGCGCGGCTCCAACGGGGGCAAGCTGTCGCTGGGCACGGTGCCCACCGCATCGCACGTCGCGCAGAGCTTCACCGTGCTCCCTTATGCGACCTGGCAGGTTGGCGGAACCCCGGCCGTCAGTGCCAAAGGAACAGAGTTGTTCGACGTCCGGATCAGCGAGGTGACCGAGTTCGACGCGTTCGTCACCGGCATTCCGCTGTTCGGCGGGCTTGCCGCGCCGGTGATCGGGTTGCTGCAGGCCACCCCGTTCGTCGGCGCGCTGCTCGCGCCGATCATCGGGAGCGCGCTGCTGGTGAGCGTAGCCGTGGATGTCGAGAAGCTGGCTCCCGGCGCTACTCCGGTGGCGTTCACCTACCGGGTGGCCTCGTTCGACGGCGCTCCGATCAGCATGAACTTCTTCCCGGCGGCTGGCCTGCAGGCCGGCCAGGTGGCGCCTGCGGTGCTCAACGGGTCGGGGTTGGCCGGTGGCGGTTGGACCGATCCGTACGCCAGCTGCGGCAGCTGCGGCACCGTCCCGCCGACGATCGACGAGACGTTGGGGGTCGGGACGCTGCGGGATGCCGGGTACAACGTCGTCAGCTGGGATCCCCGGGGTGAGTTCGACTCCGGCGGGGTGCTGCAACTGAACAACCCGTTCTACGAGGGCCGGGACGTCTCGGCCCTGGTGTCCTGGATTGCCGCGGCGACCCCCACCGAGCTGGACCAGCCGAACGACCCGTGGGTGGGCATGTCGGGCGGCTCCTACGGCGGG
>NZ_JBIIOV010000197.1:0-5595 GCF_044342925.1 Mycobacterium sp. | reverse complement strand
CCACGACGCCACGTTCCACTTGCTGATCCACAGCGCGGCGAAGCCGGCGATCAGACCGCCGACGATGCCGCCGATGAAGCCGGCGCCGACGAACACTGCCACCGCGCCGGCGGTGAAGCCGGGCGCCAACCCGGGCCGGTCGGCGATCGCGAAGGCGATGTAGCCGGCCAACGCCGGGACGAGGAACATGAACGCGAGGCCGCCAAGAGTGAACAGCACCGCGCCGAGATATTCGGTCAGCCCGCCAGGGGGCAGTTGAGTCAGCGTGTTTTCTGTCGCGATATGGCTGCCCAACGAGTTCATTCCGAAGGCGAGCGGCTTCGCGCCCTCAGGGGTATTGGCGATCTCGTAGCCGGCCAGCAGGAAGCCCAGCGCGATCAGCAGGCCGCCGGCCGCCACGAACGGGATCATGTAGCTCACACCGGTGAGCAGGATCTGGCGTATCCGCGTTCCCCACCCCAGGGTCGAGGCAGCGGCCGCCCCGCCCGACGCGGCTGCCGCGGCCGTGCCCTCGACCCGGGCGGCGTTCGGATTGCCCGCGGCCGCAACGGCTTCGGCGATCATGACGTCGGGCTCGTTGATGGCCCGTTTGACTCCCGAGGCGATCACCGGCTTACCGGCGAAACGCCCGCGGTCCTTGACGCCGACGTCGGTGGCGAAGATGACGGCGCCGGCGCCGTCGATGGTCGCCGCGCTCAGCGGAGTGCTGCCGGAGGAGCCCTGGGTCTCCACGGTCAGGTTCACACCGGCGCGCTCGGCGGCCAGCTTCAGCGCGTCCGCCGCCATGTAGGTGTGCGCAATTCCGGTGGGGCAGGCGGTGATCGCGACCAACGACGTCGTGGCGGCCGCCCTGGCCGGTGCAGCGGATGCGGCGACGCCCGCGGCTGCAGCCGCCCCGCCCGCCGGGCCGCCCGCCACTGACTCCGGCGGGCGGACGACGCCCTCGACGAGGCCGACGACGTCGGCGGCGGTCGGAGCCTCGCGCAGCGACTGCACGAACTCCGGGCGCACCAGCGCCCGCGCCAGGCTGGACAGCAGCTTCATGTGCTCGGCACCGGCCCCCTCGGGAGCGGCGATCAGGAACACCAGATCCGACGGCCCGTCGGCGGCGCCGAAGTCGACCGGATCGGCCAGTCGGGCGAACCCGATCGACGGCTGGCGCACGGCGGCGGACCGGCAGTGCGGAATGGCGATCCCGCCGGGCAGGCCGGTGGCCGACTGACTCTCCCGGGCCAGCGCCGCCTGCAGCAGCGCGGCGCCATCGTCGGCCCGGCCGGCATCGGCGATCAGGGTGGCCAACCGGTTGATCACCGCCGTCTTGTCCGCCCCCGCGGAGGCGTCCAGCAGCACCAGATCGGTGCTGATGATGTCAGTGTTTGTCATAGCGCACCTTCGGATCGGGATTCGACTGGGGCGGCGGCGACCGCGATGACGGTCACATCGTCGAGATTGAGCTGGGCCGGCGTGGGCATCGCCGAGCCGGGCAGCGCCGCGGCGCCGCTGCCGTAGGCAACGGCCATCTGCAGCCGGCCGGGGGCCCCGGCGCCTTCCACGTCGGCGCGGACGTAACCCGCCAGGGACGAGTCACCGGCGCCCACGGTGCTGCGCGGTGTGATCGGCGGCGGCGTCGCCAGCCAGGCCCCGTCGCGGTCGACCAGCAGGGCGCCCGCCGACCCCAGGGTGGCCAGCACCGCACCCACGCCGCGGTCGATCAGTCGGCGCGCCGCCGTCACCACGGGTTGGGCGTCACCGCGCTGCACCGCCGACTCCAGCGACTCGGCTGTCACCCCGGTCAGGCTGGCGAGTTCCTCGGAGTTGGGCTTGATCAGGTCCGGCGCGGCGCGTTCCAGGCCGGCGGCCAGCGCGGCCAGCGGGGCGTCGGAGGTGTCCACCGCCACCTTGCAGCCGTGCGCTTTCAGTGCCGCCGTCATGTCGGAATACCAGCTGTCGGGCAGGCCGGGCGGCAGCGAACCGGACAGCACCACCCAGTGATCGCCCCGAGCCTGCTGCATGACGGCCCACGCCAGGGCTTCGGCTTCGGACGGCTCAAGGGTGGCGCCGGGTTCGTTGATCTTCGTTGTGGTGCCGTCCGGTTCGGTGATGGTGAGGTTGGTCCGCACCCCGCCGGAAACCGGCACCGCCTCGAACTCGACGCCCTGCACCTGCAGGCCCGCCAGGATCGGATCGTGACTGCCGGCCGGCAGCACCGCCACCACGTCCAGACCGGCGAGGGTCAGCGCTCGGGCGACGTTCACCCCCTTGCCGCCGGGTTCGGACGACACCGACGTCACCCGGTGCACACCGCCGCGAACCAATTCGGCGGGCAGCGTGACCGTGCGGTCGATGCTGGGGTTGGGCGTGACGGTGACGATCATGCGGCTCCCATGTTGATTCTCACTGTGCAACAACCACTTCCAGTCCCTCGGTGGCGAAGCCGGCACGGTCTGCGGCGCTGATCTCGGCGTCGGTGACCAGCACGTCGAGGGCGTCGATCGGAGCGAAGCTGACGAAGTCCTCACGGCCGATCTTGGATGAATCAGCCATCACCACAACGAAGTTCGCGCAGGCGACCATGGCGCGCTTGACCGCGGCCTCTTCCGGGTCCGGGGTGGACATGCCGTGACGCAGGGTGATCCCGTTGGTGCCGACGAAGGCGATGTCCACGCGCAGGGCCGCGAGAGTGTTCACCACCTGCTCGCCGACGCAGGCCTTGGTTAGACCCCGGACGCGGCCGCCGAGGACTTGCAGCGACACCGATCCGAGGCCGGCCAGCCGCGCGGCGATCGGGATCGAGTTGGTGAGGACCAACAGTTCGCGGTCCGGCGGAAGCAGACCGGCCAACCGCGCGGTGGTGGTGCCGGCGTCAACCAGGACGGTGGAGCCGGACTGCGGGAGGAACTCAGCCGCGGCCCGTGCGATGGACTCTTTATCCGCCGACCGGGTGGACTCGCGCTGGTCGAGGCTGGGCTCCACCAGGTGCAGCGCCCGGGTCGGCACTGCCCCGCCGTGTACCCGGCGCAATACCCCGGCCCGGTCGAGGACGGCCAGGTCGCGGCGCACCGTCTCGGTGGTGACGTCGAAGGTCTGCGCCAGTTCGGCCACCGAGGCTCGCCCGTGGGAAATCACCTGCGCGGCGATGGCCTGCTGGCGTTCCTCCGGATACACGACACCCCCTCAAGCCCCTCGCGAATCAACTCTGTGGGATTACCCCGCATTTATGTTGATATGTGTGGTTTTACCGCCGCCCGTGTGTGATTGTCAACGTTTTGCTCTAATCCACTGCATGACCGCCCCACAAACAGCAGTTCTGCAGGGAGTCCCGGTGGTTCCGGGAGTTCGTTTCGCCCCGGTGATCAGGGCTAACCGGCTGCCTCCGATCCAGGACTTGGATCCCGGGGGCGAACTGCCCGAACCGGATCGTCCCGCGGAGGTTGCCCGTTTCGGGGCGGCCGCCGCCACGGTGGCCGAGCGGCTGCGTGAGCGTGCCGCTGCCGCCAGCGGTGCCGCCGCGGAGGTGCTGACCGCGACGGCCCAGCTGGCCCAGGACCGCGCCTGGCTGGGGTCGGCGGAGAACGCCATCAAGGCGGGTAAGCCGGCGGTGCGCGCGACCAACGACGCAGCCGGCCAGTTCATCGAGATGTTCACCAAGATGGGCGGCCTGATGGCCGAACGGGTCACCGATCTCAAGGACATCCGCGACCGCGTCATCGCCGAACTGGCGGGCCTGCCGGCGCCCGGAGTTCCGGAGCCGGTCGAGCCATCGATCCTGCTGGCCGAGGATCTGGCCCCCGCCGACACCGCCGGCCTGGACCCGCACCGCGTCGTCGGCCTGGCCACCACGCTGGGCGGTCCCACCAGCCACACCGCGATCATCGCCCGCCAGCTCGGTATTCCCTGTGTGGTCGCGGTGAAGGGTCTGGACGGCGTGCCGGCCGGGGCGATGGTGCTGCTGGACGGCAGCCGGGGAACCGTCACCCTCAACCCGGACCGGACCGAGGCGGCGGCGGCGGTCGCGACGGCCGACGTCGCGGCGGCGGCGATGGCCGGCTGGACCGGACCGGGAGCCACCTCCGACGGTCATCCGGTGTCGATCCTGGCCAACGTTGCCGACGGGTCAGCGGCCCGCGCGGCCAAGCAGTCGCCCGTCGAAGGTGTGGGCCTGTTCCGCACCGAGCTGTGCTTCCTGGACGCCGACACCGAGCCGAGCGTCGATGCGCAGGCGCTCATCTACGCCGAGGTGCTCGACGCCTTCGCCGGCCAGAAGGTGGTGATCCGCACCCTCGACGCGGGTTCGGACAAGCCGCTGAAGTTCGTCAACAGCCCCGAGGAGGAGAACCCGGCGCTGGGCGTGCGGGGTTTCCGGATCATCGAGATCGACGCCGATCTGGTGGGCCGCCAACTGGACGCCATCGCCGTGGCCGCCGAGCGGACCGGCAACCCACCGTGGGTGATGGCGCCGATGATCGCCACCCCACAGGAAGCCAGCCGGTTCGCCGAACTGGCCCGTGCGCGCGGTCTGTATCCGGGGGTGATGATCGAGGTGCCTGCGGCGGCGCTGCTGGCTGAGCGGATTCTCGAGCACGTCGAGTTCCTGTCGATCGGCACCAACGACCTGACCCAGTACACGATGGCCGCCGACCGGATGTCGTCGGACTTAGCGACGCTGACCGACCCGTGGCAGCCCGGCGTGATCGCCTTGGTGGCCAAGACCGCGCGGGCGGGGCAGGCCACCGGCAAGCCGGTCGGGGTGTGTGGCGAGGCCGCCGCCGACCCGTTGCTGGCCTGTGTGCTGATCGGCCTGGGTGTGACGTCGCTGTCGGCGGCCGCTTCAGCGGTCACCCCGGTCGGCGCCAAACTGTCGACGGTGACGTTGCAGCAGTGCAAGGACGCGGCCGAGGCGGTGCTGGCGACCGCCGGTCCGGCGGAGGCGCGGGCCGCGGCGCAGGCGGTGCTCGGCTAGCGCTAGGCGGTGACGGCCTCGACGTCCGCACTCGGTGTGGGATAGGTCAGCTGCAGCTCCCCGATGGTGGCCGCCACGGTCACCAGGGGGAGGGCCGCCCGCGCGGGGTCGGCGGTGAAGATGGCCTCCGCGCGCAGCGCCGGGACGAACTCGTCGCTGATCTCCGGCAGCGACGCCGGAGCGTTAACCTGCTCGATACAGGCGCACAACGCAGCGGTGTAGTGCTCCAACACATTTCGCGTCATCGGGAAAGCTCCGGTCGGGGGTGGCACGACGTCGGCGATGAGGTCGGCGGCGGTCCGCAACCGCGGAATCCGATCGGCGCTCTCCACCTGGGCGACGTCGATGGTTCCGTTGGTCTCGGCCACGTACACTCGCACCGCGTCGCCGTGGGTGCGTGCGGCGACCAGTGCTTCCGACCCCAGTTCGGCGACCGCCGTATCGGTGTCCGGCGACGCCCCGCGGGTCACCCGGGTCACTGCCGCGTCGAGGTACCACGAACAGGCCAGCACGGCGTTGTCAATGGCCCGGCGCACGGCCGTGCTGGCGCCGCCGGGCCACATCAGTGCCGACACCACCATGCCCACCGCACCGCCCAGCATGACGTCTTCGATGCGGACCAGGCCGATCTGCCA
>NZ_JBIIOV010000196.1:0-5663 GCF_044342925.1 Mycobacterium sp. | reverse complement strand
CGCGAAACCCAGCAGATCTTCCCGTAGCGATCCGGTATCGGGAATCGGGACGTTGCGCTCGGCGAACGCCCGAATGGTCGCCGAAAGCAGTTCCGGAGAGTTGGGCCATATCTCCTGGATGACCTTTGGCTTGACCCCCATCCGAGCCGCAACTCCGTCGAGTGTGAACGCACCGATCCGCTTCACCGCGAGCTCGGCCAGTGCAGCGTCCAGAATCCGCTCGCCCTCGATCGTGATGGGGACACCGCTGACATGCGTCAACTGGCGGACCCCCAGCGTGACGGGGTCGCGTGCACTCGGCCGGTCATGACTTCCTTAGTGGTTGCGCCTGTCGACTGGGCGGCTCCCGGAGTACCGCGGCGAGAAGCGCTCACACGGTCCGATGGAAACACCGCTGATCCGGATGTCAGTTAAACCCAGCTCGTATTCTAAAGCACCCCGCTGGCAGCACCGACAGTTATTTCACAGATTGCCAGCACGACTGCTAGCTTACCCACCGACGCGCAAAGCAGGCCTTGCCCCAGCACCGAGAGAGGAGCCGTAGTGACCGTCGCCATGACTCGCCTCATCGGGATGGAATCCGCGGCCGCGGCACCCACGGCGCTGATGCGGGACCACCGTGAGCAGCTGACCCAGCTGTTGCGGACGCTGGCGGCACGACTCGACGAACTGGACCGGCGGCTGACCGATCTGGGATGGCGTCGGCACCGTCAGCACAGCGGTGTCACGCTCGGTGAATTACTCTGCGAAAGAACAGCTTTGGAAGCTGAGCGGGCGCGCCTTACAGAGCGGCTGGAGGTTCTGGCCAAACAACTCAACGCGCTCGACAGTCAGCTGTCCGACACCGACTGCCACGATCTAGCGGCCACCGCCCGCGTCGGGACGTGCCCCTACTGCGGTTACCCGAGCCTGGGCTCGGGGCTGTGCGCATTCTGCCGCCCGCAACTGGCGCGCTGACCCGGATTGAGGTCGCTTGGATGTCTACGCCGGGCCGATGCGTTCGGAGTCGTAGATAAGTAGCGAACCGTTGCCAGGGACGACGCTGAGCCACCGGTTCTCGGTATCGACTCTGCCGTCGTTGAGGACATAGCGAAGGGTCGCGGTCACGCTCGTCGCATCGCGAGGAACGACGGACAGCACCGACACGGACCGGACGGTCGACCAGAAGCCTAGATAGTCGTCGATCCCGTTGCGCTGCTGGTAGTGGGTGTCGAGTTTGCTCCAGGCGCCCCGGGCGTTCCCGGGCAGTTCGGCGTAGAAGCCGGTGACTACGTCGCGCATCGCGTCAAAGGTCGCCGGCACCGGTGTAGCGGAGGTCGAGGTCGACGGCGACGTGCGGGTGGTGGTGATGGGCGACGTCGTCGCGGGCCGGGATGTCGAGGTTAGCGGCGGCGACGACGCCGATTGCTCCTGTTTGGGCCAGATCGCGTACACCAGCGCGCCGAGGATCAGCACCAGCGCCAGGCCGGAGAGAGCCCACGGCAGCCGCGACGGCGCAGGCGTGGGCGGCTCGTCGACAGGTGCAGCCTGGTAATCCGAGGACAGGATCGCGGTGTGGTGCTCCATCGGCGGCGGCGGTGCGGGCATCGTGGCCCGCGGCGGCGGCACCGCCCGCGGCGGGGGTGGCAGAGGCGGCCCGTCGACGGCGAAACGCAAGGCATTGGCGAAGTCGGTGCAGGTGGGGAAGCGGTCATTCGGGTTCTTCGCCAGCGCCCGGGCCAACACCGGATCGACAGCGGCCAGCGCCAGCCGGAAGTCGGCGAGTCGAGGCGGCGGGGAGTTGAGGTGGTGGCTGATCACCACGGCGGGGTTTGAGGTGCCGAAGACCGGGGAGCCGGTCAGCAGGTGGTAGGCGGTCGCCGCGAGCCCGTACTGGTCGGCACGGCCGTCGATGGCCCCGCCCATGAGCTGCTCGGGTGAGGCGTAATTCACCGTACCGACAGTCATGTTGGTCTCGGTGAGCCCGTGCGTTTCGGCGGCATTGCGGGCAATCCCGAAGTCTGCCAGGACGATCCGGCGGCGCCCCCGTTCGGGATTGGTCAGCAGAATGTTGGGCGGCTTGACGTCGCGGTGCAACAGCCCCCGGGCGTGGGCGTAGTCCAGGGCATCGGCGACGGCGGCGACGATCTCGGCGACCTCCCGCGGCGGCATGCCGTTCGGGAACTGGTCGTGCAACAGCCGCCCGGCGTCGGGACCGTCGATGTAATCCATCGAAATCCACAGCTGCCCCTGGAATTCGCCGCGGTCGTGGATGCCGACGATGTGCGGGTTGTACAGCGAGGCGGCCAGTTCGGCCTCCCGGTTGAACCGGGCGCGGAAGTCGGAATCCGCTGACATCTGGGCGGGCAGGATCTTGAGCGCATCCTGCCTGGGCAGGCGCGGGTGCGCGACCAGATAGACCTCGCCCATGCCACCGAAGCCGAGGGGACGCAGGATCCGGTAGCCCGCGAAGACTTCTCCATTAGCCAGCGGCATGTGGCGAATGGTACCGATGCCGTCGCGGGCGGCTCAGGCGTCTTCGTCGTTGCCTGGCCTGCGGAGTGCGTCGCGGTCGCCGAACAAGGGCCGGCGCACCTGCTGATGCCCGTGCACGCCTTCTGCGTATGCCGTCTCCGCATGCTGGGCGAAGTCGACCCCGCTGGCCTCGTCCTCCTCGCTGAGCCGGAAACCCATCACCCGGTCGATGAGCTTCGCCAATACGAACGTCACGCCGAAGGCGTAGGCGGCGACGACCACCGCGGCAAGTACCTGCTTGCTCAACTGGCCGAACCCGCCGCCAAAGAACAACCCCTGCGCGCCGCCGGTCATCACCGACGTGGCGAGCAGGCCGATCAGCAGCACACCCACCACGCCGCCGACGAAGTGCACGCCGACGACGTCGAGGGAGTCGTCGTAGTTGAGCTTGAACTTCAGCCCAATCGCGAAGGCGCAGACGATTCCAGCGGTCAGTCCGACCACCGCCGCTCCGAACGTCGTGACGGTGCCGCAGGACGGGGTGATCGCCACCAACCCGGCGACCACACCGGACGCCGCGCCGAAGGTGGTGGGCTTACCGTCGCGAATCTGTTCCACAGACAGCCAGCCCAGCATCCCGAGGCAGCCGGCAACCAGGGTGTTGAGGAACACCGCCGACGCAATTCCATTGGCAGCCAATGCCGAACCGGCGTTGAAGCCGAACCACCCGAACCACAGCAGGCCGACACCGAGCAGAACGAACGGCAGATTGTGCGGCCGCATCCAGGCCGCGAACTTGGCGCGGTCGGCAATGGCGCCGCTGACCAGCGCCGCGGTGATGATCGCAAAGCTGAGTTGGAATGTGGCATAGAGCAATTCGGGAACCGAACCGTGCAGCGTCTCCGGCCCGATTCCGCGCATGCCGACGTGGCTAAGACCCCCCACCAGGCCACCGGTGGAACCCTCCGAGAACGCCAGACTGTAGCCCACCAACAACCACGCCACCGTCACGAGCGGGATCGAGATGAAGCTCATCATGATCATGTTGAGCACCCCGGTGGTGCGCACCATGCCGCCGTAGAAAATGGCCAGTCCGGGCGTCATCAGCAGCACCAGCGCGGTACAGGTCAATAGCCACGCGGTGGCGGCGGGATCGAGTTCCACCGGTTCAACTCCTTCGGCTGGTTGCCCGAAAAGCCGTCGATGGAACGGCCACTTCGATATCGATTAGTGAGGATGTCGGCGCGGTGTTTCAGAACCGGGGCGGCCATGTTTCGGCGATGTTTCGCCGAAACCAAAAACACAAGCCGGCGATGTTTCGCCGAAACCAAAAACAGAAGCCGGCGATGTTTCGCCGAAACCAAAAACAGAAGCCGTCTACCAACCCATCGAGCCGGGGCCGCCCTTGAACGGGCCCACCACCCCGCTGGTGATCCAGCCGCCGTAGAACCCGCCGGGTTGCGGCACCACCGTCTCGCCGTTGACGGTGCAGCGATCCACCTTCCCGGCCATCACCGCGACACAGTCGGCGATCGGCTCGAATCCGGGTGTCGGCCGGGGATAGTTCCAGGCCGCCTGAGGGGCGACCACCTCCCCCGCGACCAGATCGAAGTAGCGGGCCTGGCCCTTCCACTCACACCACGAGGCGCCCGTGGCGTTCCGCAGAGCGCCGTCGCGGAACGCGGATCGGGGAAGGTAGTAGGTGGGCGGATGGCTGGTTTCCAGCACCCGCCACGCGGTGTCGGTGCTGGCGATCACCTCGCCACCGAGTTCGACGGTGATCGGGCCGTCACAACGTTCCAGGCGCGGCGGGCGTGGGTAGTCCCAGACCGACTCCTGGCCCGGACCGGGTGTCTGCGGTTGCGGTCGCATACTCAGACCACGCCCCGCAGACCGTCCGGGCCGAACACCGGTTCAAGCATCGCCGACATGTCCGGGCCGCGCCGCAGCCCGTGCCCGCCGTCGACGTTGATCACTTGGCCGGTGACCCACCCGGCCGCGTCGGACAGCAGGAACATCGCCATGTTCGCGACATCGGTGACCTCACCGACCCTCGGCAGCGGCGTGCACTGCCGGTAATCCTCGCTGACTTCCGGCGAGTCCAGGATCACCTGCACCAGGTCGGTGCGGATCAGGCCCGGCCGGATGCCGTTGACCCGCACCCATGACGGTCCCAGCTCGTCGGCGGCCAGCATGATCAGGTGATCCAGCGCGGACTTCGTCACCCCGTAGGCGCCGAACCAGCGGTGGACATTACTGGCGGCGATCGACGAGATGCCGACGAACGACCCGCCACCGGCCCGAACCATCTGGCGTGCGCTGTGTTTGAGGACGTACATGGTGCCGTTGACGTTGAGGTCGACGGTGCGCCGCCAAGCCGCCGAATCGATCTGGGTGACCGGGCCGATGGTCTCCGATCCGCCGGCGCAGTGCACGACGCCGTGCAGACGACCGTTCCACGTGGTGGCCGCTTCGACGGCGGCAGCCACCTGCTCCTCGTCGGTGACGTCGGCGGGGTGGGCGCGAACCCGGCCCGCGGCGTCGCTGTTGATCTGCTCGGCCGCCGCCGACAGCCGGTCGGCGTTGCGGCCGACGATGAGAACGTGTGCCCCGGCTCGGGCCAGACCCGCGGCTACGCCCACGCCGATTCCGCTGCCACCGCCGGTGATCAGATAGGTCCGGTCGGTGAAGGAAAGTTCCATACGGTGGTCCTGGTGTAGGCGTGAGGCCGGATTGACGGGCGCTGTGAGTGCACCCGTTTTCACACTAGTATCCGTTGTAACGCCTTCGTCAGTGCCGACGACAGAACAGGTTGACTGCTACTGCACCCGCCTGCCGGGGACAGCCCACCGATCAGAAAGCACCACCATGGCCACTTTCACCACCTTTGCGCACCGTCTGCTGCTTGCCGGCGGCTTCGCCGTCGCCGTGTCGGCGGCTCCCCTGGTGGCCGCTCTGGCCGCCCCTGCCGGCCCGGCCGCCCCGGTGTTGGCCGAGTGCCCCCCGGGCCAGGTGCTCGACGCCGTGACAGGCGCCTGCAGCCCGATCGTCCCGCAGGCGCCACAGACGCTCAACCCGATCTCCCCAGGGGTCACCGACCTCGCCCCGGGCGCGCTTACCGAAACCAACCCCGGCAGGGTCGGTCAGCTGCCCGAGATCAACGGCATCCCCTGCACCGGCGCCAACACCGGTAAGTGCATCGGCCTGCA
>NZ_JBIIOV010000040.1:0-21756 GCF_044342925.1 Mycobacterium sp. | reverse complement strand
TCGTCGTCCGGCTGGGGTTTGATTGCCGGACTCCTCATCGTGGCGCCTGGGGGCGCCGCTTGATCGTCGTCCGGCTGATCCTGATTGCCGGACTCCTCATCGTGGCGCCTGGGGGCGCCGCTTGATCGTCGTCCGGCTGGGGTTTGCCCGGTCTTCGCCTCGCAGGTGGGTAGGCTTGCGGCGTGTTTGAATCCCTCTCCGACCGGTTGACCAGTGCGCTGTCCGGTTTGCGCGGCAAGGGTCTGCTGACCGATGCCGATATCGACGCCACCGCCCGGGAGATTCGCCTGGCGCTGCTGGAGGCCGACGTCTCGCTGCCGGTGGTGCGTGCCTTCATCGCCCGCGTCAAGGAACGTGCCCGTGGCGCCGAGGTGTCCGGCGCGCTGAATCCCGCGCAACAGGTCGTCAAGATCGTCAACGACGAGCTCGTCGGCATCCTGGGCGGGGAGACCCGTCAACTGGCCTTTGCCAAGACCCCGCCGACGGTGATCATGCTCGCCGGCCTGCAGGGCGCCGGTAAAACCACCCTGGCCGGCAAGCTGGCCAACTGGCTCAAGGGCCAGGGCCACACCCCGCTGCTGGTGGCCTGCGACCTGCAGCGCCCCGGCGCGGTCACCCAGTTGCAGATCGTCGGACAACGGGCCGGCGTCCACACCTTCGCGCCGCACCCCGGCACGTCGGTGGAGTCCATGGAGTCCGACGGCTGGGGTCCGGGTGACCCGGTGGCCGTGGCCGCCGCCGGTCTGGCCGAGGCCCAGTCGAAGTACTACGACGTCGTCATCATCGACACCGCCGGCCGGCTGGGCATCGACGAAGTGCTCATGGAGCAGGCCGCGGCCATTCGCGACGCCGTGCAGCCCGACGAGACCCTGTTCGTCCTCGACGCCATGATCGGTCAGGACGCTGTGGCCACCGCCGAGGCGTTCGGGCAGGGCGTGGGCTTCACCGGTGTGGTGCTGACCAAGCTCGACGGCGACGCCCGCGGCGGCGCGGCGCTGTCGGTGCGCGAGATCACCGGTGTGCCGATCCTGTTCGCCTCCACCGGCGAGAAGCTGGAGGACTTCGACGTCTTCCACCCCGACCGGATGGCCAGCCGGATCCTCGGTATGGGCGACGTGCTCTCGCTCATCGAGCAGGCCGAGCAGGTCTTCGACGCGGAGAAGGCCGAGGAGGCCGCCGCCAAGATCGGCTCCGGCGAGCTCACGCTGGAGGACTTCCTTGAACAGATGATGGCGATCCGCAAGATGGGCCCGATCGGCAACCTGCTGGGCATGCTGCCCGGCGCCGCCGGCATGAAAGACGCCCTGGCCGCCGTCGACGACAAGCACCTCGACCGGGTCGAGGCCATCATCCGCGGCATGACGCCGCAGGAGCGGGCCGACCCGAAGATCATCAACGCCTCCCGGCGGCTGCGCATCGCCAACGGCTCCGGGGTGACGGTGTCGGAGGTCAACCAGCTCGTCGACCGCTTCTTCGAGGCGCGAAAGATGATGTCGCAGATGGCCGGCGCCATGGGGATGGGCTTCGGCCGCCGGTCGTCCAAGCGCAGCTCGAAGAACAACAAGAAGAGCAAGAAGGGCGGCAACCGCCGGGGTCCGACGCCGGCAAAGACGCTCAATCCGCTGATGGGCGCCGGGATGCCGGAGGGTTTCCCCGACCTGTCGCAGATGCCCGAGGGCCTCAACGAACTCCCGCCCGGGCTGGCCGGGTTCGACCTGTCCAAGCTAAAGTTCCCCGGCCAACGCTAGGTTGACCGACTCGTCGTTCGTTGAGGGCCCGCTGCACGTCCGGGGCCGTGGCCTGCCGGACGGCGAACCCGTCGAGTGGTGGATCGCCGACGGCATCCTGCGCGCCGAACGGGTGTCGGGCGCACGCACCGTGTTCGGAGTTGATGGCGCTGCGGGCTGGATCATCCCGGGACTGGTCGACGCGCACTGCCACGTCGGCCTTGGCCCGCATGGCGCGATAGAGCTCGACGAGGCGATCGCCCAGGCCGAGACCGACCGCGACGCCGGCGCGCTGCTGCTGCGCGACTGCGGGTCGCCGCTGGACACCCGCAGCCTCGATGCCCACGACCTGCCCCAGATCATCAGGGCCGGAAGGCATCTCGCCCGGCCCAAGCGTTACCTGCCGAACTACGCCATCGAGCTGGAGGATGAATGGCAGCTGCCCGCGGCGGTCGCCGAGCAGGCCCGCCGCGGGGACGGCTGGGTGAAGCTAGTCGGTGACTGGATCGACCGGTCGGTGGGCGACCTGGCACCGCTGTGGTCCGACGAGGTGCTGGCCGCCGCGGTCGACGCCGCCCACGCCGAAGGGGTCCGGGTGACCGCGCACGTCTTCGGCGAGGACGCTCTGCCCGGCTTGATTGCCTCCGGCATCGACTGCATCGAGCACGGAACCGGGCTCACCGAGGACACCGTGGCGATGATGGTCGAGCATGGGACGGCGCTGGTGCCCACGCTGATCAATATCGAGAACTTTCCCGGATTCGCCGACGCCGCAACACGATTCCCGGTCTATGCCGCCCACATGCGCGAACTGCACGCGCGCTTCCGGCAGCGGATCAGTGCCGCCCACGATGCCGGTATACCGATCTATGCCGGCAGTGACGCCGGCGGCAGCATCCCGCACGGCTTGATCGCCCGGGAAGTGGAGGCGCTCAAGGGAATCGGGATGTCGCCCACCGACGCGGTGGGCGCGGCGTGCTGGGACGCCCGGACCTGGCTGGGGCGTCCTGCGCTGGCCGACGGCGCCCCCGCCGACCTGCTGTGCTTCGCCGACGACCCGCGATCCGGGCCCGCTGTACTGTCCCGGCCCGACCGGGTGATCCTGCGCGGCAGAGTTTATTGAGCGGGGGTCTACTGAGCCGGGGTCAGCAGAGCCACGGCCTCGGCCCGGTGGCTGCCCTGCCAGAGCCATTGCCATCGCCACCCGCACTCGGCGGCCGTCGCGACGATCGCCTCGCGGTCGGCCGGGAAGTCGTAGGAGCTCATATGGGTCACGATCGCCTCGCGATCGTCCTCATCGAGCGCACGCCAGCCCTGCCGGATACGGGTCGCGTAGCGCGCGGCGTAGTCGGCGAGTGCTTCCCGGGGTTCGCAGAAGACGTCGGCCCACAGGAAGGCGCCGTCCGGGCGCACCCGGGACAGCAGGTCGGCCAGGAAGTCGCGCTTCTCGTCGTCGTGCAGATGGTGCAGCACGAAGCAGGCGTGCACCAGGTCGTAGAGGTCGGCGCCCGGAATCGACCGGATGTCGCCGTGCCGGAAGTCCGCGGTGAACGCCACCTCTCCCAACGCGGACCGGGCCATCGGCAGAACCTGCTCGGTGAGGTCGACGCCGACGTAGGACCCCAGCGGTAACCCGCGCAACACCGGTGCCATCAGGGCCAGGTCGCCACAGCCGAGGTCGAGCAGGCGGGCTGTTCCGCGGCGATCCGGGTGCTCGGCGAACCACCCGTCCAGCGCCGCGGCGCAGGCGGCCGTCACGCCGCGATGCTCCATCCAATCCTGTTCGACCACAGTGCGATACGTCTGCCACTGCCGTTCGAAGAAGTCCACCGGCGTCGTCGTCATAGTGCACGCCAGGTTACGTCACGCCCTCGCGAAACCCCAGTCCAGCAGCGCCCGGCCCTGATCCCACAGATCGTCCTTGCCGTACATCATGACCGCGATGATGCGCCTGCCGTTGCGCTGCGCCATCGCCACGTAGGTCTCCTGGGCCAGGTTGGTGTAACCGGTCTTGCCGCCGATGAAGCCGGGGTAGCCGTCCAGCAGTAACGGGTCATGGCTGGCGATCTGCTTCATGCCGCCGTTGCCGTCCGGGAAGGCCGCCGTGGGCTGGTGCAGGATCTGGGCGAACAGCGGGTAATTCAGGGCCGCCCGGTAGATCACGGCCAGATCCTGCGCGGTGCTCACCGACTCCCAGCCGGGGCCGTCTAGGCCTGACGGCGAGCCAGCCCAGGTGGCGCGGGCGCCGACCTGCTGGGCTTTGGCGTTCATCTTCGCCACCGCGGCCGACGAGCCGCCCAGCATGTCGGCGAGCATGTTCGCCGCGTCGTTGCCGGACACGATCAGCAGCGCGTCGAGGAGCTGACGGGCGGTGTAGACGTATCCGGGAACCATTCCAACGCAGGAACATTCGACATCAGTCTGAGCCTCGGTGGCGCGCGCCGCGGCGTCGAGAGACAGCTGGTCGAACACCACCATGGCCAACAGCGCCTTAATGGTGCTGGCGGGCGCGTGCGGGCTGTAGGCGTCGCGCGCACCCAGAATCTGGCCGGTGACCGAGTCGGCTACCAGCCAGATCGGAGCGGGGCCGTCCGGCGGCGCGATCGCCGCGGGCTGGCCGGGATCGGCGCCGGCTACCGGGGCCACCGCCGCGAGCAGGCCCACGGACGTCGCCGCGGCCATCGCGCGCAGCCGCCACCGGAACACAGACATTCCGCCGAGGCTAGTCAGCGTTGACCTCAGTTGGGGTTCGGGGGAGTCTCCGATTGGTTGCGGACCTGGCCCGGAGCGAGCAATCCGGCAGGAACTACGGAAGGACCGGATCCTCATCGGGCTCCGCCGGGGCCTGCTCGTCGACAGGCTTGGGCTTCGGCAGGTTCTTACCCACGTTGTCCAGCGTCTGCTGCTGCAGCGCCGCGCCGTTGCCCGACCCGCGGTCCTTGCCGAACCCGAGCTTGCCCAGCAGGCCGCCCAGGCCATTGAGGGTTTCCAGCCAGATGCCCGGGGTGCCACCGCCGCCGGCGATCGTCGCGATGTCGGAGATGGTCTGGCCGACGTTGTTGGCGCCGCCGTTGTTGTTGTTCGGCGAGGCACCGGCCACCGGAGCCGACAGGATTGCTGCGGTGACCACCGTGGCGGTCGCGACTGTCCACTTCACTTCGATGCTCCCCATTCACCTGACTCCAGGGCCACCACAGCTGCGGCGACAGGAGCGAACATAGTGGCATTTCGGCCTTCTGGCAAATCGTACGGCGTGACAAACATAACGTTTGACGTGTGCTGACGGCCTCGTCGCAGCGGTGAGCAGCTACCCCGATTCCTGATAATTGCCTGGGAAACGCGCCGCCGGTCGCGACATCCGCGGTGACACCGCGGCGCCGGGGAACACAATCCGCATGGCCACCACACACCCCCGGGCGAGCAGAGATCCGCTGGGCGCGCTGGCGGTGGACGTCTACTGCCCGGAGAACCGGTCCTGACGCGCTACAGCGCCGCCACGCTCATCTGCGGGTTCTGGGCAAAACCCCAGTCCAGCAGGGTGGCGGCCTGATCCCAGTACGTGGGGCCGCCCTCCCGCACGATGCCGTACATCAGCGCAATGACCAGCCGGCGGCCGTTGCGCTCGGCAGCCCCGACAAAGGTCTTGCGGGCGGCGTAGGTATAGCCGGTCTTGCCGCCGAACGCCCCTGGGTAGCGTGCCAGCAACTCGTTCTGGTTGATCAGCGGCTTCTCGCCGGAATCGGTGGGGAACATCGCGGTGGGCTGGGCGATGATCTGGGCGAACACCGGGTTGGCCATCGCGGCGCGGAAGATCACCGCCAAGTCGTGCGGGGTCGTCCAGCCCGGGCCGCCGGGACCGTCCAGGCCCGACGGGGAGGTGGCGTGAGTGTCGGTCGCCCCCATGGCTGCGGCCTTGGCGTTCATCTTGTCCACCGCCACGTCGTAGCCGCCCAGCATGTCGGCGAGGGCGTTGGCGGCGTCGTTACCGGACACCAGTAGGGCGGCGTCGAGCAGTTGCCGGGCGGTATAGGTGTGGCCGGGTTTGATTCCGGCGCAGTTGCATTCGACGTTGAGGTTGGCGGGGGAGGCCGCGATGGTGGCGTCCAGGCTTACTTCATCGAGGGCGGTCAGGGCGAGCAGCGTTTTGATGGTGCTGGCCGGGGGGTGGGGGATGTACATGTCACGCCCGGCGAGTATCTGACCGGTATCCAGGTCGGCGACGATCCACGACGGCGCGGGGCCGTCGGGGATGGGCATGGAGCCCACCGGCTGCACATTCGGCTCAGCGAAGGCCGGTGCGACGGCATGTCCGGCGCCAGCGGAGGCGAACAGCGTGAGAGAAGCCGCGATAGCGGCGGCGAGCCGACCCATGGTCGCTCAGCCTAACCGGTGGCCCGGAGCCGCATCTGCGGTGTTGAATTCAGTGATGCTGTCCCTGGCGGAAATCTCTGATCGGCTGGAGATCCAGCAACTGCTGACCGACTACGCGACCGCGATCGACCAGCGACGATTCGACGATCTCGACCGGATCTGCACCCCGGACGCCTACATCGACTACCGGGCGATGGGTGGAATCCAAGGAACCTATCCCCAGGTGAAGGCGTGGCTGGCCGACGTGCTGCCGAATTTCCCGGCGTACTGCCACCTCAACGGCAACGTCGACATCCGTCTTGCCGGCGACACCGCCACCGGCAGAACCCTGTGCCTCAACCCGATGAAGCTCCCCGGCGGTCAGCCCGGCGGGCAGGAGCGCAGCGACTCGGGGAATCAGCCCGGCGGGCAGGAGCGCAGCGACTCGGGGAATCAGCCCGGCGGGCAGGAGCGCAGCGACTCGGGGAATCAGCCCGGCGGTCAGGTGCTGTTCCTCGCCCTCTGGTACGACGACGAGTTCGTCCGCACCCCCGAGGGCTGGCGGCTGACCCGGCGGGTTGAGGTCAAATGCCTGGACCGGCTGCTCTAGGCGAGAGCACTGGGCGATTAGGGCTCCTCACGCCCGATCTGGCAGAATCGGCCACTGCCCACGCGAGGCAAAACCGGGTTCCGGCATCCCGCCGGTGATCGCTGAATTGCAGCGTGAGATTCAAGGAGTAGTTCGCGCATGGCTGTCAAAATCAAGCTCGCCCGGCTGGGCAAGATCCGCAATCCCCAGTACCGCATCGCCGTCGCCGACGCGCGCAATCGCCGCGACGGCCGCGCCATCGAGGTCATCGGCCGCTACCACCCCAAGGAAGAGCCGAGCCTGATCGAGGTCGACTCCGAGCGGGCCCAGTACTGGTTGTCGGTCGGTGCCCAGCCCACCGAGCCCGTCCTCAAGTTGCTCAAGATCACCGGTGACTGGCAGAAGTTCAAGGGCCTCCCGGGTGCCGAGGGCACGCTGAAGGTGCGCGAGCCCAAGCCCACCAAGCTCGAACTCTTCAACGCTGCCCTGGCGGGCGCCGACGGCGCCCCCACCGGCGAAGCGGTCCAGCTGAAGAAGAAGAAGGCCCCGGCCAAGAAGGCCGACGAAGCCCCCGCCGAAGCCGCTACCGAGGCCCCCGCCGAAGCCGCCACCGAGGCGCCCGCTGAGCCGGCCGCCGAGGCGTCTGCTGAGCCGGCCGCCCAGGCAGCAGCCCCTGAGGCGCCCCCCGAGGCGCCCGCCGAAACTGAAGCCGCCGCCGAGGCCCCCGCTGATTCCGGGGCAGAGTCGGCCGAGCCGGCCGCGGAATGAGTTCGGTAGTGGTCGACGCCGTCGAGCACCTGGTGCGCGGGATCGTCGACAACCCCGATGACGTCCGCGTCGACATGGTGACCAATCGGCGAGGTCGCACCGTCGAGGTGCACGTTCACCCCGACGACCTCGGCAAGGTGATCGGCCGCGGCGGCCGCACCGCCACCGCGCTGCGGACCCTGGTGGCCGGCATCGGCGGCCGGGGCATCCGCGTCGACGTGGTCGACACCGACCAGTAGCGCCGGCGGGGGTAGAGCGGCAGCGACTCGGGGATAGGAGCAGCCCGCAATGGAGCTCGTCGTCGG
Source organism: Mycobacterium sp. (assembly GCF_044342925.1). Lineage (GTDB taxonomy): Bacteria > Actinomycetota > Actinomycetes > Mycobacteriales > Mycobacteriaceae > Mycobacterium. The sequence goes on along the minus strand of NZ_JBIIOV010000040.1, from coordinate 14,017 downwards.
ACGGGTGGTCAAACCCCACGGCATCACCGGGGAACTTGTCGTCGACGTCCGTACCGACGATCCGGAGAAGCGGTTCGCCCCGGGAAACCGGTTGCTGCTCAAGCCTTCCCGCGGTGGCGGCAAGCCTCATCCGGTTGACGTCCAGTCGGCTCGCCCGCACGGCAACCGACTGCTGGTCCGGCTGACCGGTGTCGTCGGCCGGGAGGCGGCCGACGCCCTGCGCGGTCAGCTTTTCGTCGTCGACTCCGAGGACCTGCCTCAGTTGGACGACCCCGACGAGTTCTACGACCACGAACTCGAAGGGCTGACGGTGCGCACCGTCGACGGCCAGGAGGTGGGGGCGGTGGCCGAGGTGCTGCACACTGCCGGTGGCGAACTGCTGTCGGTGCGCACACCCGCGGGTCGCGAAATCCTGGTGCCCTTCGTCGGCGCCATCGTCACCTCGGTGTCCCGCGCGGACGCACTCATCCAGATCGATCCGCCGGAGGGGCTGCTGGACGTGGAGTCGCTGTAATGCGAATCGACGTCGTCACGATCTTCCCGGACTACCTGCAGCCCGTGCGGCAGTCATTGCCCGGCAGGGCGATTGAGGCAGGGATCGTCGACTTCGCCGTGCACGACCTGCGCCGGTGGACCCACGACGTGCATCACGCGGTGGACGACGCGCCGTACGGGGGCGGCCCGGGCATGGTGATGAAGGCTCCGGTGTGGGGAGAGGCGCTCGACGAAATCTGCTCGGGCGAAACGCTTCTCGTTGTTCCGACCCCGGCCGGCCGGTTGTTCACCCAGGCCGATGCCCAGCAGTGGACGGGCGAGAAGCACCTGGTTTTCGCCTGCGGTCGCTACGAGGGAATCGATCAGCGCGTCGCCGACGACGCCGCCACCCGGATGCGGGTCGTCGAGGTTTCCATCGGCGACTACGTGCTGGCCGGGGGAGAAGCGGCGGCCCTGGTGATGATCGAGGCCGTGGTTCGGCTGCTTCCCGACGTACTCGGCAACCCGCTGTCGCACCAGGACGATTCACATTCCGACGGGCTGCTGGAAGGCCCCAGCTACACCCGGCCGCCGGTGTGGCGGGGTCTGGGAGTCCCGGAGATCCTGTTGTCCGGCGACCACGCCAAGATCGCCGCATGGCGACGGGAACAAGGCCTGGAGCGGACGCGGCAGCGCCGGCCGGATCTGCTCACCGAAGGCGGCTAGCCAACGCCGCTCAGATGTGTCCGCCCGGGAACATCGTCTTGAGCGTCTCGGTCATGGTGGTGCGCGCGGCGACCTCGTCGACCGGTTGCATGGATGCAAGTGCGATCACGTAGCGACGGTCCGGACCGGCCACACCGGTGGTCAGGTGCACCTGATTGTTGGGGCCCCAGCAGCACATCCAGCCCTGTTTGACGGCGACCTGCTCGTCGAAAAGACCGTCGGGAAGGCCGAATCGCTGCGGGTACCCGTCGGTGGCGACCGGCGTCGAGGCGGTCAGGTCCGCCAGCATCAGGTCGGCCTGTGCCCGAGGAAGGCCGCCGGAGCCGTCAAGCAGCTTGTCGTAGTAGCGCACCAGGTCGGCGGTGGTGCTCATGGTGTTCCACCACTTGCCGTCGTAGGGCGGGACGGTGGCGGTCAGTTTGTAGCGCGCTGCGACCCGCTTGACGATCGCGTTCCCGCCGCCGCGAACCCAGAAGTCGTCGGCGGAGAAGTCGTCGGACGACCTCAGCATGGTGTCCAGGGCGCGGCGGTCCCGCGGGTTGAGCTTGACCTTGCGTTGCGCAGCGCGCGTGAGCAGGTCATCGGCGATGAACAGCTTGGCCACCGACGCCGTCGGGAACTGGGCGGTGTTGCCACTGGCGATCAACACACCGGTCTGGCGGTCCATCATGGCGAAGCTGATGTCCGCGCCGCGCCGTTGAGCTTCGACGGTCGCGCTCTTGATCCGGGCCCGCAGTTCCCGGTCCGGATCCGGTGCGGTGGAGGGCTGCGGCTGCGGCGCTTCGCTGGACTGTCCGGCCAACAGTGACGCAGAGGGCTGCGAATCGGTGCGCGAGCGGGCGGACACCTGGGCCGCAGAAGCGCCGAAAAGGATCGCCGCCACCACCACCGCGGTGCTGGCTAGCAGCACCGACGATGGACGTCGCATGACCCTCTCCTCACGTCGGCGAAAGCGTTGCGGACACACACTGCGGTGGGGTTTCCCCGACGGGCCCCGGTTGACACAGGTTAGCCGCCTTGTTTCTACACCGCCTAATTCGCCAGGCTTCGGAATGGCGGTGGCGTCGGCGGGTCGCCGGCGCGGCCCTGCGATTTCGTCCCTCGCGGCCCGTCTGGCACAATTGGCCTGTTGCCCGCGCCGGCCGGACCACCCGCCTGCTGCGACAAACATCTGACCACGCACCCGGCGACGTCAGGCGCATGCGCCCGACACCGCCCGGAGCCCGACTGCAAGGACATGTTCAGCACATGAACACTCTCGACTTCGTCGACCAGGCGTCACTGCGCGACGACATCCCTGCTTTCGGCCCCGGCGACACCGTCAACGTTCACGTCAAGGTCATCGAGGGAAACAAGCAGCGCATCCAGGTCTTCAAGGGCGTCGTTCTGCGGCGCTCCGGTGGTGGTATCCGCGAGACTTTCACCGTGCGCAAGGAGAGCTATGGGGTCGGTGTCGAGCGCACCTTCCCGGTGCACTCGCCCAACATCGACCACATCGAACTGCTCACCCGCGGCGCCGTGCGCCGGGCGAAGCTGTACTACCTGCGCGACCTGCGGGGCAAGAAGGCGAAGATCAAGGAGAAGCGCTGAGCTTCGACATCCGGGTAGGAGAACCGCTGAGCTTCGGGTCAAGGTTTCGGTTCCCCGGATGGCTACGCTAATCCCGTGACCGTCACCCCCGACCCGGACGAATCGACCCCTGGGCGTCCTGAGCCGATAGAGATTCCGGCCAAACCGGAGACCGATACGAACAAGAAGCGGTCAGCGCTGCGCGAAGGCGCCATCCTGGTGGGGACGGCCGTTCTGATCTATTACGTGATGCTCACCTTCATCGCCCGCCCCTACCTGATTCCCTCGGAGTCGATGGAGCCGACGCTGCACGGGTGCAAAGGCTGTGTGGGCGACCGCATCATGGTCGACAAGGTCACCTACCGGTTCGGCGAGCCCGGACCGGGCGACGTGATCGTCTTCAAGGGTCCGCCGAACTGGAACGTCAACTACAAGTCCATCCGTTCGGACAATGCCGCGCTGCGCTGGGTGCAGAACGCGCTGTCGTTCATCGGGTTCGTGCCGCCGGATGAGAACGATCTGGTCAAGCGAGTGGTCGCCACCGGCGGGCAGACCGTGCAGTGCCGTGCCGACACCGGATTGACGGTGGATGGCCGCAAACTCGAAGAGCCCTATCTGGACGCGGCGATGATGATGGCCGACCCGGTGGTCTACCCGTGCCTGGGCGCTGAATTCGGTCCGGTGAGGGTGCCCGAGGGCCGGCTGTGGGTGATGGGCGACAACCGGACCCACTCGTCGGACTCTCGGGTGCACTGCACCAACGTGCCGGCCGACGTGCAGAAGGGCGTTCAGTGCACCGGCGACCCCGGCACCGGCACGGTCCCGGTCGACAACGTCATCGGCAAGGCACGGTTCATCGCCTGGCCGCCTTCCCGTTGGGGCGGGGTGTCCTCGTTCGACCCTCAGGTCGATCCGCAGCGGGGCTGATCATGCCGGCCAAGAATACGGCCGCACCCTGGCCTCCGCGTACAGTCATCCGGCGCTCGTCGGGGCTGCGGACGCTCGAGTCGGCGCTCTACCGCGGCGGTCTGGGACCGGTGGCCGGTGTCGACGAAGTCGGTCGCGGCGCATGTGCCGGGCCGCTGGTCGTCGCGGCGTGTGTGCTGGGGCCGAACCGGTTCGAGAGCCTGGCGGCTCTGGACGATTCCAAGAAGCTCACCGCCAAGGCCCGTGAGGCGCTGTTCCCGGTGATCCGCCGTTATGCGCTGGCCTATCACGTGGTCTACATCCCGGCTGCTGAAGTGGATCGCCGGGGCGTGCACGCGGCCAATATCGAGGGCATGCGGCGCGCGGTCGCGGGGCTCTCGGCCCGGCCGGGATACGTGCTCTCCGACGGCTTCCGGGTCCCCGGGCTGGCGGTGCCGTCGTTGCCGGTGATCGGCGGCGACGCGGCGGCGGCCTGCATCGCCGCGGCCAGCGTGCTGGCCAAAGTGAGCCGCGATCGGCTGATGGTCGCCATGGACGCCGAGCATCCCGGATACGGTTTCGCCGAGCACAAGGGCTACAGCACGGCCGCGCACAGTGCGGCGCTGACCGAGCACGGCACCTGCCCCGAGCACCGGCAGTCGTTCATCAACGTCCGTCGGGTCGTCCGGGCGGGCGGCACCGAATTGGTCGCCGAGTTTGCGGTGCGACAAGATGGAAGCACGTCGTTGAATACGGCCGGAAGAGAAGGACCGCTGAGCTGATGAGTGCCGAGGATCTCGAGAAGTACGAAACCGAGATGGAACTCTCGCTGTACCGGGAGTACAAGGACATCGTCGGCCAGTTCAGCTACGTCGTGGAGACCGAGCGGCGGTTCTACCTGGCCAACAGCGTTGAATTGGTGCCTCGTAACACCGACGGCGAGGTGTACTTCGAACTGCGGCTGGCCGACGCCTGGGTCTGGGACATGTACCGGCCGGCGCGCTTCGTCAAACAGGTGCGGGTGATCACCTTCAAAGACGTCAACATCGAAGAGGTCGAGAAGCCGGAGCTGCGGCTGCCGGAGTAGCCCTGTGCACCGGTGCGGCTCTGGGGATAACCCCGGCTACGCGGCGCCGGCCTGAATACGCCTGTCCGCCACCGGGCCCACGCTTGCCCGGTGACGACATTCACCCGAGCCGAACTCGGAGCACTGGGGGAGCAGGTTGCCGTCGAGCACCTGCAAGGACTGGGCCTGCGGATTCTGGTGCGCAATTGGCGGTGCCGCTACGGCGAATTGGACGTGATCGCCGCCGACGGCAATGACACCGTGGTGTTCGTCGAGGTGAAGACCCGGTCCGGGGACGGCTTCGGCGGTCTGGAGCACGCCGTCACCCCACGCAAACTGGGCCGGATCCGGCGGCTGGCCGGCATCTGGCTGGGCGGACAAGACATCCGATGGCGCCACGTGCGCATCGACGTCGTCGGCGTGCGGGTCGGTCGGTGCCGCGTGCCGGAGATCATGCACTTGCGGGGGGTCGGCTGATGGCGCTCGGACGTGCGTTCTCCGTCGCGGTGCGCGGGGTGGACGGCCAGATCGTCGAGATCGAAGCCGACATCACCGGCGGACTTCCCGGTGTCCATCTGGTCGGGTTGCCCGACGCGGCGCTGCAGGAGTCCCGGGATCGGGTCCGAGCGGCGATCACCAACTGCGGCAACAGCTGGCCGATGTCGCGGCTGACACTGGCCTTGTCGCCGGCGACCCTGCCCAAGACCGGCTCCCTGTACGACATCGCCCTGGCCTGTGCGGTGCTGTCTGCCGGGCGCCGCAAACCCTGGCACCGGCTCGAGAAGACAGTGCTGCTAGGAGAACTCGCCCTCGACGGGCGCGTCCGTCCCGTGCACGGCGTGCTGCCGGCGGTGCTGGCTGCCAAATCGCAAGGCTGGCCGGCGGTGGTGGTGCCGGTCGGCAATCTCGCCGAGGCCAGCCTCGTCGACGGGGTGGAGGTGTTCGGGGTCGGCACGCTGCGAGAGCTGCAGCAGTGGCTGGACACCGGCACCGGGCTCGACGGCCGGGTGCCCACTCCACCGGCCGATGACGCACCCGCCGCGGACCTCTGCGAGGTGGTCGGTCAGACCCAGGCCCGATTCGCCGTCGAGGTCGCCGCCGCCGGGGCGCACCACCTCATGCTGACCGGGCCGCCCGGTGTGGGTAAAACGATGCTCGCCCAACGGCTTCCGGGTCTGCTGCCCGATCTGACCGATAGTGAGGCGCTGGAGGTCACCGCGATCCACTCCGTCGCGGGCATGCTCTCAGCCCGGGTGCCGCTGATCACCCGGCCGCCGTTCATCGCCCCGCACCACTCCTCGAGTGCACCCGCTCTCGTCGGCGGTGGCTCAGGGCTGGCCAAGCCGGGCGCGATCAGCAAGGCGCATCGGGGCGTGCTGTTCCTCGACGAGTGCGCGGAGATCCGCGTGAGCGTGCTGGAAGCTCTGCGAACGCCCCTGGAGGACGGCGAGATTCGCCTCGCCCGCCGCGACGGTGTGGTGTGCTACCCGGCGCGCTTCCAGCTGATTCTGGCCGCCAATCCGTGTCCGTGCGCGCCGGCCGATCCGCGGGACTGCGTCTGCAAGCCGTCCGAGAAGCGCCGCTATCTGGGCAAGCTCTCCGGTCCGCTGCTGGACCGGGTGGACCTGCGGGTGCAAATGCATACGGTGCGCGCGGGCGCGTTGACGTCCGAGCAGTCCGAGAGCAGTGCCGATGTGCGCGCCCGGGTCGCGCAGGCGCGTGCGGCAGCGGCCGAGCGGTGGAAGCCGCACGGGTTCATCACCAACGCCGAAGTCACCGGCGCGGTGCTGCGCCAGGGCTTCCGCCCGGGCGAACCCGCGATGGCGCCGTTGAAAGCCGCGCTGGACCGCGGACTGATCAGCATCCGCGGGGTGCACCGGTCGATGCGGGTGGCATGGACCCTGGCTGACCTGGCCGGGCGCACCTCCCCGGGTCTTGACGACGTCTCGGTGGCGCTGAGCTTCCGGCAGACCGGGCTCACGCCGTGACCGACACCGCCCACACACTGGCGTGGGCGTATCTGTCCCGGGTCGCCGAAGCTCCCTGCGCGGCAGTGACGGACCTGGTTCGCCGGGTCGGTCCCATCGAAGCGGCCGATCGGGTGCGACGCGGCGAGGTGGAGCCAGCCCTGGCCCAGCGCACCGAGGCGCGCCGCGAGATGGACTGTGCCGCGGCCGATCTGGAACTTCTGCGCCAGCGAGGCGGCCGGCTGATCACCCCCGACGACGAGGAGTGGCCGGGCCTGGCATTCGCCTGCTTCGCCGGGGCGCAGGTGCGCGATAAGCCGGAGGGCCGTGCCCCGCTGGCGCTGTGGGCGATCGGTCCGCTGCGGCTCCACGAGGTTGCGCAGCGGGCGGCGGCGATCGTCGGGACTCGCGCCGCCACCGCATACGGCGAGCACGTTGCGGGGGAACTGTCCGCGGGCCTGGTCGAGCGGGACGTGACCATCGTGTCCGGGGGTGCCTACGGCGTGGACGGCGCCGCCCACCGCGCCGCGCTGGCCACGGACGGGATGACAATGGCGGTGCTGGCCGGGGGAGTGGATGTGCTCTACCCCGCGGGACACTCGGCGCTGTTGCACCGCATCGCGCGCAGCGGGCTTCTGGTCAGTGAATACCCGCCGGGGGTGCGGCCCGCCCGGCACCGGTTCCTCACCCGCAACCGCCTGGTGGCGGCACTCTCCGGGGCGACGGTGGTGGTCGAGGCCGGCGTCCGCAGCGGCGCCGCAAGCACGGCGGCCTGGGCGCGCGGGCTGGGCAGGGTGGTCTGCGCTGTTCCTGGACCGGTCACCTCGGCCGCATCCATCGGCTGCCATGCCCTGCTTCGGGCCGGCGCGGAACTGGTCACCCGCGCCGATGAGGTGCTCGAAGTGATCGGCCGGGCCGGCGAACTCGCCGATGAACCCGCGCGGCCGGCAGCGCTGCTGGACGGTCTGGGGGACAACGAGATTCGCGTCTACGAGGCGCTGCCGGCGCGCCGGGCCACCACACCCGACGAGATCGCGGTGGCGTCCGGCCTTCCGGCCGCCAGCGTGCTCGGACCGCTGGCCATGCTCGAGATCGCCGGCCTGGTCGAGCGGCAGGAAGGGGGATGGCGGATGACGCGCCGACCGGCCTAGCGGGCATATACCCTAGGGGGTATAGTCGCCACGAAAGACTCCTGCGTCGAGAGGATCCCCTATGTGCCGCGCCACCGCCTGCCGCGTCTGCGGAAAGACCACCTGGGCCGGTTGTGGGATGCATGTCGACGCGGTTCGCAGCAGCGTGCCCGCCGACCAGTGGTGCAACGGGCATCCGGCCGGGGAGGCGGCTGCGCCGCGCCGCAACTGGTTCCGCCGCAAAGCGGGCCGCTGACACGCCAGGCGGTTACGGCCGCCAGGCCCTGTCGTCTGACACCGTAGGGGAGTGGACGCCCCAGACCGATACGCGGCGATCCTGGAGGAGTACGCCGAGCACCTGGCTCTGGAACGCGGCCGGTCCGAACACACCCGACGGGCCTACCTCGCCGACTTGCGGTCGCTGTTCGCCTTCCTGGAGCAACGCGCCCCGGGCAGCGGTATTGACGGCCTCAACCTGCCCTTGCTGCGGGCCTGGCTGGCGGCGCAGGCCACCTCGGGCGCGGCTCGCACCACCCTGGCGCGGCGGACCTCCGCGGTGAAGACGTTCACCGCCTGGGCTGCCCGCCGCGGCCTGCTCGCCGTCGACCCCGCCGCCCGCCTGCAGGTGCCCAAGGCTCGGCGCACTCTGCCGGCGGTGCTGCGCCAGGATCAGGCACTGGCCGCGCTGGCCGCCGCCGAACTGGGGGCCCAGCAGCGTGACCCCCTTGCGCTGCGGGACAAATTGATCGTGGAGCTGCTCTACGCCACCGGCATCCGGGTCAGCGAACTGTGCGGGTTGGACATCGACGACGTCGACACCGGCCGCCGGCTGCTGCGCGTCCTGGGCAAGGGCAACAAGCAGCGCACCGTGCCGTTCGGCCGGCCCGCGCTGACGGCACTATCGGACTGGCTGGCCGACGGCCGACCGGTCCTGTCCAACCCTGATTCCGGACCCGCGCTGCTGCTCGGCCCGCGGGGGCGTCGGATCAATCCCCGCCAGGCCCGCACCGTCGTCCACCAGACCGTCTCGGCCGTCGACGGCGCGCCGGACATCGGCCCGCACGGATTACGCCACAGCGCAGCCACCCACCTGCTCGAAGGTGGCGCCGACCTGCGCGTGGTGCAGGAGCTGCTCGGCCACTCCACCCTGGCGACGACGCAGTTGTACACCCACGTCACGGTCGCGCGGCTACGGGCGGTCCACGACCAGGCGCACCCGCGCGCCTGAGGTTCGCGTCATCCCGGCCCATTCATCCCGGCAGGGGCTTGAGCCGCACCGGCATCGCCGCAAGCAGCCCTAACGGATCGACGTACTGGGCCCGCTGCGCCGGACCCCACATCGCGCCCCAGTGCAGACAGGCCGCCAGGGGGCAGCCGCCGTGCCCGGTGATCAGCCGCCCCAGCGCCGACGCCGCGGCCACCTGTTGGCCGGCCCGCACCGCCGCCTGCACGGGTTCGTAGCTGGTCCGTAGTCCACCGGCATGCTGCACCGACACCACCGGCCGGCCCGCCAGCACCCCGGCGAATACCACGATGCCCGCGGCCGCCGCGTACACCGGCTGCCCCGGGCTGCCCGCCAGGTCCACGCCGCGATGGCCGGGTTGCCAGTCCCGCGCCGGGAGGTCGAACGCCCTGGTCACCGCGGGCGTACCCGGCCGCAGCGGCCACTGCAGCCGCACCTCGTCGGCACCGGCGACGCCGGCGAACACCAGCAACCCGGCCAGCACGGCGACCACACGCATCTGCCCAGTTCACCGGCAGCAGGTCAGCGGGCGTCTCCGGCCGGCCGCCGGTTGGGGATCAGCGCGCCGCTGTGTGTAAACTTCCCGACGCAGCCTGCATAAGCGGGCTGACTTCGCGCGTTTGTGTGCAGGGTCGCCATCGACTCCCGCCGCGCACACCGGTTGGTCCCGATAAGGGTCGGTGTGTGCGCAGACGCCAGGGTCCGGCTTCACCCGATGCCGGACGGCAACCGACAACAACAAAGGAATAGCCGGTATGGCTGTTGTGACCATGAAGCAGCTGCTCGACAGCGGCGCGCACTTCGGGCATCAGACCCGTCGTTGGAATCCCAAGATGAAGCGGTTCATCTTCACCGACCGCAACGGCATCTACATCATCGACTTGCAGCAGACGCTGACCTACATCGACAAGGCCTACGAGTTCGTCAAGGAGACCGTCGCGCACGGCGGCTCGATCATGTTCGTCGGCACCAAGAAGCAGGCTCAGGAGTCCATCGCCGAAGAGGCCACCCGGGTCGGTATGCCGTACGTGAACCAGCGCTGGCTGGGTGGCATGCTCACCAACTTCTCGACCGTTCACAAGCGTCTTCAGCGCATGAAGGAACTCGAGAGCATGGAGCAGACCGGCGGTTTCGAGGGTCGCACCAAAAAGGAAATCCTCATGCTGACCCGTGAGAAGACCAAGCTGGAGCGCAGCCTCGGCGGTATCCGGGACATGCAGAAGGTGCCCTCGGCGATCTGGGTCGTCGACACCAACAAGGAGCACCTCGCGGTTGCCGAGGCCCGCAAGCTCAACATCCCGATCATCGCGATCCTCGACACCAACTGCGACCCCGACCTCGTCGACTACCCGATCCCGGGCAACGACGACGCCATCCGTTCGGCTGCGCTGCTGACCAGGGTCATCGCCGCGGCCGTCGCGGAGGGCCTGCAGGCTCGTGGCGGTGCCGGCGCCGGCGACAAGCAGGACGCCGCAGCCGAGCCGCTGGCCGAGTGGGAGCAGGAGCTGCTGGCCAGCGCTGCCATCGAATCCGTCCCCGCTGAGGACGCGCCGACGGCAGGACCCGTTTCCGACGAATCCACCACCATCATCGTCACGGAAGGCTGAGATGGCTAACTACACCGCCGCCGACGTCAAGCGGCTCCGCGAGCTCACCGGCTCGGGGATGATGGACTGCAAGAACGCGCTGACCGAGACCGACGGCGACTTCGACAAGGCCGTCGAGGTGCTGCGGATCAAGGGCGCTAAGGACGTCGGTAAGCGCGCCGAGCGCGCCACCGCCGAAGGTCTGGTCGCGGCCAAGGGTGGCGCGCTGATCGAGCTCAACTCCGAGACCGACTTCGTCGCCAAGAACGCCGAGTTCCAGAAGCTCGCCGAGCAGGTTCTCGACGCGGCGCTGGCCGCCAAGGCCACCGATGTCGAGTCGCTCAAGGCAGCTCCTCTTTCCGGGGGACCGGCTGCCACTACGGTCGAGGAGGCCGTCGCGGCGCTCTCGGCCAAGATCGGCGAGAAGCTGGAACTGCGCCGGGTGCAGTACTTCGACGGCAACGTCGAGACCTACCTGCACAAGCGTGCCGCCGACCTGCCGCCCGCGGTCGGTGTGCTGGTCGAGTTCGAGGGGGCCGACAAAGATGCCGCCCACTCGGTGGCCCTGCAGATCGCGGCGCTGAAGGCCAAGTACCTGACCCGCGATGAGGTGCCCGCCGAGACCGTCGAGGCCGAGAAGCGCGTGGCCGAAGAGACCGCCAAGGCCGAAGGCAAGCCGGAAGCCGCGCTGCCCAAGATCATCGAGGGTCGCGTGAACGGCTTCTTCAAGGACGTCGTCCTGCTGGAGCAGCCCTCGGTGTCGGACAACAAGAAGACGATCAAGGCGCTGCTCGACGAGGCCGGTGTCACCGTGACCCGGTTCGTCCGCTTCGAGGTCGGTCAGACCTAGCGGCCGCACCGGCGAGTAGACCCGACAGGACTTTCGACGACCATGCAGCACGTCAACGCCTTCGGCGACGATGCACTCGGTGACCTCGACGCGGTCGGGATGGTCGACGCCATCCGGACCGGTCAGGTCTGTGCCGGTGAACTGGTCGACGCCGCGATCGCCCGCGCCGAGGCGGTCAACCCCGTCCTCAACGGGCTGGCGCACGAGACGTTCGCCCTAGCCCGGGCACGGGCGGCGGTGCCGGCGGGTGGTTACTTCGATGGGGTGCCGACGTTCTTCAAGGACAACGTCGACGTCGAGGGCATGCCCACCATGCAGGGCACCGACGCCTGGACGCCGCAGCCGCATTCCGAGCACGGCGATTTCGCCCGGTTCTTCCTGCGCACCGGTCTCATCCCGCTGGGCAAGACCCAGCTGTCGGAGTTCGGGTTCAGCGGGTCCGCCGAGCATCCGCGGATCGGTGCGGTCCGCAACCCCTGGGACACCGACTACACCGCGGGTGCGTCGTCCTCGGGGGCGGGCGCCCTCGTCGCCGCCGGGGTGGTGCCGATCGCGCACGCCAACGATGGCGGCGGGTCCATCCGAATCCCGGCGGCCTGCAACGGGCTGGTCGGCCTCAAGCCGACCCGCGGGCGACTCCCGCAGGACAAGATGTCGCGGCAGATGCCGGTGAAGATCGTCAGCGACGGAGTGCTCACCCGCTCGGTCCGCGACACCGCGGCCTTCTACCGGGAAGCCGAGCGTATCTGGCGCAATCGGTCGCTCACACCTGTCGGCGCGGTCTCCGGGCCGGGGCGAGAGAGGCTGCGCGTCGCCGTTGTCACCCGGTCGGTGAGCCGCGACTCCAGCCCGGACATGCGCGACCACACGCTCAAGACCGCCGCTCTGCTGGAAGATCTGGGCCACCGCGTCGACTATCTGGACAACAACCCGATACCGCCGCAGTTCGCCGATGACTTCGTGCTCTACTGGAGTTCGCTGGCCATGGCACTGGTGCGCGGTGGACGCCGGACGTTCGGCGCCAGCTTCGACCGGAGCCGGCTGGACAATCTGACCATCGGGCTGGACCGTCACGCGACACGCAATCTGCACCGGCTGCCGGCGGCGATCACGCGGCTCAGCCGGCTACGCAAGGTCTCCGCGCGGTTCTACCGCGATTACGACGTTCTGCTGACTCCTACCGTTGCCGAGGGCACCCCGCGGATCGGGCACCTGGACCCGACGGCCGACTTCGATCAGGTGATGCAGCGTCTGATCGACTGGGTGGCGTTCACGCCGCTGCAGAACGCCACCGGTGAACCGTCGCTGTCGTTGCCGATGGCGCAGTCGGCGGCCGGACTCCCCATCGGGATGATGTTCAGCGCGCCCACCGGGCAGGAGCGCAGGCTGCTGGAGCTCGCCTACGAACTGGAGGCTGCCAGACCCTGGCCGCCTATCCAGGCTGCCGTCTAACCCACGACCTCGAACTGCTGGCTGATGCGCTCGATCAGACCCTGGTAGTGCTCCACCGCCTCGTCGGGCAGAGCCGCACGAAGCGACGACCGCCACGCCTGAGCCAGCCCGATCTGCGGATCGCTGCTGAACGCTGAGGCCAGCAGATAGCTGCCCAGAATACCGGCCCAGGTGGCCTCTGCGACCTCGGTGACGTTGACACCGGCGCGCACACCGACTGCTTCCAGACCGGCCTTGAGCGTGTCGACGAACTTCGTCGTCCACTCTCGATAGACCTGCGACGCCGAACTGCTGATCTGACTCAGCGCCTGCAGCAGCTGGTTTCCGATGCGGGCCGTCTTCTCCGACTTCAGCATCTCAGCGGTGGTGAACGTCGCCATGATGAGGCGGTCGAGGATCGGGGCCGACCCGTCGATCTTCTCGCGGGTGGCCTCTTTGATCTGGCGGCGGAAGTCCTCGATGATCGCCGTGGCTACCGCTTCTTTGGAATCGAAGTGGTAGTAGAAAGCGCCTTTGCTGACATTTGCTCGCTGCAGCACATCTGCCAGTCCGGTTTCGCCGTAGCCCAGTTCGTCGAACAGGTCTACCGCTGAGTCCAGAATCCTCCGCCGGGTTACCTCAGCTCTTGCCTGTAAAACCACCTGAATTCACGTCCCTTTCCTGGGCGGTGCCACGAGCCCCCGGAGCGCTGACAGCCTAAATTAATTATTTTTTGTTTCCGGCAACCGGTGCCGGCCGTGTGTTGCGCGTCACCGTCATGATGCAGGATAAGCGCTATTGACAGGCATACCCTTTCGACGGCAGAACCATGCCAACAGCCCGAATGCGAGGAGTCCGATGGGCGAGCCCACGAGCGACAGTGCCGAATCCGCGTTGCGTCCCAAATACTCCCGGGTATTGCTCAAGCTCGGCGGCGAGATGTTCGGCGGCGGGGCCGTGGGTCTGGATCCCGACGTCGTGGCACAGGTCGCCCGGCAGATCGCCGAAGTCGTACGCAGCGGTGTGCAGGTGGCAGTGGTGATCGGCGGCGGCAACATCTTCCGCGGTG
>NZ_JBIIOV010000195.1:0-5686 GCF_044342925.1 Mycobacterium sp. | reverse complement strand
TGCTGGGCCGCTACATCAACTACACCCTGGACCTGGCCGGCATCGCCGGTCTGATCATCGGCATCGGTACCACCGCCGACTCCTTCGTGGTGTTCTTCGAACGCATCAAAGACGAGATGCGCGAAGGGCGCTCGTTCCGGTCGGCGATACCCCGAGCCTGGGTGCGAGCCCGCAAGACCATCCTGTCGGGGTCCGCGGTCAGCTTCCTCGCCGCCGCGGTGCTCTACTTCCTGGCCGTCGGTCAGGTCAAGGGCTTCGCCTTCACCTTGGGCCTGACCACGATCCTCGACGTCACAGTCGTTTTCCTGATCACCTGGCCGCTGATGCATCTGGCGTCCAAGTCGGCAACCATGGCCAAACCGGCCTTCAACGGATTGGGCGCGGTGCAGCAGATTGCCCGCGAGCGGCGTGCCGCAGTGGCCGCCGCGGCGGGACGGGAATAGCTCATGGTCGACAAAACCACCATGGCGGACAAGACCAGGGGGACCGACGTGACATCGGCAACCGAACTCGACGCGACCGGCGTGGAGGTGCCCGACGCGGCACTGCCGCGTCACAGCTTCTTCACCCGGCTCTACACCGGCACCGGCGGCTTCGACGTGATGGGCAAGCGGAAGTTCTTTTTCGCCATCACCGCGCTGATGGTGGCCATCGCCGCCGCCAGCATCGTGCTGCGGGGCTTCACCTTCGGCATCGACTTCCAAGGCGGCACCAAGGTCGGGTTCCCCCGCGGCGACGCCAGCGTCAACCAGGTGGAGCAGGTGTTCACCGACACGATCGGCACGGCGCCGGAGTCGGTGGTCACCGTCGGCAACGGTCCGGGCGCCACCGTGCAGATCCGCTCCAAGGCCTTAAGCAACGAGGAGACGGAGAAGCTGCGCGGCGCGCTCTTCGAGAAGTTCCAGCCCAAAGGCGCCGACGGCAAGCCGAGTAAGCAGGCCATCAGCGACTCGGCGGTATCGGAGACCTGGGGCAACCAGATCACCAAGAAGGCCCTCATCGCCCTCGGGGTGTTCCTGGTGCTGGTCGGCATCTACATCGCGATCCGGTACGAGAAGTACATGGCGATGGCGGCTCTGGGCTCGCTGTTCCTGGACCTCATCATCACCGCCGGCATCTATTCGCTGATCGGCTTCGAGGTGACCCCGGCCACCGTGATCGGCCTGCTCACCATCCTCGGCTACTCGCTCTACGACACCGTCATCGTGTTCGACAAGGTCGAAGAGAACACCAAGGACTTCCAGCACACCACCCGGCGGACCTTCGCCGAGCAGGCCAACCTCGCGGTAAACCAGACTTTCATGCGCTCCATCAACACCAGCCTCATCTCGATCATGCCGGTGCTGGCGCTGATGGTCGTGGCGGTGTGGCTGCTCGGTGTCGGCACGCTCAAGGACCTCTCGCTGGTACTGCTGATCGGCATCCTGGCCGGTACCTACTCCTCGATCTTCTTCGCCACCCCGCTGCTGGTGAGCCTGCGGGAGCGCACCAAGCTGGTGCGCGATCACACCCGCCGGGTGCTCAACCGGCGCCAGGGCGGCGCCGGCTCGGCCGAAGTGGCCACCACCACCGCCGTCGGCGAGGTCGAGACAGTGGCGGTGGGCGCGGGCACTGGTCAAGGCGGGTCCACGCCGGTGCGTCCGGTGCGGCCGCGGCGACCGTCCGGCAAGCGGGAACGATAGGGCGGCAAGGCTTTGAGGCTCGGTTTGCGGCGCCGCCTGTCCGCCGTCGCGGTGGCCGCTGGAACCATCGCCTTCCCCACCATGCTCAGCGGGTGCGCGGATACTGCAGTCGAACAGGTCAACTACGCCGTTGACGGAGTGCTGAGCAGCTACAACACCAACACCGTCAACGGCGCCGCCTCCGCCGGCCCGCAGGCGTTCGCGCGGACCCTCACCGGATTCAGCTTCCACGGCCCGGAAGGGCAGGCGCTGGCCGACAACGACTTCGGGACCGTGACAGTCGCCGGTCGGGAACCGCTCACCCTGGACTATCAGATCTCTGACAACGCGGTGTACTCCGACGGCAAACCCATCACGTGCGACGATATGGTGCTGACCTGGGCGGCCCAGTCCGGTCGGCTGCCGGGATTCAACTCGGCCAGCAGGGCCGGCTACATCGACATCGCCGGCATCGAGTGCCAGACCGGGCAGAAGAAGGCCAAGGTCAATTTCCTGCCCACCCGCGGGATGGTCGACTACAACCAGCTGTTCACCGCCACGTCGCTGATGCCCTCGCACGTCCTTGCCGACGAACTCGGTATCGACGTCACCGGTGCCCTGCTGAGCGGGGATCCGGGCGCGGTCAGCCGGATCGCGGAGACCTGGAACACCATCTGGGATCTCAAGCCGGGCATGGACGCCGAAGCCCTCAAGCGGTTCCCGTCATCGGGGCCCTACAAGATCGACTCGGTGCTCGACAGCGGCGCGGTGGTGCTGACCGCCAACGACCAGTGGTGGGGCGCCAAGCCGGTGACCAAGCGGATCACCGTCTGGCCGCGCGGGCTCGACGTGCAGGACCGCATCAACAACGGCAGCTTCCACGTCGTCGACGTGGCCACTGGTTCGTCGGGCACCCTGACCACGCCGGACGAGTACCAGAGCACCGAAATCCCTTCCGGCGGAATCGAACAGCTCATCTTCGGGCCCAAAGGGTCGGTGTCGACGCCGGAGGTGCGCCGGGCGGTGGCGTCCTGCATCCCGCGTGACGTGATCGCCCGCAACGCCGGCGTGCCGATCGCCCAGACCCGGCTCAATCCGGACAACGAGGACGCCTACACCGTGCTGGAGACCGGGCCGCTGGCCGACCAGTACAACGTGGCCAACCCCGATGCGGCCAGGGCTGCCTTGCAGGACCAGCCACTGACGATGCGACTGGGCTACCAGGCGCCCAACCCCCGGCTGGCCGCCGCCGTCGCGGCGATCACCCAGGCATGCGCGCCGGCGGGTATCACGGTGGTCGACGTGACCGCCCCGGGCACCGGCCCGCAGACCCTGCGCGACGGACAGATCGACGCGCTGCTGGCCAGCACCGGTGGGGCGGCGGGCAGCGGGTCCACGGGCTCCTCGGCCCTGGACGCCTACACTTTCTTCTCGGGCAACGGCAACAACCTGCCCGGTTACGCCAACCCGCAGATCGACGGCATCATCTCGGCGATGGTTATCACCACCGCCCCGAAGGAACAGGCCAGGCTGCTGGGCGACGCCGCGCCGATCCTGTGGACCGACGTGCCGACCCTGCCGCTGTACCGCCAGCAGCGCACCCTGATCTCGTCGAAAAAGATGTTCGCCGTGCAGGCGAACCCCACCAAGTGGGGCGCCGGGTGGAACATGGACCGGTGGCGGCTGGAGCCGTGAGCCGGCCTGAAGGCGGCCGCGAGTTCGCAACGGACCCTGCCGGGATCCTCACCGCCCTCACCCGCCAGATTCCCGACTTCCCTGAGCCCGGTGTGCTGTTCCGCGACCTGACGCCGGTGCTGGCCGACGCCGGCGGCTTCGCGGCGGTCACCGATGCGCTGGCGGCCATGGTCGACGGCGCCGACCTCATCGCCGGAATCGACGCCCGCGGCTTTTTGATCGGTGGGGCGGTGGCTTATCGGCTCGGTGTGGGCGTGCTGGCCGTGCGCAAGGGCGGCAAGCTGCCGCCGCCGGTGCGCAGCCTGCGCTACACCCTTGAATACGGGACGGCGTCGCTGGAGATACCGGCCGACGGCATCCCACTGGCAGGGCGCCGGGTGGCCATCGTCGATGACGTGCTGGCCACCGGTGGCACGGTAACGGCCGCCCGCGACCTGCTGGCGGCCGCCGAGGCCGAGGTCACGGCCGCCGCGGTGGTGCTCGAACTGACCGCACTGCGCGGCCGGGAGCGCCTCTCGCCGCTTCCGGTGTGCGCCGTGCAGCAGATTTAGCGCGTCCGTCGAGCGGCCCGGTGACACCCCGCCGAGGGTTCCCGGGCGATATCCTCGGTGGGGACGGGAGGTGAGCGTTGGCCGACGAAGACTCCGGCGCACCCATGGGCGCCGCGGCGCCACCGGTCGCTGAGCTGCCGGAACCGCGTCCCGAAGCCCCCGCCCCCGCCGCTGTGAAGGCGGCCAGCGCATCCCGCCGGGTGCGGGCTCGCCTGGCACGCCGAATGACCGCCGGGCGCGGCACCATCAACCCGGTCCTGGAGCCGCTGGTCGCGGTGCACCGGGAGATCTATCCCAAAGCCGATCTGTCGCTGCTGCAGCGGGCCTATGAGGTTGCCGACCAACGGCACGCCGACCAGATGCGTCGCTCCGGCGACCCGTACATCACCCACCCGCTGGCGGTGGCGAACATTCTGGCCGAACTGGGCATGGATACCACCACGCTGGTTGCGGCGCTGCTGCACGACACCGTCGAGGACACCGGCTACACCCTGGAGGCATTGACCGCGGAATTCGGCGAGGAGGTCGGTCACCTCGTCGACGGCGTGACCAAGCTGGACAAGGTGGTGCTGGGCAGCGCCGCCGAGGGCGAGACGATCCGCAAGATGATCATCGCGATGGCCCGCGACCCCCGGGTGCTGGTGATCAAGGTCGCCGACCGGCTGCACAACATGCGGACCATGCGGTTCCTGCCGCCCGAGAAGCAGGTCCGAAAGGCTAGGGAGACGCTGGAAGTCATTGCGCCCCTTGCTCATCGGCTCGGTATGGCGACGGTGAAGTGGGAGTTGGAGGATCTGTCGTTCGCCATCCTGCATCCCAAGCGGTACGACGAGATCGTCCGGCTGGTGGCCGACCGGGCGCCGTCCAGGGACACCTATCTGGCCAAGGTGCGCACCGACATCAACGCCGCGCTCAGTGCGATGAAGATCGGTGCGACCGTCGAGGGCCGGCCCAAGCACTACTGGTCGATCTACCAGAAGATGATCGTCAAGGGCCGCGACTTCGACGACATCCACGACCTGGTCGGGGTGCGAATCCTCTGTGATGCGATCCGCGACTGTTACGCCGCGGTGGGCGTGGTGCACTCGCTGTGGCAGCCGATGCCCGGCCGGTTCAAGGACTACATCGCCCAACCCCGGTTCGGGGTGTACCAGTCGTTGCACACCACCGTCGTCGGGCCGGAGGGCAAGCCGCTGGAGGTGCAGATCCGCACCCGCGACATGCACCGGACCGCGGAGTACGGCATCGCCGCGCACTGGCGCTATAAAGAAGCCAAGGGGCGCAACGGAGTTCCACACCCGCATGCCGCCGGTGAGATCGACGACATGGCCTGGATGCGCCAGCTGCTCGACTGGCAGCGGGAAGCCGCCGACCCCGGGGAGTTCCTCGAGTCGCTGCGCTACGACTTGGCCGTGCAGGAGATCTTCGTCTTCACCCCCAAGGGGGATGTGATCACCCTGCCGGCGGGCTCCACGCCGGTGGACTTCGCCTACGCGGTCCACACCGAGGTCGGCCACCGCTGCATCGGTGCGCGGGTCAACGGCCGGCTGGTGGCGCTGGAACGCAAGCTCGAAAACGGGGAAGTGGTGGAGGTTTTCACCTCCAAGGCGCCCAACGCCGGCCCATCGCGGGACTGGCAGGGCTTCGTGGTGTCCCCACGCGCCAAGGCCAAGATCCGGCAGTGGTTCGCCAAGGAACGCCGCGAAGAGGCGCTGGAATCCGGGAAGGACGCGATCGCCCGGGAAGTGCGCCGCGGCGGTCTGCCGTTGCAGCGGCTGG
>NZ_JBIIOV010000194.1:0-5687 GCF_044342925.1 Mycobacterium sp. | reverse complement strand
GCACGGTGCCGGCGCCGGTGTAGGCACCGTCGCCCACGGTGACCGGGGCGACGAACATGGTGTCGCTGCCGGTTCGCACATGGGAGCCGACGGTGGTGCGGCTCTTGTTCTCGCCGTCGTAGTTGACAAAGACGCTGGACGCGCCGATGTTGCTGTACTCGCCGATGTCGGCGTCGCCGACGTAGGTCAGGTGCGGCACCTTGGTTCCGGTTCCGATCACGGCGTTCTTGGTCTCGACGAACGCGCCGAGCTTGCCGTCGTCGCCCAGCCGGGTGCCCGGCCGCAGGTAGCTGAACGGGCCCACTTCGGCCCGCGCCCCGACGAACGCCTCGACCGCGTGGGTGCGGACCACCGACGCGCCGTCGCCCACCTGGGTGTCGGTCAGCGTGGTGTCCGGGCCGATCATGCAGTGCGTTCCGATCCGGGTGCCGCCCAGCAGCTGGGTGCCCGGTGCCACGACGGTGTCGGGGCCGATCGTCACGTCGACGTCGATCCAGGTGCTGCGCGGATCGACCACGGTGACCCCGGCGCGCTGGTGGGCCGCCACCACGCGGCGGTTCAGCTCGGCCCCGAGGTCGGCCAGTTGCACCCGGTCGTTGACGCCGGCCACCAGCGCGGAGTCGTCGACGTGTTTGGCGTGCACCACCCGGCCGGCGGCCCGGACGATCGCGATGGCATCGGTCAGGTACAGCTCGTGCTGGGCGTTGTTGGACGACAGCCGGCCCAGCGCGTCGCGCAGCGCGGCGACGTCGAAGGCGTAGACGCCGGCGTTGATCTCCCGGATGCGGCGCTGCTGCGGGGTGGCGTCGGTCTCCTCGACGATCGCGATGACCTCACCGTCCTGGGTCCGCAGGATCCGGCCGTAGCCGTGCGCGTCGGGCACGGTGGTGGTTAGCACGGTGATCGCGGCCGGCTCGCTGGAGTGCGTGGCGATCAGGTCGGCCAGGGTGTCGGCGTCCAGCAGCGGGATGTCGCCGGAGGTGATCACCACCGTGCCGTCGAAGTCCTCCGGCAACCCGGACAGGCCGCACAGCGCGGCGTGGCCGGTGCCCAACTGCTGGTCCTGCACCGCGATCTCGATCGGCCGCGCCAGCTCGTCGGCAAGCTCGCCGACTACCGGGGCGATGCGCTCGCGGTCCTTACCCAGCACCACCACCAGGTGCTGCGGGGCGACCTTGGCCACCGCGTGCAGCGTGTGCGCCAGCATGCTGCGGCCGCCGAGGCAATGCAGCACCTTGGGGGTATCCGAGCGCATCCGGGTGCCGGAACCGGCGGCCAGCACCAGGACGGCGGAATCTTTGGTTGTCGTCATGCCCACCTCATCTGAGTGTGCGGATTGGTCCGCGACACGCCGTTCGTGGCGTACCGGACCGCACAGTCGCGGGAAACAGCACCGCTTCGCCGCCAGGACTCGAACCTGAACTATCTGAACCAAAATCAGAGGTGCTGCCAATTACACCACGGCGAATCGCCCCGCCATGGACGGCGACGGATCTTCCGCCAACGACTTTAGTGCACCCCAGTACCCTGTAGCGGTGGCAGCACCGCAGGGTCAGCCCCGGCCGCCGCGGGCTCGGATGACCGGCAGCGAACGCCGGCACCAGCTCATCGACATCGCCCGCGCGCTCTTTGCCGAACGCGGCTACGACGGCACCGCCATCGAGGAGGTCGCCCAGCGTGCCGGGGTGTCCAAGCCGGTGGTCTATGAGCACTTCGGCGGCAAAGAGGGCCTGTACGCGGTGGTGGTCGACCGGGAGATGTCGGCGCTGCTCGACGGTGTCACCGCGTCCCTGACCGACAAACAGCACCGGCCCCGCGTCGAGGCGGTGACGCTGGCGCTGCTGACCTACATCGAGGAGCGCACCGACGGCTACCGGGTGCTGATCCGCGACTCCCCGGCGTCGCTGAGCCCGGGCACCTACTCGACCCTGTTCGACGATGCGGTGGGCCAGGTGGCCTCGATTCTGGCGGGCGATTTCTCCCGTCGCGGCCTAGACCCCGATCTGGCGCCGCTGTACGCCCGCGCGCTGGTGGGCTCGGTGTCGATGACCGCCCAGTGGTGGCTCGACGCCCGGGAGCCGGCCAAGGAAGTGGTGGCCGCGCACCTGGTGAACCTGATGTGGAACGGCCTGACCGGCCTGGAAGCCGACCCGGAGTTGCAGGGCGAGTGATCCACTTGCCCTTCCAAAGAAGCACCGCCGCAACGGTTTTTGCAGCGCCTCCTAGACTGTGGTGATCATGACGGGGCGTCGGAGGGTGCAGACCCCGCTGTCGGGTCTGGTCCACGCCGCGCTGACCGCGCCGCAGTTCCTCGACCTCGCCGAGCGTGCCGCGCAGCGTCCGGAGACCCTGGCGTTGGTCGGCCCGGCCAGCGCCCAGTTGTTCGTCGCCTGCGCCCTGGGTCGCAGCGGGTCTGAAGGCGGGCTGCTGCTGGTGGTCACCGCGACCGGCCGGGAGGCCGACGACCTGACCGCCGAACTGCGCGGGGTACACGGCGACGCGGTGGCGATGTTCCCGTCCTGGGAGACGCTGCCGCACGAGCGGCTCTCACCGGGGGCGGACACCGTCGGCGCCCGGATGCTGCTGCTGCGCCGGCTGGCCCGCCCGGATGACCTCGATCTGGGCCCGCCGTTGCGGGTGGTGGTGACCACGGTGCGCTCGCTGCTGCAGCCGATGGCCGCCGACCTGGCCGAGATCGAGCCGGTGACCCTGCGGGTGGGCGCCGAACTGGACTTCCAGAGCGTGGTGACCCGGCTGGCCGAACTGGCCTACAACCGGGTGGACATGGTGGCCCGGCGCGGGGAGTTCGCGGTGCGCGGCGGCATCCTCGACGTCTTCCCGCCTACCGCCGAACATCCGGTGCGCGTCGAGTTCTGGGGCGACGAGATCACCGAGATGCGGATGTTCGCCGTCGCCGATCAGCGCTCGATCCCCGAGGCCGATGTCGGCACCGTGGTGGCGGTGCCGTGCCGCGAATTGCTGCTCACCGACGAGGTGCGCGCCCGCGCGGCGCAGATGGCGGCCCACGCCCCGCTCGACGACAACCAGGTCACCGGCAGCATCGGGGACATGCTGGCCAAGCTGGCCGAGGGCATCCCGGTGGACGGCATGGAGGCGCTGGCCCCGGTGCTGCGGCCGGAGAAGCTGGGTTCGCTGGTGGATCATCTGCCGGCCGGCGCCCCGCTGCTGATCTGCGACCCCGAAAAGGTCCGCACCCGCGCCGCCGACCTGATCAAGACCGGCCGGGAGTTCCTGGAGGCCTCCTGGTCGGTGGCGGCCGTCGGTGGTGACGCCCCGATCGACCTGGAGCGACTCAGCGGATCGGGCTTCCGTGAACTCGACGACGTGCGCGCCGCGGCGGCCGAGACCGGCCACCGGTGGTGGACGGTCGGTCAGCTGTCGTCCGAGGGCGTCGTCGAACTCGACGTGCGGGCTGCCCCGTCGGCCCGCGGCCAGCAGGCGCACGTGGAGGAGATCTTCGCCATGCTGCGCGCCCACGTGCTCACCGGCGGCCTGGCCGTCGTCGTCGCCCCGGGCACCGGCACCGCTCACCGGGTCGTCGAGCAACTCGGCGAGCACGACACCGCCGCCGCGCTGCTGGAACCCGGCGACCCGCCCAAGCCGGGTGTGGTCGGCGTGCTCAAAGGCCCGCTGCACACCGGAATCGTGATCCCCGACGCCAACCTGGTGGTGATCACCGAGACCGACCTGACCGGAAATCGGGCCACCGGCCCCGAGGGTAAGCGGCTGGCGGCGCGGCGGCGCAACACCGTCGACCCGCTGGCCCTGACCGCCGGTGATCTGGTGGTGCACGACCAGCACGGCATCGGCCGGTTCGTCGAGATGGTGGAACGCACTGTCGGCGGGGCACGCCGGGAGTATCTGGTGCTGGAGTACGCCGGCAAGAAGGGCCACCAGGCCGACAAGTTGTTCGTCCCGATGGACTCGCTGGATCAGCTCTCGCGCTACGTCGGCGGCGAGCAGCCCAGTCTGAGCAAACTCGGCGGCAGCGACTGGGCCAACACGAAGACCAAGGCGCGCAAGGCCGTTCGCGAGATCGCCGGCGAGCTCGTCGCGCTCTACGCCAAACGGCAGGCGGCCCCCGGGCACGCCTTCGCCCCGGACAGCCCGTGGCAGGCCGAGATGGAGGACGCGTTCGGGTTCACCGAGACCGTCGACCAGCTGACCGCCATCAGCGAGGTCAAGGCCGATATGGAGAAGGCCGTCCCGATGGACCGGGTGATCTGCGGCGACGTCGGCTACGGCAAGACCGAGATCGCGGTGCGGGCGGCGTTCAAGGCGGTGCAGGACGGCAAGCAGGTGGCCGTGCTGGTGCCCACCACCCTGCTGGCCGACCAGCATCTGCAGACCTTCACCGAGCGGATGGCCGGCTTCCCGGTGACCGTTCGGGGCCTGTCGCGGTTCACCGATCCGGCCGACTCGCGCACGGTGCTCGACGGCATGGCCGACGGCAGCGTCGACATCGTCATCGGCACCCACCGGCTGCTGCAGACCGGGGTGCGGTGGAAGGACCTCGGCCTGGTGGTCGTCGACGAGGAGCAGCGTTTCGGCGTCGAGCACAAGGAACACATCAAGAGCCTGCGCACCCACGTCGACGTGCTGACCATGAGCGCCACCCCGATCCCGCGGACCCTGGAGATGAGCCTGGCCGGCATCCGCGAGATGTCGACCATCCTCACCCCGCCCGAGGAGCGCTACCCGGTGCTGACTTACGTCGGCCCGCACGACGACAAACAGGTGGCCGCCGCGCTGCGCCGCGAACTGCTGCGCGACGGGCAGGTGTTCTACGTGCACAACCGGGTCAGCAGCATCGACGCCGCCGCGGCGCGGGTGCGGGGGCTGGTGCCTGAGGCGCGGGTGGCGGTGGCGCACGGGCAGATGCCCGAGGAACTGCTGGAGCAGACGGTGCAGGGGTTCTGGAACCGCGACTACGACATCCTGGTGTGCACCACGATCGTCGAGACCGGCCTGGACATCTCCAATGCCAACACTCTGATCGTCGAGCGCGCCGACACCTTCGGGCTGTCCCAGTTGCATCAGCTGCGCGGACGGGTGGGCCGCAGCCGCGAGCGTGGCTACGCGTACTTCCTGTATCCCCGCGAGACCCCGCTGACCGAGACCGCTCACGACCGGCTGGCCACCATCGCCCAGAACAACGAGCTGGGCGCGGGTATGGCAGTCGCGTTGAAGGACTTGGAGATTCGCGGCGCGGGCAACGTGCTGGGCGCTGAGCAGTCGGGGCACGTCGCCGGGGTGGGTTTCGACCTGTACGTGCGGCTGGTCGGCGAGGCCGTGGAGGCCTACCGAGCCGCCTTAGAAGCGGCATCAGGCGGAAAACCGGTGTCTATGGCCGAGGAGCCCAAAGACGTCCGCATCGACCTTCCCGTCGACGCGCACCTGCCGCCGGACTACATCGGCAGCGACCGGCTGCGCCTGGAGGCCTACCGGCGGCTGGCCGCGGCCGCCGACGAGGCCGCCATCGCCGCGGCAATCGACGAACTCGTCGACCGGTACGGTCCGCTGCCCGAACCGGCGCAACGACTGATGGCGGTGGCCCGGCTGCGGTTGCTGTGCCGCGAGTACGGCGTCACCGACGTCGCCGCCCCGTCGGCGACCACACTGCGGGTCGCCCCGCTGACGCTGGCTGACTCCGCGCAGGTCCGGCT
>NZ_JBIIOV010000039.1:0-21937 GCF_044342925.1 Mycobacterium sp. | reverse complement strand
CTCGGTGGAGAACGCGTACACGCTCAGGTGCTTGATACCCAATTCGATCGCGCCGCAGGTGATGTCGATCAGGACGGCCTCGCCCATCTTGTGGCCCTCGGTGCGGCTGAGGCCGCGCTGGGTGGCCCAGCGGCCGTTGCCGTCCATCACGATGGCGACGTGCCGGGGCAACTGGTCGGCGGGGATGGCCGGAGCGACGGCCTTGGACGGATGCTGGGGTGGACGCCGCGGACCGCCGCCGGGAGCGGCTGGCAACTCCGGGAACACCACGGGCCAGCGGGTTGTGTCGGGGAATACCGGGTAGTCGGCGGGCGCGGGCGGCAGTTGCGGAAACTGCTCCCTGCCCCTGCGCTCACCCCCCAGCCAGGAGTTGGCCACCCGGTCCATCGCCATGGGGCACATCCTGCCTGAAGGTCGTCGCGTCATGATCAACGGGATGGGAGTAGACCCGCTCCACCAGTGGCAAAGTCCGTAGCTGTCGTTCCAGGTGCCACTGCAGATGCGCTGCCACCAGGCCGCTGGCCTGCCCCCGGTGCGACGACGACGACTCCTGGGCAGCCGCCCAATCGCCCTCGTACAGCGCCGCCATCAGGTCCAGGACCGCCTGCGGCGGGGTGGCCGAACCGGATGGCCGGCAGTGCATGCACACACTGCCGCCGGCGGCGATATGGAACGCCCGGTGCGGGCCCGGCGCGGCGCAGCGGGCGCATTCGGTCAGCGACGGGGCCCAGCCGGCAATGCCCATGGCGCGCAGCAGATAGGCGTCCAGCACCAGCTCGCGGGGCCGGGCGCCGTCGGCGACCGCCCGCAGCGCGCCGACGGTGAGCCGGTGCAGGGCCGGGGCTGGGGCGTGTTCCTCACCGGCCAGCCGCTCGGCGGTCTCCAGGATCGCGCAGGCGCTGGTGTAGCGGCCGTAGTCGCAGACGATGTCGGTGGCGAAGGCGTCGATCGAAACCACCTGGGTGACGATGTCGAGGTTGCGGCCGGGGTGCAGTTGGACGTCGATATGGGCGAACGGCTCCAGCCGGGAGCCGAACTTGCTGCGGGTGCGGCGAACCCCCTTGGCGACCGCGCGGACCAGACCGTGGTCGCGGGTCAGCAAGGTGACGATGCGGTCGGCTTCGCCCAGCTTGTGCTGGCGCACGACGACCGCCCGATCCCGGTACAGCCGCATCGGTCCAGTCTGTCACCGCTAGGGGACATCAGCGCGGACGCGCGCCCTAACCGGTCAGGTAGCGCTGCAAGGTCGGACAGATCCAGTCCACGACCTGCGCGGTAACGCTCTTCCATCATCAATGTCAGACATCAATGTCAGACCCCGCTGCGACGATGTAGTCGTGACCCCGTCAGCACCGGCTCAGCAGCGCATCGAGGCGCTGTTCGACGAGTTGTCAGAGTTGGCCGGTCAGCGCAACGCGATCGATGGACGCATCGTAGAGATCGTCGCCGAGATCGAGCGCGACGAGCTTTGGGGCCGCACCGGTGCGCGCTCGATCCCGGCGTTGGTGGCCTGGAAGCTCGGCACCTCATCGGGCACCGCGCACACGATCGCCACGGTCGCAGGTCGGCTCGGGGAGTTTCCCCGTTGCGCGCAGGGCATGCGGGAAGGCCGGCTGTCGCTGGATCAGGTCGGTGTCATCGCAGCGCGGGCCGGCGAGGGCTCCGATGAGCACTATGCCGAGCTGGCCGCGGTAGCGTCAGTCAACCAGCTGCGCACAGCGGTCAGGCTTGAGCCCCGATCTCACCCTGAACCTGCAATCCCGCCCCTGCGCTCGGTCACCAAGAACTGCGGCGAACGGTCCACGAGCTGGCGCATTACCCTGCCTCACGATGAGGCGGCGACGTTCGACGCGGCAATCCAGTCCCATCTCGACGCGCTGATCACAAGGTGGGAGAACGATCACAGTGATCGTGAGGGCGGATCCGATGAGCGACCGCCGACGCCCAACACCGCCGACGCCTTCATGGCACTGGTCGAGGCCGGCTGGGATGCCGAGGTGAGCCGCCGACCACACGGGCAGCGCACCACCGTGGTGGTACACGTCGATGTCGAAAAACGCACCGGTGCATTACATCTCGGCCCGCTGCTCACCGACGCCGACCGGCAATACCTCACCTGTGACGCCACCTGTGAAGCCTGGTTCGAACGTGACGGCCAAGTGATCGGCGCCGGCCGCACCAACCGCACGATCAACCGGCGACTGCGCCGCGCGCTCGAACACCGCCACCCCACCTGCGCCATCCCGGGCTGTGCCGCCACCCGCGGACTGCATGCCCACCACATCCGGCACTGGGAAGACGGCGGCCCCACCGAACTGGCCAACCTTGTCCTGCTCTGCCCGTATCACCACCGCATGCACCACAGCGGCGGCATCACCATCACCGGACCGGCCGATCACCTGGTCGTCCGCGACAGCGACGGCGACATTCTCAGCTCCGGATCGCTGGCACGTCCGCCCCACGGACCCCCGCCCGACGTTCCACCGTGCCCCGGACCGACCGGGGAGCGCGCTCAATGGTGGTGGTACCCGCCGTTCCAGGCGCAGCCACCACCGGACCAACTCGCCGGCTAATCTCAGGCGCGGCGCTCGGGTGTCGCTGGCATTTACTGCGCCCGTGCGCGCATCGTCGCCGATGCACTCGGCCGCCTAGAAACCCAGCCGGCCGAGCAGCTTCGGGTCCTGCTGCCAGTTCTTGGCCACCTTGACGCGAAGGTCGAGATAGACCTTGGTGCCCAGCAGCTTCTCGATCTGGCGGCGCGAACGGGTGCCGACCTCTTTGAGCCTGGCCCCGCCCTTGCCGATGACGATGCCCTTCTGGCTGTCGCGTTCGACGTAGATCAGCGCGTGAACGTCGATCAGTTCGCCCTGCTCCTCGGTGCGGCCCTCACGCGGGGACACCTCGTCGATCACCACGGCCAGGGAGTGCGGCAGTTCCTCGCGGACCCCTTCCAGCGCGGCCTCCCGGATGAGCTCCGCCATCAGGACCTCTTCGGGCTCGTCGGTGAGTTCGCCGTCGGGGTAGAACGCCGGTCCCGGCTCCAGCTGATCGGCCAGCACCCCGATCAGGACGTCGACCTGCTCGCCGGTCGTGGCCGACACCGGGACGATCGCGGCGGCGTGCTCGCCCACCAGTTCGCTGACCGCCATCAGCTGTGCGGCCACCCGGTCCTTGGGGACCTTGTCGATCTTGGTGACGATGACCACCAGCGTGGTCCTCGGCGCCACCGACCGGATCTGCTCGTAGATCCACCGGTCCCCCGGACCGATCTGTTCGTCGGCGGGCACACACCAGCCGATGACGTCGACCTCGGAATAGGTGTCGCGCACCAGGTCGTTGAGCCGCTTACCCAGCAGGGTGCGCGGCCGGTGCAGCCCAGGGGTGTCGACCAGGACGATCTGGAAATCCGGGCGGTGCACGATGCCCCGGATGGTGTGACGGGTGGTCTGCGGACGTTTGGAGGTGATCGCCACCTTGCTACCGACCAGGGCATTGGTCAGCGTCGACTTACCGGTGTTGGGCCGACCGACCAGACACACGAAGCCCGAGCGGAAGTTGTCAGCCACGGCCGTCCCCGTTTGCGTCTGCGCCGGAATCGGCCGGGCGCACCAGGACGGTGGTGATCCGCTGCCGGCCCCGCGGGTCGCGCTCGCCTTCGGCCCGCAGCCGCAGGCCGTGCAACACCACCTCGGCACCCGGTAGCGGTACCCGGCCCAACTCCAGCGCCACCAGGCCGCCGACGGTGTCGACGTCGAGGTCGTCATCGAACTCGATGTCGTAGAGCTCGCCGACGTCCTCGATGGGCAACCGTGCCGACACTCGGAACGTCTTGTCCCCCAGGTCTTCCACCGGTGCGACCTCATCGGTGTCGTACTCGTCGGCGATCTCACCGACTATCTCCTCCAGCACGTCCTCGATGGTGACCAGGCCGGCAGTGGCGCCGTACTCGTCGACCAGCAGGGCGATGTGGATACGGTCGCGCTGCATCTCCTTGAGCAGGTCGTCGAGCGGCTTGGAGTCCGGGATGAACACCGCCGGGCGCATCACCTCGGCGACGGTGATGTCCCGGGCGGCCTGCGCGGAGTAATAGGTCCGTCGCACAAGATCTTTCAGGTAGACCACGCCCACGATGTCGTCGACGTCATCACCGATCGCCGGCATCCGGGAGTGGCCGCTGCGGATCGCCAGCGAGGTGGCCTGGGCGGCGGTCTTGTCGCTTTCGATCCACACCATCTCGGTGCGCGGCACCATCACCTCGCGGGCCGGGGTGTCGCCGAGTTCGAACACCGACTGGATCATCCGGCGTTCCTCGTCGGCCACCACGCCGCGCTGCTGGGCCAGGTCGACCACTTCGCGCAACTCGATCTCCGAGGCGAACGGGCCGTGGCGGAAACCGCGGCCCGGCGTGACGGCGTTGCCCAGCAGGATCAGCAGCCGACTGATCGGGGTCAGCAGTACCGAAATCGCCTGCAACGGAATGGCCGACGCCAGTGCGATGGAGTAGGCGCGCTGGCGACCCAGGGTGCGCGGACCGACACCGACGACCACGAAACTGGCGACGGTCATGATCGCGGCGGCGCCGATCAGCGCCCAGCGCAACCCGAACCGGTCGTTGAGGTAGGCCACCATCAAGACGCTCGCGATGGCTTCACACACGATCCGAAGCAGCACAACCAGATTGACGTATTTCGGCCGTTCGGTGACCACCCTGGCGAGCCGCACCGCCCCGGGCCGTTCATCGCGGACGAGTTCCTCGATCCGCGCCATGGACACCGTGCTGATCGCCGCGTCGATCGCCGAGAACAGTCCGCCCAGCAGAATCAGGGCAATCGCGCCGATCAGCGGCGCGAGGCCGTTCAATGCTCCAAGCCGTTCACCGGTCGAAGTTCCGGGACTTGTCCAGCAGCCGCTTGTCGCGTTCCGCCTGACGGTCGGAGTGATAGGCGTTCACCTGGTCGGCAACCCACTCCTCGAGAAGTTGGCGCTGCAGTGCGAACATCTCCTTCTCCTCGTCCGGTTCGGCATGGTCGTAACCCAGCAGGTGCAGTACGCCGTGAACGGTCAGCAGGGCGAGTTCCTGGCCAAGGCTGTGTCCGGCCGCCGCGGCCTGTTCGGCGGCGAACTGAGGGCACAGCACGATATCGCCGAGCATCGACGGGCCCGGCTCCGGGGCGTCCGGACGGCCACCGGGTTCGAGTTCGTCCATCGGGAAGCTCATGACGTCGGTGGGCCCCGGCAGATCCATCCACCGCATGTGCAGATCGGCCATCGCGGCGAGGTCCAGCAGCACCATCGACAGCTCGGCCGCCGGGTTGACGTCCATCTTGCGGATGACGAAGCGCGCGACGCTGATCAGTTCCTCTTCGGATACGTCGATACCCGACTCGTTGGAGACCTCGATGCTCATGCGCGAACCCGCTCCTAGTGCCGCCGGCGCTGCGCCCGGTTGAGCCCGGGCTGCTCGGCGGCGCGGGCGTAGGCATCGACGATGTCGGACACCAGCCGGTGGCGCACCACGTCGGCGCTGGTGAGTTCGGAAAAGTGGATGTCGTCGATGCCGTCGAGGATATCGAGCGCCGCGCGCAACCCGGAGCGTGCACCGCCGGGCAAGTCGACCTGCGTAATGTCCCCCGTCACAACGATTTTCGAGCCGAAGCCCAACCGGGTGAGGAACATCTTCATCTGCTCGGCGGTGGTGTTCTGCGCCTCGTCGAGGATGATGAAGGAATCGTTGAGGGTGTTATGCGTGAGCAGGAAGTCCTCGGTCACATAGAGCGAGTCTTCGGCGGCAACGCGGATGCACACGGCTTCCTCCGTGCCGGCAGGTTCGATGTTGTCGACGAAGCGCCGTGGTTGGCCGCCGCCGGCCTCGTCGTACTTCGCGGCCTTACGCGCCAACCTGAACGGCGCGACACCTTCGGGCAATCGGATATCGAGGATGTGGGCGTCCGACCGGTGCGGCACTTCCCGCCCCCGGGCAAGGCCGGGTTTGCGCCCCTCGGCCTTGCGGGTGCGGATGTAGACGATTCCGCCAAGCGACTGGACGAGGAACTTAACGTCGTCGCGCAGCCGGTCGGAGACAGTGGTGTATTGAATCCGGCAGGTCCGGCCCTGCTGCATGACAGGTCCGCCGTCGGTGTCGAGGAGGCCTTGCAGCACCGCGAGTCGCACATCGGCGTCATTGAGCAGATACTCGGCAGGAACGAATTTGTCACTGGACCGTTTCCCGTCCAGCCCGAGCCGGCGCATAGCGCCCCGAACCGGGTTCTCGATAGTCCTGGACTCGCCGGCGTGCGCAACGCGGTTCAGGATGTAATCACAGCCGCTCTTGTGCCGAGCCTCGATTCCGGGCACGAGCTGCGAAAGTGCCGCCGCCAGTTCGGGATCGTTCGTCGCGAAGCTTGGCGGGGCAATGCTGCTGAAGCAACCATCTCCCAGCAGCAGGCCTAACGCGTAGGGATCGAACGGAACAGGCCGCGACGCGAAACGAACCGGTGCGCTCAGGAGCGGCAACTCATAACGGTAGTAGTGCGCTGCCCGGAGATTGCCGATCATCTCCTTGGTTTCGAGGACCCGGGCAGGCTTGCCGCGTCTCCGATCGCTTCTGGTGTAGACCGACCAGAGGTGGTCACCGGAGGCGCGCGTCGAGCAGCCATCCTGAGTGTGGACGCGGTAGATCTCCTTGAAGCCCTGCGGGTAAACACCGAGAACCTCTGTGGGCTCGCCGTTCGAGCCGACCACGAAATCGCCGACTCCGATGTCCCCGATCAGCCGGAAACCGGAGGGCGTCAACACCTTCGTCGACAGGGGCTGCGCACGGCCACGCATATACGCCAGCGGCGCGACCTCGATGACTCCGGCGCCCATCAGCTTCGGAATCGCTTCGGCATCCATCATGTCGTGCAGGGCGTCGTAGAGCGGCCGCAGATACGGGTCGATCTTCTCGCTGAGCGTGCCGGGCAGAAAACCAAGGCGCTCACCGGCTTCCACCGCGGGCCTGGTCAGGATGATCCGGGTGACCTGTTTGGTCTGCAGGGCCTGAACGGCTTTCGCCATCGCCAGATAGGTCTTACCGGTGCCGGCCGGACCGATTCCGAACACGACGGTGTTGGTGTCGATGGCGTCGACGTAGCGTTTCTGATTCAGCGTCTTGGGCCGGATCGTCTTGCCGCGCCGGGACAGAATGTCCAGCGTCAGAACCTCCGCCGGCGACGCACTGTCCTCACCGGACACCATCGCCACGCTGCGTCGGACGGAATCCGGCGACAACGCCTGACCGCCGGCCACGATGGCGACGAGTTCGGAGATCACCCGTTCGGCCAGCGCCACGTCGGCGGCGGAGCCGGACAGATTGACCGCATTGCCGCGGACGTGCACTTCAGCGGCGAGGTTTGCCTCCAGAGCGCGCAAGTTTCCGTCAGCCGAACCGAGCAGGCCCACGACGAGGTCGGGCGGAACAGTCATGCTGCTGCGCACCTGCGCGGCAGTGCTGGTTTCCCGGGGCGTCATATTGCCGCTGATTCTACCGATCAGCCCGCCCACCGGGGGGTGAGAACACCGAGCGACCCCAGTGCGACCGCCGCCGCGGTCGAAGTGCGCAGGACAGTGGGCCCCAGCACCGTCGTCACCGCACCGGCGGCGGTCAGCGCATCGAGTTCAGAGTCGCTGATCCCGCCCTCCGGTCCGACCACCAGGATGATCTCCTCCGCCCCGGCCAAAAGGATGTCCGAAACCCGCCGCTCGGCGGACTCGTGGAGCACCAGCGCCACCGCATTTCGGCGCCCGGCGAGGTAGCCGCACAGTTCGCGGGTGGACAGCGGACCGCCGACGTCCGGAATCCAGGGCCGCCGGGACTGTCGCGCCGCCGACCGGGCCACGGCCCGCCACCTGCGCAGACCCTTGGCGGCCCGGTCACCCTCCCAGCGGGCCACACATCGTTCGGCCTGCCAGGCGATGATCTCGTCGGCGCCGGCTTCTGTGGCCAGTTCGACGGCCAGTTCGGAGCGCTCGGACTTCGGGATGGCCTGGACCACCGTCACCGGCGGCCCGGGCTGTGGCGCGGTCCGGCGGCCGGTGACCCGTACGGTCAGGCTGCGTTTGTCGGCGTGTTCCACGACACACTCGGCCAGTGCGCCCGCACCGTCGGAAATGACCAGCGACTCCCCCGGCCGGATCCGCCGGACGGTGGCCGCGTGGAATCCTTCGTCGCCATCGACGACGGCGGTGTCACCGACGGCCGGCACGACGTCGGCGTAGAACAGGGTGGCCGCCATGAGGCAGGAAGGCTCAGCGACCGGTGAAGGTTTCCCGCAGCCGGCTGAAGAGTCCCCCGCTGCCCGACTGCTGCGCGGCCGTGCGACTGGACTTGACGGCGGCCTGCTCGCCGCTGCGGCTCTTGATCTGGGTGAGCAACTCCCGGGTGTGGGCGTCGAGCTTGGCCGGCACCGTCACCTCGATGTGGGCATGCAGGTCACCGCGGGCGTCGGAACGCAGCCGGGGCATACCGTGCCCGCGCAGGGTGACCACCGCCCCGGGTTGGGTGCCGGGGGCGATGACGATCTCGGAGACGTCGCCGAGCAGCCCGTCGATGGTCACGCTGGCGCCCAGTGCGGCGTCGACCATCGGAACGGTGATGGTGCAGTGCAGGTCCTCGCCGTCGCGGACGAGGAACTCGTGCTGTTGTTCGTGGACCTCCACATACAGGTCACCGGCGGGTCCGCCACCGGGGCCGACCTCGCCCTGGGCCGCCAGCCGTACCCGCATCCCGTCGGCGACGCCGGGGGGGATCTTGACGCTGATGTCACGGCGCGCGCGCACCCGACCGTCACCGCCGCAGCGGTGGCACGGGTCCGGGATGACATCGCCGACGCCACCGCAGGTGGGGCAGGGCCGGGCCGTCATGATCTGGCCGAGCAAGGAGCGCTGGACGCTTTGGACCTCGCCCCGCCCGCCGCAGATGTCGCAGGTGACGGGCGTCGAGTTGCCATGGGTGCCCCTGCCCTGACAGAGGTCGCACAGCACCGCGGTGTCGACGGTGACCTGCCGGGTGACGCCGGTGGCGCACTCGGCCAGGGTCAGCCGCATCCGCAGCAGCGAGTCCGCCCCGGGGCGGACCCGGCCCACCGGTCCGCGGGAGCCGCCGCCCCCGCCGAAGAACGCCTCGAACACGTCACCGAGACCGCCGAAACCGGCAAAGCCGGCGCCGGCGCCGGCGCCGGCCGATCCCAGCGGGTCGCCGCCGAGGTCGACGATGCGGCGCTTCTCCGGATCCGAGAGCACCTCGTAGGCGGTGCTGATCTCCTTGAACCGCTCGCCTTCGTCGGGGTTGATATCAGGGTGCAGTTCGCGGGCCAGCTTGCGGTAGGCGCGCTTGATCTCCGCGTCGCTGGCGTTCCTGCTCACTCCGAGCAGTCCGTAATAGTCGCGTGCCACGCTTGACCTCTCCGCCGGCGCCGGCCTCAGCCAGCGCGGTTGCCCAGAACTTCACCGATGTACATCGCAACCGCGGCGACGTTGGCCATGGTTCCCGGATAGTCCATCCGGGTCGGGCCCACCACACCCATGCCGCCGAACACCGTTCCCGCGCTGCCGTAGGTGGTGGTGACCACCGACGTGCCGACCATCTGCTCGGCCTCGGTCTCGTGGCCGATGCGCACCGTCACCTTACCGGCCTCCTGCTGGGCGGCCAGCAAACGCAAGACGACGACCTGCTCCTCCAATGCCTCCAGCACCGACCGCAACGATCCGCCGAAGTCGGCGGTGTTGCGGGTCAGGTTGGCTGTGCCGCCCAGCACCAGACGCTCCTCGCTGTGTTCGACCAGAGACTCCAGCAGCACGGTGGCCGAGCGTCCCACGGCGTCGCCGAAGGTGCCGCCCTGGCTAAGCCGGCTGGCCAGGTCGGCCACCGCAACTGAGGCCGCCGAGAGCCTCTTGCCCTCCAGCGCCTTACCGAGGACGTCGCGCAACTGCGCCAGCTGGTGGTCGTCGATGGTGTCGCCGAGCTCCACGATGCGCTGGTCGACGCGGCCGGAGTCAGTGATGACAACCATCAGCAGCCGGGCCGGCGTCAGGGCCACCACCTCCAGGTGGCGGACCGTCGACGCCGAGAGCGTCGGGTACTGCACCACCGCGACCTGTCGGGTCAGCTGCGCCAGCAGTCGCACCGCGCGGCGCAGCACGTCGTCGAGATCCACCCCGGTCTCCAGGAACGACAGGATGGCGCTGCGCTCCGAGGACGACAACGGTTTGACCTGATCGATGCGGTTGACGAACTCCCGGTAGCCCTTTTCGGTGGGAACCCGGCCGGAACTGGTGTGCGGCTGGGCGATGTAGCCCTCCGCCTCCAGCACGGCCATGTCATTGCGGACGGTGGCGCTGGAAACGCCGAGGTTGTGGCGTTCGACCAGCGCCTTGGAGCCGATCGGCTCTTTGGTGGCGACGAAGTCGGCGACGATGGCCCGCAGCACCTCGAAGCGACGATCATCGGCACTTCCCATGGACACCTCCTGCGGTCGGCCGCCATTTTACGGGTTTTCGACCAGCCCGTTTAGCAGACCGACTAGGAGAGTGCCATTAGGAGGAGGAGAAGGCCCCGTTCGGAATCGGTCCAATGCCGCCGCTGATGGCCATCGATTAGTCAGCGACCCCAGGGCCGCGAGAACGCTTCAGTCAGGAGGCGCCTCGCGGCCCTGTGGTTTGTGGCCCAGCCTCAGCCGTCCAGCAGATCCCGGACCACCGCGTCGGCCAGGAGCCGGCCCCGGTCAGTCAGCACCAGCCGGTCAGCTGCCTCGACGAGCAGACCGTCGGCGACCGCCTGGGTGGCCCGCTGCCGTTCGGTATCGGTCAGCACATCGGCGGGCAGTCCCCGGCGCAGCCGGATGCCGAGCATCACCTGCTCGACATGCCGGTCGGCTGGGCCGAGCCGCTCGAATCCGGCGACGGGCAGCGTTGTGCCCTGCAGGATCTCGGCATAGCTGCTGGGGTGCTTGATATTCCACCAACGGACGTCGCCGAGGAATCCGTGCGCACCGGGCCCCGCACCCCACCATTGGCCGCCGGCCCAGTAGCCCTCGTTGTGGCGGCACTCGCCGCCGGGCCGGCTCCAGTTGGACACCTCGTACCAGTCAAGACCGGCGTCGGTGAGCGCCCGGTCGATCATCCGGTAGCGGTGGGCCAGGACGTCGTCGTCGGGTGCGGCGATGTCGCCGCGCCGCACCCGCCGGGCCAGCGCGGTGCCGTCTTCGACCACCAGCGCGTAGGCCGAGACGTGGTCGACGCCGGCGTCCACCGCGGTGTGCAGCGAGGCCAGCAGGTCGCTGTCGGACTCCCCCGGCGTGCCGTAGATGAGGTCGAGGTTGACATGGGCGAACCCGGCGGCCAGTGCCTCCCGGGCGGCGGCGACGGCGCGGCCCGGCGAATGGGTGCGGTCCAGGACGGCGAGCACCCGCGGGGATGCGGACTGCATGCCCAGCGAGACCCGGGTGTAGCCGGCGGCGCGAATGGCGTCGAAGAACTCCGGTGAGGTGGACTCCGGGTTGGCCTCGGTGGTCACCTCGGCGCCGGGCGAGAGCGTGAATGCGCCGCCGACCGCGTCCAGCACCGCCGCCAGTCGGGCGCCTCCCAGCAGTGAGGGTGTGCCACCACCGACGAAGATGGTGTCCACCGTCACCGCTCCCACCGTGGCAGCGGCCAGTTCCAGTTCGGCGCGCAGTGCGCTTAGCCAGCCGTCCGGGGTGGCGCCGCCCAACTCACCGGCGGTGTAGGTGTTGAAATCGCAGTAGCCGCAGCGGGTGGCGCAGAACGGGACGTGCACGTAGATGCCGAATGCCGTGCCCGGTGTCACGGTCGGTTCGGGCAGCACCGCCGGGGCGGGGCGAACGGGCATGGGCTTAGTGTCGCAGGCGGCGCGGGCGAGGCCCGGATCGCCTGATCAATGACGTCGGCGACCTGGGATCTCATTGGTTGGGCCGGTCGGTGGAGCGCGTGGCACAATAGCGGCCATGCCCGCCGACTCGTCGACCTCGCGCATCGTGGCGCTGGTGGTCCGGCGGCATGTCGACTTCAAGCGCGTTTGTAGCTGTTGTTGTCCGATCTGACGCCGTAGTCCGCCACCCCAGCCAGCTGGCCGCCGGATTTGCGTCGCCGACCGGCAGCCGGTGATGCGACCTATCCCACAGGCCGGCTCCCCGATCCGAGGAGCCCTACCAATGACCCAGCCGACCAAGGCAGAGCGGCCCGCCAAGACCCGCAGCGAGGGCCAATGGGCCCTTGGCGACACCGAGCCGCTGAACCCCAACGAGGTCTTCAAGAAGGAAGACCCGGCGCTCAACGTGCGCGCCCGCGTCGAGGAGATCTACGCCAAGCAGGGGTTCGACAGCATCGACAAAGTGGACCTGCGTGGGCGGATGCGCTGGTTGGGTCTTTACACCCAGCGCAAAGAGGGGTACGACGGCACCTTCACCGGTGAGGAGAACACCGACCTCATCGAAGCCCCATACTTCATGCTGCGGGTGCGCAGCGACGGTGGCGTGCTGACCGCCGCATCGTTGCGGATGCTCGGCCAGATCTCCACCGAGTTCGCCCGCGATACCGCCGACATCTCCGACCGGCAGAACATCCAGTACCACTGGATCCGGATCGAGGACATGCCGGAGATCTGGCGGCGACTGGACAGCGTCGGCCTGCAGACCACCGAAGCCTGCGGCGACTGCCCCCGCGTGGTGCTCGGCTCACCGCTGGCCGGCGAATCGCTCAACGAGGTCATCGACGCCACCCCGGCGATCGAGGAGATCGTGCGCCGCTACATCGGCAAGCCGGAGTACGCGAACCTTCCGCGCAAGTTCAAGACCGCGATCAGCGGCCAGCAGGACGTGGTGCACGAGATCAACGACGTGGCGTTCATCGGCGTCAACCACCCCGAGCACGGACCCGGCCTGGACCTGTGGGTCGGCGGCGGTCTGTCCACCAACCCGATGCTGGCCCAGCGCCTGGGCGCCTGGGTGCCGCTCGACGAGGTGCCCGACGTCTGGGAGGCCGTGGTGAGCCTCTTCCGCGATTACGGCTACCGCCGACTGCGCGCCAAGGCCCGGATCAAGTTCCTGGTCAAGGACTGGGGCGTAGAAAAGTTCCGCGAAGTTCTCGAAACCGAGTACCTCAAGCGGCCACTCATCGACGGACCCGCGCCGGAGCCGGTCATCCGCCCGATCGACCACGTCGGGGTGCAGCGACTCCGCAACGGGCTCAACGCCGTCGGCGTGGCGGCGATCGCCGGACGGGTTTCGGGAACCATCCTCACCGCGGTCGCCGACCTGGCCGAGCGGGTGGGCTCGGACCGGATCCGGTTCACCCCGCACCAGAAGCTGATCGTGCTGGACGTCCCCGACGACAAGCTCGACGAACTCATCGCGGGCCTGGAGGCCCTCGGCCTATCGGCCACCCCGTCGCACTGGCGGCGGAACCTGATGGCCTGCAGCGGTATCGAGTTCTGCAAGCTGTCCTTCGCCGAGACCCGGGTGCGCGCGCAATCGCTGGTTCCCGACCTGGAGAAGCGGCTGGCCGACCTCAACGCACAACTCGACGTGCCGGTCACCGTCCACCTCAACGGCTGCCCGAACTCGTGTGCGCGAATCCAGGTGGCCGACATCGGTTTCAAGGGCCAGATGATCGACGACGGGGATGGCCCGGTGGAGGGTTTCCAGGTGCACCTCGGCGGAAGCCTGGGCCTGGACAGCAATTTCGGCCGCAAGCTGCGCCAGCACAAGGTGACCAGCGCCGAGCTCGGCGATTACATCGAGCGGGTGGTGCGCAACTTCATCGCCCAGCGTGAGCCGGGTGAGCGATTCGCAGTGTGGGCGGTGCGCGCCGACGAGGAGGCCTTGCGATGAGCGCTCGCGCGAAGAGCGGAGAACAAGCGATGAGCGCTCGCGCGAAGAGCGGAGAACAAGCGATGAGCGCTCGCGCGAAGAGCGGAGAACAAGCGATGAGCGCTCGCGCGAAGAGCGGAGAACACCCATGACGGTCATGACCGAAGCCGACCTGCGTGAACTTGCCGCCCGCGGTGCCGCCGAATTGGAGGGCGCGGGAGCCGAGGAACTGCTGGCCTGGACGGATCGTCATTTCGGTGGCCGTTACGTGGTGGCCTCCAATATGCAGGACGCGGTGCTGGTGGACCTCGCCGTCAAGGTGCGTCCGGGTGTGGACGTGCTGTTCCTCGACACCGGCTACCACTTCGCCGAGACCATCGGGACGCGCGACGCGGTGGAATCGGTCTACGACATCACCATCGTCAATGTGACGCCGGAACACACTGCGGCAGAACAGGACCGGCTTCTGGGCAAGGATCTGTTCGCCCGCGACCCCGAGCAGTGCTGCCGGTTGCGCAAGGTGGTGCCGCTGGGCAGTGCGCTAAGCAACTATGCGGCCTGGGTCACCGGTATCCGCCGGGTGGAATCGCCGACCCGGGCGAACGCCCCGCTGATCAGTTTCGACGAGGCGTTCAAGCTGGTGAAGGTCAACCCGCTGGCGGCCTGGACCGACGAGGACATGCAGGCCTATATCGAGGCCAACGGTGTGCTGGTGAATCCGCTTGTCGACGAGGGCTATCCGTCGATCGGGTGCGCGCCGTGCACCGCCAAGCCGGTCGACGGCGCCGATCCGCGCAGCGGGCGCTGGCAGGGCCTGAACAAGACCGAGTGCGGATTGCACGTCTCGTGAATACGCCGGTGTCTTTCCCCGAGTCGCTTCGCCCCTGCCCGCCGGTCCTGATCCTCACCGCGCACGGCAGCGTCGACCCCCGTTCGTCGGCCA
Organism: Mycobacterium sp.; assembly: GCF_044342925.1. GTDB lineage: Bacteria > Actinomycetota > Actinomycetes > Mycobacteriales > Mycobacteriaceae > Mycobacterium. The sequence goes on along the minus strand of NZ_JBIIOV010000039.1, from coordinate 7,132 downwards.
CCAGCCACGCGGTGGCCGACCAGATCCGGCTGCTGCGACCCGGCCTGGATGTGCGAGTCGCGTTCTGCGAGAACAGCACGCCCAACCTGGCGGACGTACTGACCACACTGCGTGGACCGGCGGTCATCACCCCACTGCTGCTGGCCAGCGCCTACCACGCACGGGTCGACATCCCGGGCATCATCGCCGCCTCCGGTGCCGAGGTGGTGCAATCCGACACCCTCGGTGAGGACCCGCGCCTGGTCCAGGTCCTGCGTGCCCGACTGGCGGATCTCGGTGTCGACGACGACCACACCGACACCGGGGTGCTGGTGGTCGCGGTCGGCTCGTCGCACACCGCGGCAAACGCACGGACGTCGACGCTGGCCACCACACTGGCCGAGCGCAATCGCTGGGCCGGTGTCCGGGTGGCCTTCGCGACCGGTCCCGAACCCACCGTGGCAGAAGGCATCGAGGACCTGCGCCGCACCGGCGCACGCCGGATCGCGCTGGCACCGTGGTTCATCGCGCCGGGCCGGATCACCGACCGGGTCGCGCGGGTCGCCGCGGACGCCGGGGTCGAGATGGCCGGGCCGCTGGGTGCGCACGCACTGGTCGCGGCGACCGCGCTGGATCGATTCGATCAGGCTGTAGCCCAGCGCCTGGCGGCCTGAGGTCGCCTAGTTGGGAGCCCCGGGCGTGCCCGGGGTACCGGGAGTGCCCGGCGCACCGGGAGCGCCGTCGGCGCCGTCCGCGCCATCGGCCCCATCCGCGCCGTTGACACCGCCACGACCACCGGACCCGCCGGAACCACCAGATCCTCCGGCTCCGCCGGCACCACCCGCACCGCCGGCGCCACCCGCACCGCCGGCGCCACCGGCACCGCCTCGGCCACCTGCGCCGCCATGGCCGCCGTTACCGCCGTTACCTCCGGTCACGCCGCCCTCCTTACCGCTGGGCGCCGGCACGGGGGCGCCTGCCGTCGACATCGTCGTCGTCCCACCGTTGGGGGTGCCCGTGGTGGTGACGCTACAGCCAGCCGCGGCTGTCACCGCGAGCGCACCGATGGCCAACAACACCGGCACTCGGATAGTCGTCACAATTGCTCTCCGTTCGGACGTTGTTGGGCTCCGGCGATCGGCGGTATCCGGGTGGCCCGGACATATACGGTATCGCCATCCTTGAGTCCGAGCGCCTCGGCGTCACCACGGGTGATCTGGGCGATGAACGGCTCCCCGGTGGTCGCGCTGGTCAGCTCGACCCGAACCTCGAAACCCAGGTAGACCACCCGGTCGATCCTGGCCGGGATGACCGCGGTGCTGTCCGCGCCGCCGTCGCTGGCGGCGATCGCCATCTCCGGTGTGCGGCCGACCCGAATATCGTGCGGCCGCACCAGGATTCCGTCGAGCGAGGACACCGTGCCCAGGAACGACATCACGAATGCGTTGGAGGGGCTGTCGTAGACCTCGGCGGGGGTGCCCACCTGTTCGATGCGCCCCTTGTTGAGCACCGCGATCCGGTCGGCGACGTCGAGAGCCTCCGCCTGGTCATGGGTCACCAGCACCGTGGTGACGTGCACCTCGTCGTGCAGGCGGCGCAGCCAGGCGCGCAGATCCTCCCGGACTTTGGCATCCAGGGCGCCGAACGGTTCGTCGAGCAGCAGCACCTCGGGATCGACGGCCAGTGCGCGCGCCAGCGCCATCCGCTGACGCTGGCCTCCGGAGAGCTGGTTGGGGTAGCGGGTCTGGAAACCGGCCAGGCCGACCACTTCGAGAAGGTTGTCGACCTTGGCGTCGATGTCGGCTTTTCGCTGTTTGCGGATCTTCAGGCCGAAGGCCACGTTGTCGCGCACCGTCAGGTGCTTGAACGCGGCGTAGTGCTGGAACACGAAGCCGATTCCGCGGCGCTGCGGCGGCACCGCGGTCACGTCGCGGCCGTTGATGACGACCGAGCCGGTATCCGGCCGGTCAAGCCCGGCGATCGAGCGCAACAGCGTCGACTTACCGGAGCCGCTGGGGCCCAGCAGGGCGGTCAGCGAGCCGGAGGGCACCACGAAGTCGACGTTGTCCAAAGCGGTGAAGTCGCCGTAGCGCTTGTTGGCGCCACTGACGACGATGGCGTTTTCCACAGCGTTTTCCGCGGCGTTCTGCACGCCCGGGTTCACAGTGGGGGTCATGTGCGCTTCCTCCTGGCCTCCAGCACCGTCTGGGCCACCAGCACCAGCACCGCGATCATCATGAGCAGCGTCGAGATGGCATAGGACCCGTACTCGACACCCCGGTTGTACCGGTCTGACACCAGCAGGGTCAGTGTCTGGGACTGGCCCGGCAGGTTGGACGACACCATCACCACCGCGCCGTACTCCCCCAGCGTCCGGGCCACCGTCAGCACTACCCCGTAGGTCAGACCCCAGCGGATCGAGGGCAGGGTGATCCGCCAGAACGTCTGCCACCAGGTCGCTCCCAGCGTGGCGGCGGCCTCTTCCTGCTCGGTGCCCAGCTCGTGCAGGACCGGCTCGACCTCCCGGATGACGAACGGCACCGTGACGAAGATGCTGGCCAGGATGATGCCCGGCAGACCGAAGATGATCTTCACGCCGAAGTCGTTCTGGACGAATCCCAGCACGCCGGCACTGCCCCACAGCAGGATCAACGCCACGCCGACCACCACCGGCGACACCGCGAACGGCAGATCGATCGCGGCCTGCAGGATTCCCTTTCCTCGAAACCGCTTGCGGGCCAGCAAGAGTGCGGTAGGAACGCCGAATACGACATTGAGCGGGACGACGATGGCGACCACCAGCAACGAGAGTTGCAGCGCCGAGATGGCGGCCGGAGTGGTGATCGAGGCGAAGAACGCCCCGACGCCGGGTTCGAACGTGCGCAGCAGAATCAGCCCAACCGGGACGATGACCAGCAGCAGCACGTAGGCCAGTGCGAGATAGCGGCCGAGGTAGCGGGCCAGCGGCGAGAGGATCACGCGGAAAGCTCCTCGCGCCGGGCGGCGCGGGACCCGATGACCCGCAGCACGAACAACACAAGGAAGGAAATAGCCAGCAGGACAATCGAAATCGCCGCCGCACCGGTGCGGTCGTCATTCTCGATCAGGGTCCTGATCCACTGCGACGAGACTTCCGTCTCGCCGGGGATCGCGCCGCCGATCAGGACGACCGACCCGAATTCGCCGATCGCGCGGGAGAAAGCCAGGCCGGCACCGGTGAGCAACGCGGGCAGCAGCGCGGGCAGGATCACCCGGGTGAAGATCATCCGGTTGGTGGCGCCCAGAGACGCCGCGGCCTCTTCGGCCTCACGGTCGAGTTCGAGCAGAACCGGCTGCACCGTGCGCACGACGAACGGCAGAGTGACGAAGAGCAGCGCGACACCCACACCCCACTTGGTGTGCTGCAGATGCACCCCCACCGGGCTGGCCGGCCCGTAGAGGGCCAGCATCACCAGGCTCGCCACGATGGTGGGCAGCGCGAAGGGCAGATCGATGACGGCGTCGACAAACCGCTTACCGGGAAACTCGTCGCGGGCGAGCACCCACGCGACCAGCAGGCCGAACACCGTGTTGACCAGCGTCACGCCGATCGCGACGGTCAACGTGACCCGGAACGACTCCAGCGCGGCGGGGGCGCTGACGGCGGCGACGAATGCCGGCCAACCGCCCTTGCCCGACTGCCACACGATCGCGGCCAGCGGCAGCAGAACGATCACGCTGAGCCAGATCGACGCCGCCCCGGCCAGCGCCGGGGCGGAACCGCGCCGATGGGCCGTTCCCGCCGACGGCGTGCCGACGGCTGCCGTCATCCGGTGGCCTTCTTATAGATGTTGGTGATCGCCCCATTGTCCTTGTCGAACAGGGCGGTATCCACCGCGGCCCAGCCGCCGAGATCGGCGATGGTCCACAGTTTCTGCGGGGCCGGGAAGGTCTTGGCGAACTCCGCAACCACCGCCGGGTCGACCGGGCGGAAGCCGGCCTGCGCCCAGATTTTCTGACCCGCCGGGGTGTACAGGAAGTTCTTCAGCGCGGTGGCCTTGTCGAGGTGCGTGCTGGTGGTGAGTACGGCCACCGGGTTATCGATCTTGAAGGTCTGCGGCGGGTTGACGTGCTCGACGGGCTTGCCCTGCCGCTCGATGTGGATGGCTTCGTTCTCGTAGCTGATCAGCACGTCGCCGGTGCCTTGCAGGAACACGTCGGTGGCCTCCCGGCCCGAACCCGGACGGGTCTTGACGTGCTCGCCGACCAACTGGGTGATGAAGTCCAGTCCAGCCTGCTGGTTCTTGCCGCCGTCGCTCTTGACCGCATAGGGGGCCAGCAGGTTCCACTTGGCCGACCCCGAACTGAGCGGGCTGGGGCTGACCACCTCGATGCCCGGCTGCAGCAGGTCGTCCCAGTCCTTGATGTTCTTGGGGTTGCCCTTGCGGACCACCAGCGAGACCACCGAACCGAACGGGATTCCCTTGGTGACGTCGGTGTTCCAGTCCGGTGAGACTTTGCCGGCCCTCACCAGCCGAGTCACGTCGGGTTCGACGGAGAAGTTGACGAGGTCGGCGGGCTTGCCGTCCACCACCGAACGGGACTGGTCGCCGGACGCACCGTAGGACGTCGTCACCGCGACACCCTTGCCCTCCGGGGTCTGGGCGAACGCCGGGATGATCGTGCTCCAGCCGGGCTCCGGGACCGCGTAGGCGACCAGCGTCAGGGTTGTCTCGGCATCGTCGGCACCGCCACCGACGACATCGCTGGACCCGCCGCCGCAGGCGGCGAGCACGGTGGCGGTGGCGGCCAGCGCGGTGGCGTTGCGCCAGTGGCCGAATTTTCTGCGGCGCAGGGACTTTCCGAACATCGATGAACCTCTCGGGTTGACGGATAGCGGGAACGCATACCCGTCACAACGAGGGTTCACAGGCGACATGCCGTGACCAGCACCAGTTCGAGACGGGCAGTTGGGTCAGCGACAACAGCAGCAATGGGCGGACGCCGGCGACACGGCCACAAGGCCACTGCCGAATCCGGTCACCGTACGCACGGAGGGCAGCGTAACAGAGCACGGGGCCCGGCGCCGTCTCCGGTGGACTGAACTCAGCGGTTGAGCAACCACACCAGGACGACCAGGACGAGCAAAGCCACCAGAGCCAGCGTCACACGGGAGCGGGGCATGGCGTCACCTCCCTGTCTCGACATCGCCACGCAGTCGGCGCAGCACCCGGATACCGGCGCCGAGCACTGCGTCGATGGCCGTGGCCAGGAGGTAGGCCAGGCCCATCACCACCGGCATGACGAGCAGGGTCTGCGGCACGAAGGGCAGCCCGGACAGCCACAGTTCGAAGCTGTCCCACCAGTTCAGGAAGCCGCCCACGCCGATCACCCTAGCGCTGCACAGCAGCTGGCTTGAACCAGTTACGGATGGAGGCTCAGCGCGGGGTGCGCAGTGCGTAGTAGCCCAGCTTGGAGTAGCCCGACCCGGTGTTGGTGTAGAGCTTTCCAAGGTAGACGCCCCGCACGAGTTCCACGAGCTCGTCACGGGTCTTGCTGATGATCAGCTTCGGGTTGTTCTCGACGTCGGCGTAGTCGCCCACCATGACGTCGAGGTCCGGGTCTTCTTTACCGCGCTCGACGTAGGTCTTGAAGTCGAAGGCGAGCTTGCCGTCGGTGTGGTCGCGCATCGAGTACAGCGGCCACAGCAGCTTGCCGAGCAGGCCGGTGCTCTTGGTCAGACGATTGCAGCCGGTGGCGGCCTGATTATCGAAGCGCTTGCCCTGCCATGGATTCCACACCGCGGTGAATGCGCCGAGCACGGTGTCGACCTTCGGATTCATGGTGGTCACCATCTTTCCCTCGGTGGCGCCGTGCAGGTCGGTCGGCACGGTGCCCAGCCGGAACAATTCATCGAGGTCGGCAACCGCGGCGGCCGTATCGCTCTTGGCCCGGTTGGACAGCTCGTCAATCCACGCCCACGTCGAGTCGGCCGCGGCCTCGGGATGAGCCTTCACCGAATCCCGCAACCACTCCAGTTTGCCAGCCACGCCGGGATCCGCCGTGTCGCGTTCCTTGGCCATGCTTTGCCCTCCCCATACCTGTCACGATGGAAAATCACTGTTTCCGGCGGACTTTACTGTTGGCATTCGGCTCGCGGAGGCGGATACGGCAAATCCGAACACCACAGAAGTGGCAGACGAGATTCTGCGGTTGTGAACCGACTTCTCGCGCAACGTGACCGGATGGGTTCAATATCGGCAAATTCGGCTCGCCGGGTAAAGAGTGTTGGCGGCGCCGGAAATTTATCTCAACGGCGGATCGCCGACACCGGCGATCATGTGGGGTTCCCCACGGCGTCTGCTCAATGACCCGCCGCCGCCGGCCGGTTCTCGATGGTCAGTGTCACGCCGGTCGCGCGATTGCTGGCCGTTCCGGAGGGTAGGTCGAAGAAGTCCCCGTCAATGATCCGCCCGTCAATGATCCGCCCGTCAATGATCCGCCCGTCAATGATCCGCCCGTCAATGATCCGCCCGTCAATGATCCGCCCGTCAATGGCGGATGGTCTTCCCGGCCTCCATGCGGCCCGCGCCGGAACGTTCGACGGCCCGGGCATCGACTATGACAGAGGCCGCGCCTGCTGGACTTCGAGGGCGGTCACCGTCCACGTCTCGCCGCGCAGCCCGGATCCGCGGCATTGTGTCCGGATCGGTGGACGCCGGACCCGCCGACGGCCATGATTGCGGGATGTCGCCCCAAGCCCAACCCGCAGGTGAGGACGTCGCGGCCGATGACGTCGGCCCCCCACCGGGCCGGAATGGCCGGCGCACCACACCGCTCAACGTCACTAAGCCCCAGCCCGACACCCGCTCCGGCCCGGTCCGCACCCCGTTCCCCCCGATCGCCGACTACGCGTTTTTGTCCGACTGCGAGAACACCTGCCTGATCTCGGCGGCGGGCTCGGTGGAGTGGATGTGCGTTCCCCGCCCGGACTCCCCCAGTGTGTTCGGCTCGGTCCTGGACCGCGGGGCGGGCCATTTCCGCCTCGGTCCCTACGGGGTGTCGGTTCCGGCGGCGCGCCGTTACCTTCCCGGCAGCCTGATCATGGAAACCACCTGGCAGACCCCGACCGGCTGGGTGATCGTGCGCGACGCCCTGGTGATGGGCCCCTGGC
>NZ_JBIIOV010000193.1:0-5712 GCF_044342925.1 Mycobacterium sp. | reverse complement strand
CGGTCTGGGCCTGGGCACGCATCTCTACAGTGCGTCTTCCCAGGACACCCACAGCCGGCTCATGGCCAGCCAGTTGCTGTACGGCATCCCGTCGACGGTGCCCATCCCGGATCTGTCCCGCACCGATCTACTGGTGGTGATGGGGGCCAATCCGGTTGTCTCGCATGGCAGTCTCCTCACCGCACCCCGGATCAAGGACCGGATGCGCGATGTCGTCAAGCGCGGCGGCCGGGTGATCGTGATCGATCCGCGCAAGACTGAGACCGCCGCGCAGTTCGAGTGGCTCGGAATCGTCCCGGACACCGACGCCCTGCTGCTGCTGTCGCTGTTGCAGGTGATGTTCGCCGAGGACCTGGTGAACCGGCCGGCGGTCAAAGCCCAGGCCGACGGTCTGGGCTGGCTGGCCGAGCAGTGCGCACCCTTCACCCCCGATCGCACCGAGTCCGCCACCGGCGTCCCCGCCGACACTGTCCGAGCCCTGGCCCGCGACCTCGCCACCACTCCGCGGGCAACGGTGTACGGCCGAATCGGCACCTGCGCCGGCCGGTCGGGCACCCTCACGTCCTATCTGATCGACGCGGTCAACCTCGTCGCCGGCAACCTCGACGTCCCGGGCGGCGCGGTGTTCGGCGCGCTGGGCTTCCCCGGCGAGCAGTGGGTGCTCAAGGCTTTGGGCGCCGTGCTGCGGTTGGACTATCGCCGGAACCGTTCCCGCATCGGCGGATTCGGCAACCTGGTGCGCAGCGAGCCGGCGACCATGCTGGCCAGGGAGATCACCACTCCCGGTGACCGGCAGGTGCGGGCGCTTTTCGTCAGCGCCGGCAATCCGGTGTTGTCGGTGCCCAACGGCGCCGAACTGCAGGCGGCCATGGCCGAACTGGAACTGTCGGTGGCACTGGACTTCTACCTCACCGAAACCACGTCGCAGTGCGACTACGTGCTGCCCGTCACCACCATGTACGAGCGGGACGACTTCGGCCTGTTGTTCCAGACGTTCCACGCCACGCCGTTCCGGCAGGTCACCGAGGCGGTTGTGCCGCCGCGCGGACAGGCGCGCTCCGAGTGGGAGATCGTCGACGACCTCATGCGGCGGATGGCCAGGCGCACCCCGGCCTTCGCCGCCCTGGCGGCGCTGCGCGCCGGCGCAGGCGTGGTCGGGCGTCGGCTCAGTCCGCGCCCGGTCGCCGATGCCGTCATCCGCATCTCCCGCGGCGGCGACTGGTTCGGACTGCGCCGCGGCGGCCTGTCCTTCGGGCGGCTGGCCGCAGAGCTTCCGCACGGCCAGGTGGTGGACCCGCAGATCGAGACCGGTGTTCTGCGCGCGGCCGTCGCCTACGGGGACGGCCGGGTTCGTTTGCGGCACAAGCAGATCAGCGCCGCGATCGAGGAGCTGCGGCACCGGCAGGATCCGGAGGGCTTCCCGCTGCGGCTGATCGGGATGCGCGAGGCGCGTTCGGAGAACTCGTGGATGCACAACGCGCCGTTGCTGATGCGCGGCGACCGGCAACCGCGGGCGCTGATGCATGTGCGCGACGCCGCGCGGCGCGGCATCGAAGAAGGCGACGACGTGGCGGTGCGCTCGCCGTTCGGGAAGATCGCGCTGCCGGTGCGGCTGACCGAGGACATCGTCGCCGGCACCGTGGCCATCCCGCACGGCTGGGGGCATCGCGGCGGCGGCTGGCGGCTGGCCAACCAGGTCGGCGGCGCCAACGTCAACGATTTGACGTCCAACGACCCCGACGACGTCGAGTCATTGTCCGGAATGGCCTGGCTGACTGGTGTTCCCATCGAGGTGGAACGGACTTAGATACTGTCGATCCCATGGCAGCCACCGATTCGCGCGAAGTCGTTATCGAAGCGACCCCGGAAGAGATTATCGACGTGATCGCCGACGTCGAGAAGGCCCCCGAGTGGTCGCCGCAGTACCAGAGCGCCGAGGTGCTCAGCACCTACGACGATGGCCGGCCGAAGCGGGTCAAGATGAAGATCAAGGCGGCGGGCATCACCGACGTGATGGAAGTCGAGTACAGGTTCACCGGCACGACCGCCGGCTGGACGTTGATCAAGTCCGGCCAGCTCAAGAAGCAGGAAGGCAATTACACGCTGACCCCGGCTGGTGACACGACGAAGTTGAGGTTCGAACTCACCGTCGACCCCTCGATCCCGATCCCCGGTTTCCTGCTCAAGCGGACTCTCAAAGGGGGGTTGGAAACAGCCACCGACGGTCTGCGTAAGCAGGTGCTCAAGCTGAAGAGGGGCGGCTAGGAAGCGCCCAGCCCCCGCAGCCGGCGGATGCCCTCGTCGAGGGTCTCGTCGCGCTTGCAGAAAGCGAAGCGAACCAGGTGGTTCCAGGCCTCCGGCTCACCATCGCAGAACGCCGACATCGGGATGGCCGCCACCCCGGCGCGGTGCGGCAGTTCCTCGCAGAACGCGGTGCTGTCCTCGAAACCCAACGGACGGGGATCGGCGCACAGGAAGTAGGTGCCGGCGCTGTCGTGCACCTCGAAGCCGATGTCGGTCAGCGCGGCGGCCAGCCGGTCACGCTTGGCCTGCAAGGAGTCCCGAAGCCGGTCCACCCAGTCGTCCTCGTGGTCGAGCGCGTAGGCCACCGCGGGCTGGAACGGTGCCCCGCCGACGTAACTCAGGTACTGCTTGGCTGCCCGCACCCCGGCGGTGAACTCCGGGGACCCGCACGCCCAGCCGATCTTCCAACCGGTGCAGTTGAACATCTTCGCCGCGCTGGAGATGGTCACCGTGCGTTCCGCCATGCCGGGGTAGGTGGCCAGTGGCACGTGTCTGCGTCCGTCGAACGTCAGGTGCTCGTACACCTCGTCGGAGATCACCAGCAGGTCCGCCTCGACCGCCACCTGAGCCAGTGCCCGCAACTCCTCGTCGGTGAGCACCAGGCCGGTCGGGTTGTGCGGGGAGTTGACGATGACGGCCCGGGTCCGCGGGGTGATCGCGGCGCGCAGCGCGTCGACGTCGAGGGCGAAGCTACGCCCATCGCGCACCAGCGGCACGGCCACCCGCTGTGACCCGGCCATTGCGATCACCGGGGCGTAGGTGTCGAAGAACGGCTCGATGACGATCACCTCCGAGCCCGGCTCGACCAGCCCGAGCACCGCGGCGGCGATCGCCTCGCTGGCTCCGACGGTGATCAGAACTTCGGTGTCGGGGTCGAATTCCTGGCCGTAGCGGCGACGGCGCTGGGCGGCGACCGCCTGGCGCAGCTCGGCGATGCCGAGGCCCGGCGGGTACTGGTTGACGCCGTCGGCGATCGCCTGGCGGGCCACCTCCAGCATCGCGGCCGGGCCGTCTTCGTCGGGAAAGCCCTGGCCGAGGTTGACGGCGCCGACCTGGGCGGCCAGCGCCGACATCTTGGCGAAGATGTTCACCGAGAAGGGGCGCAGGCGTTGGACCGTTGTCATCGCTGGGCCGATGACATTCGGGTCAGTCGCCGGGCCGACGACATCGGACTCCGTCATGGGCGTCGAGCCTACTGCGACAGCTCCCAACCAACAGGTTGGCCGAGGTCAATTGTTACCGTCCAGTAGTGACGACTAGGCTCTCTAGCCGCACCCCTTACCAATTACTCACGAGGGAAAAACCATGTCCGAAGAAGCCTTCATCTACGAGGCCATCCGCACCCCCCGCGGCAAGCAGCGAAACGGCGCCCTGAACGAGGTCAAGCCGCTTAACCTGGTCGTAGGCCTGATCAACGAGATGCGCTCGCGCCACCCCAACCTTGACGAGAACATGATCAGCGACGTCGTCCTGGGCTGTGTGTCCCCGGTCGGCGACCAGGGCGCCGACATCGCCCGCACCGCCGTCATCGCGTCCGGTATGCCCGACACCGTCGGCGGCGTCCAGCTCAACCGGTTCTGCGCCTCCGGCCTGGAGGCCGTCAACACCGCCGCCCAGAAGGTGCGCTCGGGCTGGGACGACCTGGTCTACGCCGGTGGTGTGGAGTCCATGAGCCGCGTGCCGATGGGCGCTGACGGCGGCGCGCTGTTCAGCGACCCGGCCACCGTCTACGACGCCTTCATCGTGCCGCAGGGCATCGGCGCCGACCTGATCGCCACCCTGGAGGGCTTCTCCCGCGAGGACGTCGACGCCTACGCCGCGCAGTCTCAGGAGCGCGCGGCCGCGGCCTGGTCGGGCGGCTACTTCGCCAAGTCCGTGGTTCCGGTTCGCGACCAGAACGGCCTGCTGATCCTCGACCACGACGAGCACATGCGCCCCGGCACCACCGTGGAGAGCCTGGGCAAGCTCAAGCCCGCTTTCGAGGGACTGGCCGCGATGGCCGGCTTCGATGATGTGGCGCTGCAGAAGTACCACTGGGTCGAGAAGATCAACCACGTCCACACCGGCGGCAACAGCTCCGGCATCGTCGACGGCGCCGCGCTGCTGCTCATCGGCAACGAGAGGGCCGGCAAGGCCAACGGCCTGACCCCGCGCGCCCGGATCGTGGCCACCGCCACCAGCGGCGCCGACCCGACCATCATGCTCGTCGGGCCCACCCCGGCAGCGCTGAAGGCCCTGGACCGGGCCGGCCTGACCGTCGACGACATCGACCTGTGGGAGCTCAACGAGGCATTCGCCTCGGTGGTGCTGAAGTTCCAGAAGGACCTCAACATCCCCAACGAGAAGCTCAACGTCAACGGAGGCGCCATCGCGATGGGCCACCCGCTGGGCGCTACCGGCGCCATGATCACCGGCACCATGGTCGACGAACTCGAGCGACGCGGCGCCAAGCGCGCCCTGATCACGCTGTGCATCGGCGGCGGTATGGGCGTGGCCACCATCATCGAGCGCGTCTGAGCAGCGCCGGAATTTTAGAGGAGTAAGCGAAAAACTATGGCAGAGAACACCATTCACTGGGACAAGGATGCCGACGGCATCGTTACCCTGACCCTCGACGACCCCACCGGCGGGGCCAACGTGATGAACGAACACTACAAGGAGTCCATGCACAAGGCCGTCGAACGCCTTGTCGCCGAGAAGGATTCGATCACCGGCGTCGTCATCACCAGCGCCAAGAAGACCTTCTTCGCCGGCGGTGACCTCAAGGCGATGATCACCGCGGGCCCGGAGAACGCCGGCGAGATCTTCGCCGAGGTCGAGGCCATCAAGGCCGACCTGCGCGCGCTGGAGACCCTGGGCAAGCCGGTCGTCGCGGCCATCAACGGCGCCGCCCTGGGCGGCGGCCTGGAGATCGCCCTGGCCTGCCACCACCGCATCGCCGCCGACGTGAAGGGCAGCGCGATCGGCCTGCCCGAGGTGTCGCTGGGCCTGCTGCCCGGCGGCGGCGGGGTGACCCGCACCGTGCGGATGTTCGGCATCCAGAACGCCTTCGTCAACGTGCTGAGCCAGGGCACCCGGTTCAACCCGAAGAAGGCCAAGGACACCGGCTTGGTCGACGATCTCGTGGGCTCCGCCGAGGAAGTGGTCCCGGCTGCCAAGGCGTGGATCAAGGCCAACCCCGAGGCATCGGTCCAGCCGTGGGACGCCAAGGGCTACAAGATGCCCGGCGGCACCCCGGCCAGCCCGGCGCTGGCGGCCATCCTGCCGTCGTTCCCGTCGCTGCTGCGCAAGCAGATCAAGGGCGCCAACATGCCGGCACCGCGGGCCATCCTGGCCGCCGCGGTCGAGGGCGCGCAGGTGGACTTCGACACCGCCAGCCGCATCGAGAGCCGCTACTTCACCAGCCTG
>NZ_JBIIOV010000170.1:0-6980 GCF_044342925.1 Mycobacterium sp. | reverse complement strand
GCTGGCCCGATTGCCCGACTCCTCCTCGGGGCTGGCGCCCCGCATCGTCGTCGGGCTGGCCCGATTGCCCGACTCCTCCTCGGGGCTGGCGCCCCGCATCGTCGTCGGGCGTGCAACGTCGCGCACCGCGCCCTCGAACGCCCGGATGAACTCGCGGCCGATGATCTTGCGCTTGCCCTCGGGGTTGGTCACCCCGGACAGCGCCTCCAGGAATCGCGCCTCGGCGTCGACGGTCACCAGTCGGGCCCCAGTGGCAGCGACGAAGTCGCGCTGCACCTGCTCGCGCTCGCCGGCCCGCAGCAGGCCGTGGTCGACGAACACGCACGTCAGTCGATCGCCGATAGCCCGCTGGACCAGCGCGGCGGCCACCGCCGAATCCACTCCCCCACTCAATCCGCAGATGGCGTGGCCGTCGCCGATCTGCTCGCGCACCGCCTCGATGAGGGTCCCGGCGATGCTGGCCGGGGTCCAGGCCGCCCCGATACCGGCGAAGTCGTGCAGGAACCGGCTGAGCACCTGCTGGCCGTGCGGGCTGTGCAGCACTTCGGGGTGGTACTGCACGCCGGCGAGTTTGCGGGTGCGGTCCTCGAACGCCGCCACCGGCGCACCGGCGCTGGCCGCCACCACCTCGAAACCCTCGGGTGCGGCCGTCACCGCGTCACCGTGGCTCATCCAGACCGGCTGAGAACCTGGCAACCCCGAATGCAGTTGCCCGCCAAACACATTGAGCTCGGTGCGGCCGTACTCGCTGGTTCCGGTGCGCTCGACGGTGCCGCCGAGCGCGGCGGCCATGGCCTGGAATCCGTAACAGATGCCGAACACCGGCACGCCCAGATCGAACAAGGCGGGGTCCAGCTGCGGGGCGCCGTCGGCGTACACGCTGGCCGGTCCGCCGGAGAGCACGATGGCCTGCGGCTCCTTGGCCTTGATCTCCTCGATACCGGCGGTGTGCGGGATCACTTCGGAGAACACCCGCGCCTCGCGCACCCGCCGCGCGATCAACTGGGCGTACTGAGCGCCGAAGTCGACCACCAGCACGGGCCGGGGAGCTGCGGAGTGGTCAGGTGTTTGCACCGGGACAGTCTAAGTCCCCCTGAGAACCGCACTGCCGACCACGGCCGCACATCACCGCACGTGCTCGGCCGGGTGCTGCAGTGGCTGGACCGCAGACTGCTGGCCGGACGTGATCGCGACGATCGGCAGGCTGCGCAGGGCGCCGGGTGCGTCCGCCGGGACCACCGGCCGCCGCGGCGGCACCGGGTCCAGCCGGCGGTAGGGCGCACCCTGGGCGGGCCGCTGATCCTGCTCGCCCTTGTTGGGCCACAACGCGGCGGCGCGTTCGGCCTGGGCGGTGATGGACAGCGACGGGTTGACGCCGAGGTTGGCCGAGATGGCGGCGCCGTCGGCGACATGGAGCGTCGGGTAGCCGTACACCCGCTGGTAGGGGTCGATCACGCCGGTCTCGGGGCTGTCGCCGATCGCCGCACCGCCGAGGAAGTGCGCGGTCAGCGGGATGTTGAACATCTCACCCCAGGTGCCGGCGGCCACGCCGTCGATCTTCTCGGCGATGCGCCGGGTCACCTGATTACCCACCGGGATCCAGGTCGGGTTGGGCTCGCCGTGGCCTTGCTTGCTGGTCATCCGGCGGCCGAACAGCCCCTTGGTGGTGAAGGTGGTGATCGAGTTGTCCAGGTGCTGCATCACCAGCGCGATCACCGAACGTTCGCTCCACCTGTGCACCGACAGCACCCGCAGAAAGCCCCGCGGGTTGGTGATGGCGGTGCGCAGCAGTTGCCGCCACCGCGGCACGTCGCTGCCTTCCGGCCCGGAGCCGTTGGTCATCAGCGTCTGCAGCAGACCCATCGCGTTGGAACCCTTGCCGTAGCGGCACGGCTCGATGTGGGTGTCGGCGGTGGGGTGGATCGAGGAGGTGATGGCCACCCCGTGGGTGAGGTCGAGGTCGTCGGACGCCCGGTAGCGTCCGGCGCCGACGATGGACTCGGAGTTGGTGCGGGTGAGCACACCGAGCCGGTCGGACAGACCGGGCAACGTTCCGCTGTCCCGCATGGCGAACAGCAGCTTCTGGGTGCCGTACGTGCCGGCCGCCAAGATGACGTGCCGGGCGGTGAAGGTCGCCTTATCGGTGCGCACCCAGCGTCCGGTGCGAACGGTGTAGACCTGCCAGACGCCGTCGCCGCCCTGCTGCAGGCTGGTCACCGTCGTCATCGGAAGCACTTGCGCCCCAGCCTTTTCCGCCAGCGCGAGGTAGTTCTTCACCAGGGTGTTTTTGGCGCCGTGCCGGCAGCCGGTCATGCACTCACCGCACTCGATGCAGCCGGTGCGGTCCGGGCCCACCCCGCCGAAGTACGGATCGGGCACGGTCTTGCCGGGTTGCTTGCCGTCGGCGCCGAAGAACACCCCCACCGGTGTGGGTGTGTAGGTGTGGCCGACGCCCATCTCGTCGGCGACCTCTTTCATGATCCGGTCGGCGTCGGTGAAGGTCGGGTTTTTGACCACCCCGAGCATCCGCTGCGCCTGGTCGTAGTGCGGCATCAGCTCCGAACGCCAGTCGGTGATGTGCGACCACTGCCGGTCGTTGAAGAACGGGTCCGGCGGGATGTAGAGGGTGTTGGCGTAGTTCAGCGATCCACCGCCCACACCGGCCCCGGCCAGAATCATCACGTTGCGCAGCAGGTGAATCCGCTGGATGCCGTAGCAGCCCAGTTTGGGCGCCCACAGGAACTCGCGCAGCCGCCACGAGGTCTTGGCGAACTCCTTGTCGGCGAAGCGCCGACCGGCCTCCACCACGCCGACTTTGTAACCCTTCTCGGTCAACCGCAGCGCGCTGACGCTGCCGCCGAATCCCGAGCCGATGATCAGAACGTCGTAATCCGGTTCCATGGCCCCAGATTATGGTCTACGACGGATCAATTTCCGACGGTGAGGCCGACTTTCTGGAATTCCTTCAGGTCGCAGTACCCGGCCTTGGCCATCGACCGCCGCAACCCGCCGACGAGGTTCAGCGACCCGAACGGATCGTCGGAGGGCCCGTTGAGAACCTGCTCAAGCGGCAACCGCTCCCCCGGCGCGACTTCCATCAGCCCGCCGCGCGGCAGCGACGGGTGCGCCGCCGCGGCCGGCCAGAACCAGCCGGAGCCCAGCGCTTCGGCGGCCACGGCCAGCGGGGTGCCCAGCAGCACGGCGTCGGCGCCGCAGGCGATGGCTTTGGCCAGCTCACCGGAGGTGTGGATGTCGCCGTCGGCGAGCACGTGCACGTAGCGGCCGCCGGTCTCGTCGAGATAGTCGCGGCGGGCGGCGGCGGCATCGGCAATGGCGGTGGCCATCGGCACGCTGATGCCGAGCACCTCGTCGCTGGTGGTCACCCCCGCCGTCGCGCCGTAGCCGACGATCACGCCCGCGGCGCCGGTGCGCATCAGGTGCAGGGCGGTGCGGTGGTCGGCGACGCCGCCGGCCACCACCGGGATGTCGAGTTCGGAGATGAACGTCTTGAGGTTCAGCGGCTCCCCGGAGCTGTCGCGGCCCCGGACCACCCGCTCGGCAGAGATGATGGTGCCCTGGATGATCAGCAGTTCGATACCCGCCGCGATCAGCGTCGGGGTGAGGGCTTGTGCGTTCTGCGGGCTGACCCGCACCGCCGTCGTCACCCCGGCGTCGCGTACCCGCGCCACCGCCTCGCCGAGCAGGTCCAGATCCAGCGGGGCGGCGTGCAGCTGCTGGAGCAGCCGGATGGCGGTCGATCCCGGCGGGCAGGAGCGCAGCGACTCGGCGAACCAGCCGGCGTCTTCTTTCTCGGCGGCGGCGATGACCTGCCTGATCTTGTCCGCGACGTCGGCGTGCCGGCCAATCAGCCCCTCGCCGTTGAGCACCCCGAGCCCGCCAAGCCGGCCCAGTTCGATGGCGAACTCCGGCGACACCAGGGCGTCGGTCGGGTGGGCGATGACCGGGATCTCGAAGCGGTAGGCGTCCAGCTGCCAGGCGGTGGAGATGTCCTGGGAGGAGCGGGTGCGCCGGGACGGCACGATGTTGATCTCGTTGAGTTCATACGTGCGGCGGGCGGTGCGGCCCATGCCGATTTCAACCATGTCGCGCACAAGTCACCGGGCCGAGTAGTTGGGAGCTTCGACGGTCATGGTGATGTCGTGCGGGTGGCTCTCCTTGAGACCCGCCGCGGTGATCTGGACGAACTGCGCCCGCTGCAGGTCGGCGATGGTGGCCGAGCCGGTGTAGCCCATGGCGGCGCGCAAACCGCCGGTCAGCTGGTGGGTGACGGTGGACAGCGGTCCGCGGAACGGCACCCGGCCTTCGATGCCCTCGGGCACCAGCTTGTCCTCGGAGAGCACGTCGTCCTGGAAGTAGCGATCCTTCGAGAAGGAGCCCCGGACCGAGCCGGCTTCACCGCGGCCCTGCATGGCGCCCAGCGAGCCCATCCCGCGGTAGCTCTTGAACTGCTTGCCGTTGACGTAGATCAGATCGCCGGGCGACTCGGCGGTGCCGGCCAGCAGCGAGCCGAGCATTGCCGTCGACGCCCCGGCGGCCAGCGCCTTGGCGATGTCGCCGGAGTACTGCAGACCGCCGTCGGCGATCACCGGCACCCCGGCCGGGGTGCAGGCGGCGGCGGCTTCCAGGATCGCGGTGATCTGCGGTGCCCCGACCCCGGCGACCACCCGGGTGGTGCAGATCGACCCGGGACCGACACCGACTTTGACCGCGTCGGCGCCGGCCTGGACCAGGGCGGCGGCCGCACCGCGGGTGGCGACGTTGCCGCCGACCACCTCGACTTTGTGGCCCACCTCCCCCTTGACCTTGCTCACCATGTCGAGCACCCGGCGGTTGTGGGCGTGCGCGGTGTCGACCACCAGCATGTCGACCCCGGCGTCGACCAGGGCCATGGCGCGGTCCCAGGAGTCGTCGCCGACACCGACGGCCGCGCCGACCAGCAGGCGCCCGTCGCTGTCCTTGGTGGCAAGCGGATGCTTCTCGGTCTTGACGAAGTCCTTGACGGTAATCAGACCGGTGAGCCGGCCGCGCCCGTCGACGATGGGAAGTTTCTCGATCTTGTGGCGGCGCAGCAGACCCAGCGCGGCGTCGGCGGTCACGCCTTGTTGCGCGGTGATCAGCGGCGCCTTGGTCATGACTTCGGCGACCCGCTTGTTCATGTCGACTTCGAAGCGCATGTCCCGGTTGGTGATGATGCCGACCAGGGCGCCGTCACCGTCGACCACCGGCAGTCCGGAGATGTGGAAGCGGGCGCACAGGGCGTCGACTTCGGCCAGGGTGTTGTCCGGGGTGCAGGTCACCGGGTCGGTCACCATGCCGGCCTCGGAGCGCTTGACCATCTCCACCTGGGTGGCCTGCTCGACGATCGACAGGTTGCGGTGCAGCACCCCGATGCCACCGGCGCGCGCCATCGCGATCGCCATCCGGGCCTCGGTGACGGTGTCCATCGCCGAACTGACCAGCGGCACCTTCAGCCGGATCTTGCGGGTCAGTTGGCTGGAAGTGTCCGCGGTCGCGGGGATCACGTCGGAGGCGGCGGGCAACAGCAGCACATCGTCGAAGGTGAGTCCCAGCATCGCGATTTTGGTGGGATCGTCGCCGCCGGTCCACAGCGGGCTGTTGAGCGGGCCGCCGTAGCGGCCGTCGAGCCCGTCGATCCGGTCGGTGCTGCCTTCGGCAATAGACATCGGCGCGGCCTCCATCAGCGGGCGGAAACGAGTACCTCATCCTATCGGCTCGGCTGCCAGGTTCCTTCCACGCAGCGATCAGAGGGCGTGCGGGGCCCAGAAGGCGGCCCGGCCTGGCGGTTGAGCGGCCAGGGTTTCGCGGCGCGTGCGGGAATCCGCTCGCGTAATGTGGAAGCGTGCGCGACCACCTGCCACCAGGCCTGCCGCCGGATCCGTTTGCTGACGATCCGTGTGACCCGTCGGCGGCGCTGGACGCTCTGGAGCCCGGTCAGCCGTTGGACCCGCAGGAACGCGCCGCGGTCGAGGCAGATCTGGCCGATCTCGCGGTGTATGAGGCATTGCTGGCCAACAAGGGAATCCGCGGTTTGGTGGTGTGCTGCGATGACTGCAGCTCCGACCACTATCACGACTGGGACATGTTGCGCGCCAACCTGCTTCAGCTCCTGATCGACGGAACCGTCCGGCCGCACGAGCCGGCCTACGATCCGGAGCCGGACGCCTACGTCACCTGGGATTACTGCCGCGGCTATGCCGACGCCTCGTTGAACGAGGCGACATCGGACTACTACGACGGCTCGCGCTGACTGGCGTCAGCCGCTCGACACGACGGCTCGCGCTGACTCTTCGCGTTGATTAACCGGCCGGAACCGGGACCAGCACCGTCGTTGTGACCGCTGCTGACGGCAGCGATTCCACCGGCTCGGGAGCCATCTGCGCCGTCGGCGCAGCGGCGCTGGTCGGGGCCGCCGGTGTGGCTGGAGCCTCCGGGCCTGTCGCCGCCACCGACGGTGGTGGAGCGGCCGGCGTCGTAGTCGGAGCCGCCGGGGCCGCCGATTGCTGGACCGGCGCGGCCGTGGTGCTGTCGGCAGCGGTACTTGGCACCGCACTGGTCGGTGTCGTCGCCGGCTGGTTCTGAGTCTGCGGGGCCACCGAGGTGGACGGTGCCGGTGTCGTTTCCGACGGCGCGGTCGACGACGGAGCGCTCGATGCGGGACTGCTGGGCTGGGTTGTCGCCGACGTGGAACCCGGGCTCGATGGCGTCGTCGACGGCGGTGCCGAGGTCGTCGGTGCGGCCGGGGTGGTGGAGGTCGTCGGCGTCGTCACAGGGCTTGAGGACGACGTGCTCGACGGCGATGTGCTGGCCGACGGGGATGTGCTGGTCGACGGCGCAACGGCCGGCACCAATTCCGCGGCGGACGGCGGCACGGTGTAGACGACACCCGGGGGCGCGGTGGCCTCCGGATCACGCTCGACCACCTTGGCCGACAGGTCGTT
>NZ_JBIIOV010000073.1:0-14962 GCF_044342925.1 Mycobacterium sp. | reverse complement strand
AGCAATTCCTGCTTCTGCTCTTCATCGCCGATGCTGGCCACCTGGTCGCTGACCGCGACCAGTTTGTCTTGGGCCTGATCCCAGTCGCCGCGGGCAATGAGGTCCTGAACCTGGGCCAGTTCGGTCTTGGCCGCCAGCCCCACCTGATCGTCACGCACCTGCTTCTGCGTACCGAAGAGCATGGTGCGCAGGCCGTACAGCGAGTCGCCGGGTCCGGACCCGGCCACCACCGCGCCGAAGCCGCCGATGCACAGCACCGCGGCGGCGGCCGCACCCACCACACTCAGACCGCGGCGGTGCCGTCGCGGGTTGGCCGGGGTGTCGGCGAAGGCGGCGATGCGATCCCGACCCGGGATCGACCGTCGATCGTTACGGCCGGCGTTGAGCGCGGCCACAGCGTCGGCCTCGCTGACCAGTCCGGTGGCCGGCGGCCAGCGCAATTCGTCGCGCCAGCCGCCCAGCAGGGCCGCCAGCTCGGCGTCGGCGGCGTCCTGCGGGGTCACCGGCAGACCGCCCGCGAGGGCGTCGATGAAGTAATCGGTGCGTCGGACGGCATCAACGGAGGGCTCGCCTCCGAAGTCCGGCCGTGCGAAATCGGGCCTTCCGAAGTCAGGCATAGTCGAACCCCGCTCCAGCGATCTCGGACTTCAACCGCGCCAGGGCGCGGTGCTGAGCGACGCGCACGGCGCCGGGGGTGCTGCCGACCGCCTCGGCGGTCTCCTCGGCGGACAGCCCAACCACGATCCGCAGGGTCAGGATTTCGCGCTGCTTCTCCGGCAGGATCGCCATCAGCTTGCTCATCCGTGCGGCGGAGTCGGACTGCATCGCCATCTGCTCGGGGCCGGCCTCCACTGAAAACCGCTCCGGCACCACGTCGGTGGGTTCGGATCGGTTGCGGGCCGCCGCGCGATGCGCGTCGGCGACCTTGTGCGAAGCGATGCCGTACACGAAGGCCAGGAAGGGGCGTCCCTGATCCTGGTAGCGCGGCAGCGCCTGGATGGCGGCCAAGCAAACCTCCTGTGCAACGTCGTCAGCTGAAAGACCACTGCGTTCAGCAGCCCCGATTCGGGCCCGGACATACCGGACCACGATGGGGCGAATGGTCTCCACTACCTCCCGAAGTGCATCGCGACTGCCGGCCACTGCCTCAGCAACGGCGGCGTCGAGACGCTCTCCTGGAATGGTCATCGACGGCAGCAACTCCAACGTTACGGACAGGGGCTTTTCGGGCAGGCCCGACTCAGCTAGAGACAATATCGGCCGAAACTGCTCAGGGGCGGCCACCAGGCATTCTCCACCGGCCGCCATGACGGGTCACGAACTCAGCACTGCGGTCTCTGACCTCTTCAATTGCGCCCTGGCTGTGAGCGGCACTTCCGATGCCTGCCAGCAGGCAGGCCAGCGCCCACCGTAGCGGCACCAACGCGTAGTTGTCGGCAGCCGCCAGAGCGGAATCGGCCACGGCGCGCGAATCCGACAGGTCTCCAGCGCAGCACAGCGCCGCGGCCAGCACGACGTCGCTCTTGACCCGGTGCCTGCGCAGTGCCGGCAGGGCGTCCTCGGCAAACTCGACACCGCGCCGGGCGTGGCCGACGGCCGTCCGGCCATCTCCACCCGCCATCGCCAGTTCGGCGCCAACCCAGGCCAGCCGGATATTCAGCCGGGCTGGCACAGCACCGGCGTCTTCGAGCACTCCGTTGGCACGGCCCAAAAGGTCGGCCGACACCCTCAGCCGGCCCACGCCCAGGGCGTCGGCGGCAAGACCGGCCAGAGCGTCGACGCCGGCCTCCGGGTCGTCACCGGCAAGCGCCCAGGCCCGGCCGTCCCAATCATGGGCACGCCAATGCCAGCCGAGCTGGCGAAGGAAGGAGGCGCGGGCGCTGTGGGCCAGCGAGGCCAATCGCGGATCGGGCCGGCCGCGCAGCAATTCGGCAAGGCCGGCGTTGGCGGCGCCGTAGCGGCCCTGGCCGCCGGCCGCGACGGCCCGCAGCCACAACTCCCGTTGAGTATGGGCCGATGGCAGCGGCCAGCTGCCCGGGTCGTCGCCGAACGCTGCGGCGTCAAGTTCGGATGCCGCGGTGTGGTGTGACATTGCGTCGCGACGCTACCAATCCGAAGAGTTAAAAGTTCGTGCTGCCCAGGTTACGGCTGTGTCAACTCCAGCTGTGAAACAAGACGTTTCGCGTCATGGGATCGGCAAAGAGACCGGGAAACGCCGTGACGCGCGGAACTTAAGATGAACGCGACGTAAATTCGCGTGCTGCCCCGATGCGTTCGTGCGCCGGGGCCCCTATTGACGAGGTTTCACCGACCCTCCTAGCGTGGGAGACGCGAGAGGTCACCGACGACTGTGCTCGTGGATTCTCCATGGCTCGTACGTGCGAACGATGCACGGAGAGAAAGGTTTTCACATGCTACAGCCGCAGCAGTTGCCCGGTCCCAACACCGACGTCTGGGATTGGCAGATGCAGGGACTCTGCAGAGGTGTCGATTCAGCAGTGTTCTTCCACCCCGACGGCGAACGCGGCCGCGCCCGCGCGCAGCGAGAATTGCAGGCAAAACAGATGTGCCGGCAGTGCCCGGTGATCACCCAGTGCCGCGCGCATGCCTTGAAGGTCGGCGAGCCATACGGCATCTGGGGCGGACTGAGCGAGTCCGAGCGGGAATTGATGCTGAAAGGGTCGATCCGCCGGCGCACCGCCTGAGGCGATGATTAACGCCCGCGAAAACGGGTATCGCTGAGGGCGTGTTGAAGCGTGCCGAACTACTCGCCCAATGGAGGGCCAGGGGAATCGATACTGGCCGGTGCTTCTACACCGGCTGGCCAACCGGTGGAGTGTTCGAGGTGGACCACCTTGTTCCCATCGCACGCGGCGGAACTGACGCGATCGGCAACCTCGTGCCATGCCTGCCGGTCATTCGGCAGATGAAGATCCATCTGACAGCGGTGGAGTTCGACGCGGTTCTCGACTCACCCGAGCCCGAACTCGACATCGCGGTCTAGCAGTCGGCGCTACTGGCCCATCGGCATGGCGCCGGCCGGGTTCTCCACGCCGCACCGCTCACGGATCTCGCGCAGAGGCTGGCGGATGGCCCGGATCTCGTCGCGGATCTGCGGTCGGGCATCGAGGTAGTCCTGCATCACCGTCATGACCTGATCGCGCGGCTGGCCCTTCAGACCCGTCACGAATTGGTTCACGTCGGGATGGGTGAACAGGTACGCGGAAGTGGCGGCGGACACGCCGGCCGCGACACCGGCCATGTCAGCGGCGGTGCAATTGGGCGGATCAGCGGGCGCCAGCGGTGCGGTGGCCAGCAGCGCTCCGGCGACCGCGCCGGCGCCAACGACGCAGGTCAGTGCGCGGCGGATGAATGGTGACATGTTGAGAACTCCTCTGCGGATAGACAATGCGGCTAGCGGGGCTGGGGCCTGGGCCGGTCCGGCGTCAGATCGAACACGAGGCCCGGGTTATAGATGTCGTAAAAATCGCATGCCGGGCTCCCGTAACAGGGGTAAGGGTTGTATCTCGGCACGTCGACGGGCGCTCCAGAGCTGCCCGACACGGTGCCGCTGGCACATAGCGTGCTGTTGGTGACGGTGTTGCAGTCGGCTCCGGCGGTCGGCGCGACGGCGACTCCGCCGGCTACGGCCGCCATAGCCAACAGGGGGACGACGCGGAGCGAAGGCGGGTTCACATCCGCAAGCTAATCACCTCGGCTGCGAGCAGTCCAAACCTTCAGTCGGTCCGGATCGATCCGAAGAAGTACTTCTCGGCGCCGGTCGGGTATCCGCCGCCGTCGGTGGCGATGTGGACATGGTCGAAATGGTTGGCAGTCTCGTTGCCGTAATCGGCCGTCCAACTCGGCGCACCGATGCCGGGGTAGAAGCCCTGCCGCCAGATGACGTGCAGCACCCCCCATCGCTTGGCGTTGGCCAGTGCGTATCCGGCGATCTGGTTACCCAACTCGATGCCCTCATCGGTGTGGTAATTGGGGATCATCACGTCGATGGCCAACCCGCTGGGGTGCCACTTCAACGCGTCCTGCCGGAAGCCGCCGATGGTCTGGATGTCGAGGAACATCACGCTGATCGCGCGAGCCGCCCAAATGGTGTGAATCTGCAGGCCCCGCTCCGGCGCCTTACCAACAGGAAGCTCGAAGTCGAAGTCCACGGCCGCTTCCGGCGGTGCGTTGGCGGCCATCAATTGGGCTTCGGCGGCACTGGCGACAACCGGCGCACCGGCGGGTGGCGGGACAGAGCCGGGCACGTGGGCGACGGGCGGCGTGCCGGCGGGCATCGCGGCAAGGGACGGGACACCCGGGTCCGCCGGGGCTGAGCTGGTAGGGGCGGTCGCGGTAGCGCCGGTCTCGTGGTTGTTGGTCTGGGCGTAGAACATGGCGCCCGAGACCGCGACCGAGGTCAGCACCGCCAACCAGCGTCCCGCGGGAAATCCCCTTGCCACGACCAGCACCTTACTTTCGAACCCGAGCAACGGGGCAATCTTCGCTTGCGCGAGTCTAGTGGGCGACGAGGGGGTCGCGTCTTCCGTCGCACGGCCCAGCCACGCCGACTCGGCCGGTCAGTTATGCGGCTGGTGCCCGATGCCCCGCCAACGCACTGATGCTCAGAGCGGCTCTGAGATCGGCGATGGTGTCGCGAGTCGTTCTGATCGCCGCCAAGACGCCCTCGACCGCCGCCTGATCAGGATGATCGTTCGTTGTCGCTTCGAGCAGTCGCAGAGTCTGAAGTAGGCGGATGTCGGACAGTTGGAGTGCAAACTCCGAATTCATGAGAATTACCGTACGCCGATTTCCGCCCCTACCGCGGTTTGGTGACGCTGCTCTCCCTAAAGTTCTCCCAAACGTCACAAAAGACTTGGAGGACAACACACCTGGCGAAGAGGGGCGCACCGCCGAAGCGTTGCGCCCCTCCCCTATCGGTCGGTGTTCTTAGTGAGCGTGCCCGTGATGGCCGTGCCCGCCGCCTTCGGACTGGGCCGGCTTCTCGACGATCGCGGTCTCGGTGGTGAGCACCATGCGGGCCACCGAGGCGGCGTTGAGCACCGCTGAACGGGTGACCTTCACCGGGTCGATGACACCGTCTGCCAGCAGGTCGCCGTAGGTCAGCGTTGCGGCGTTGAAGCCATGTCCAGCCGGCAACCCCGACACCGTGTTGACCACTACGGCGCCGTCCAGTCCGGCGTTGGTCGCAATCCAGAACAGCGGGGCCGACAGCGCCTCGGAGAACACATCAACGCCAATGGCCTCGTCACCGGAAACGCTGTCGCGCAACGGCTTCAGAGCCGCACGGGCCTGCACAAGCGCGCTGCCGCCGCCGGCCACGATGCCCTCCTCGACAGCGGCCTTGGCCGCCGCGATGCCGTCCTCGACGCGGTGCTTGCGCTCCTGCACGGCGGTTTCGGTGGCAGCGCCGATCTTGACGATGGCCACGCCGCCGGCCAGCTTGGCCACCCGCTCCTGCAACTTTTCGCGGTCCCAGTCCGAATCGGTGGACTCGATCTCGCCCTTGAGTTGCTTGACCCGGTTGGCGATGTCCTCACTGGTTCCACCGCCGTCGACGATCACCGTCTCGTCCTTGCTGACCACGACGCGACGGGCGGTGCCCAGCACGTCCAGGCCGGCCTCACGCAGCAACAGGCCCACGTCGGGGTTGACCACCTTGCCGCCGGTGACGATGGCCAGGTCCTCCAGGAAGGCCTTGCGGCGGTCACCGAAGAACGGCGCCTTGACCGCAACCGTCTTGAGGGTCTTGCGAATCGCGTTGACCACCAGGGTAGACAGCGCTTCGCCTTCGACGTCCTCGGCGATGATCAGCAGCGGCTTGCCGGACTCGGCCACCTTCTCCAGCAGCGGCAGCAGGTCGGGCAGCGAGCTGACTTTGTCCCGATGCAGCAGCACCAGCGCGTCCTCCAGGACGGCTTCCTGGGCGTCGAAGTCGTTGATGAAGTAGGCGGAGATGAAGCCCTTGTCGAAGCCGATGCCCTCGGTGACCTCCAGCCAGGTGTCCATGGTCTTGGACTCCTCGACGCTGACCACACCGTCGGTGCCCACCTTGGTCATGGCCTCACCGACCATCTCACCGACAATCTCGTCGCGGGAGGACACCGTGGCGATCTGGGCGATGCCGGTCTTGCCCGCCACCGGGGTGGCCGCGTCCAGCAGCGCCTGGGAGAGTAGGTCGGCCGCCTTGCCGATGCCCATCCCCAGCGCGATCGGGTTGGCACCCGCGGCGACGTTGCGCAGGCCGCCCTTGATGATCGCCTGGGCCAGCACCGTGGCGGTGGTGGTGCCGTCGCCGGCGACGTCGTTGGTCTTGGTGGCGACCGACTTGACCAGCTGGGCGCCAAGGTTCTCGAAGGGGTCCTCGAGGTCGATCTCCCGGGCGATGGTGACGCCGTCGTTGGTGACGGTGGGACCACCCCAGGACTTGGCCAGCACGACGTGCCGGCCGCGCGGGCCGAGCGTGACGCGCACCGCGGCCGCGAGCTTGTCGGCGCCGGCCTCCATGGCGCGCCGGGCGGTCTCGTTGTACTCGATCTGCTTGCTCATGCTGTCTTCATTCCTTGTTGAGCTGTCCTACTGGGCCTGTGCGACTTAGCTTGTGCGAGAAAGTGTTCCGCCCCGGAAACCGCCCGGCACGAGGCACGGGGATTTCCGGGGCGGCTCACATGATGCTTACTTGTTGACAACCGCCAGCACGTCACGGGCCGACAGGATCAGGTACTCCTCGCCCCCGTACTTGATCTCGGTGCCGCCGTACTTGCTGTAGATGACGGTGTCGCCCTCGGCGACGTCGAGCGGGATCCGCTTCTCGCCGTCCTCGTCCCAACGGCCGGGGCCGACAGCGACGACAGTGCCCTCCTGGGGCTTTTCCTTGGCGGTGTCAGGGATGACGAGACCCGACGCGGTGGTCGTCTCGGCCTCGTTGGCCTGAACGAGGATCTTGTCCTCGAGGGGCCGGATGTTCACGCTCGCCACGTGGTCCTCCACTATTCGATGTTCTTGGGCCCGGGAATTTCCCCCGGACCGGGTTCACCAGGTGTTCGGCATTCGTCCATGCCCTCGCGCCGTCGTCGCGGGTGCCGACACAGGGGCTGGCCGCCTGCCGCCTAGCACTCTATACCGGAGAGTGCTAGCACTCAAGGGGGGGTCCGTGCGATTCGCCGACGGCGAAGCGGGAACCGATCCCTAAACCGCACCGAACGTGCGTCTAGTGCGGCATACGCCGCCGGTTGTCGCACTGGAGGCACGCTCGACCGCGAGGTCAGAAGACCTGTCCGCGAACGATCGGTAACCCCGGATCGCTGGCCACATTCAGCGTCGACGGCGCCGCACCAGCCGCCACCAGGTGCGCCGCGAACGAGGCGATCATGGCGCCGTTATCGGTGCACAGCCGGGGCCGCGGCACCCGCAGCGTCAAACCGGCCGCGGTGCAACGCTCTTCGGCGAGTTCGCGCAGCCGCGAATTGGCGGCCACCCCGCCGGCGATGAGCAGAGTGGACACTCCGGTGTCACGGGCGGCGCGGACGGCCTTGGCGGTCAGCACGTCGGCGACGGCTTCCTGGAAGCCGGCCGCGACGTCGGCGATGTCGGCGTCCGGATGCGACTCCACGTAGCGGGCGACGGCGGTCTTGAGTCCGGAGAAGCTGAAGGCGTACGGGGCGTCTCGCGGACCGGTCATGCCGCGTGGGAACGTGATCGCGTCCGGGTCGCCGGTGTGGGCCAGTTCGTCGAGCACCCTGCCACCGGGGTAGCCCAGCCCGAGCAGGCGGGCCACTTTGTCGTAGGCCTCCCCTGCGGCGTCGTCGACGGTGCTGCCCAGTTCGGCGATCGGCTCGGCCAGGGAGCGCACGTGCAGCAGATGGGTGTGCCCGCCGGAGACCAGCAGCGCCACGCAGGGTGGCAGCGGCCCGTGGTCGTAGACGTCGGCGGCCAGATGTCCGCCGAGGTGATTGACGGCATAGAACGGCACGTCCCACGCCGCGGCGTAGGCCTTGGCCGCGGCCACTCCCACCATCAGCGCACCGGCCAAGCCCGGCCCGATCGTCGCGGCCACCACGTCGGGCCGCGCGATGCCGGCCACCTCCAGCGCGCGGCGCATGGTGGGGCCCAACGCCTCCAGATGCGCGCGGGACGCCACTTCGGGCACCACCCCGCCGAAGCGGGCGTGCTCGTCCACGCTGGATGCCACTTCGTCGGCGAGCAGCGTCACGCGGCCGTCGCCGTCCAATGCGGCGATGCCGACACCTGTCTCGTCGCAGGAGGTTTCGATGGCCAGAATCGTCGTAGCCGGCGGGCTGGACCCGGGAATCGACGCTGGCGGGCAGGACCCGGGAATGGACGCCGGCGGGCAGGAGCCGTGCGACCCGGGAATGGACGCCGTCATGCCGGCTCCCGGCGCATGGTGAAGGCGTCGGCGCCACTGGCCCGGTAGTAGCGCTTACGCAGACCGACAGTGACGAACCCCAGGCTCTGGTAGAGCGCCATGGCGGGCTCGTTGTCGGTGCGGACCTCCAGGAACACCGCACCATCGACGTCGTCGAGCAGTCGCGTCATCATGGCGCGGCCGATGCCGTGACCCTGGTAGGCCGGGTCGACGCCGATGGTGTGGATCTCGTAGTCGAAGGGCCGAACCCGGCCGAGCCGGGAGATGCCGGCGTAGCCCACCAGGGTGTCGCCCACCCGGGCGGCGACATAGCGGTTGTGCCGGGCCGCCAGTTCGCGCACGAACGCCGCTTCCGGCCACGGGTCGTCGCCGCCGAACAGCAGCGACTCCAGTTCCGCGCAGCGCGCGGCGTCGCGGCGGGCCAGGCCGTCGAACACCACATCGACCGAGCTGTTCACCGCCGAGGCTCCTGCGGTATGCCGCGTTCAGCCAGCGTCTTGGCGTCCGGGCGGCGCAGGTACAGCGGGACCAACGGCGCCAGCTCTGCATCCCAGTCCACCACGGCGGCCGCCAGACCGTCGGGCCACGGCTGCTCAGGTCCGATGCGGGGCAGTTCGAACAGCGCGCAGTGCGCCGGTGAGCCGGCCACCGACTGCGCGCCCCCGACGGGGACCTCCAACGGCGCCGACACCCCGGGCCCGTCGACACGGACACCGTCGCGGTAGCGGGCCCAGTACACCTCCCGCCGCCGGGCGTCGGTGACCACCAGCGCTTCCCCGGCGGTGCGGATGCCGATGGCGTCCAGCGAACACACGCCATAGACCTGTATGCCCAGGGCGTGGCCGTAGGCGGCGGCGGTGGCCATACCGATCCGCAATCCGGTGAACGGTCCCGGGCCGCAACCGACCACGACCGCATCTAGATCGCTCATCGAGAGGTGCGAATCAGAGACCGCGGCAACCACTTTCGGCGTGAGGAGTTCGGCGTGGGCTCCGGCGCCGAACGCGACGAGCTGGGCCAGGGTGTCGATCCGGCCGTCGTCGTGGCGTCGCAGTACCCCGACGATCACCGACGGGGTGGCGGTGTCGAGCGCCAGCACGATGCGGCTCACACTGTGCTCCATCGCCAGGTCGCGATGCGGGCATCGCTGTCGGCCAACCGCTGAAGATCGATGCGCAGGTGGTGATCGGAGAGCCGCTCGGCGAGTCCTTCGCCCCACTCGACCACTGCGACAGCGTCCTGCAGATCGGTGTCCAGATCCAGCGAATCCAGTTCGGCCGTCAGATCGGCACCACTGTGGTCGAGCAACCGGTAGACATCGACGTGCACCATCGCCGGCCGGCCGGGCGTCCGCGCGCGGTGCACTCGGGCCAGGACATACGTCGGCGAGGTGATCGGGCCATCGACGTCCATACCCGCCGCAATTCCTTTGGCGAGCATGGTCTTTCCCGCCCCCAGCGGTCCAGAAAGTACCACGACGTCGCCGGCGCGCAGCTGCCGGCCGAACTGTGCGCCCAGCGCCAGGGTGTCCTCCGCGGTGGCCAGTGTCGCCGTTCCCGCTTCGACTCGCACGTCACTCAATGCGGTCTCGCAGCCGCCGGGCGAACGCGACCAGCCGCGACGGGGTGGCCCGCTCAACCAGACGCACCAGGGCGTCGTTGATGACATCGGGGCGCTCCATCATCACCACATGCGCCGCACCCGGCACGATCACCAACAGCGAATCCGGGAGCGCGGCAGCCATTTCCTCGGAGTTCTTCACCGGGGTGAGCAGATCCTGATCGCCGCAGGCGATCAGCGTCGGAATGCGGGCCAGCACCGGCAATGCCGCGGTCTCCTCGTGGACCTCCAGCGCGTGCAGGAAAGCGACCAGGGTGTCGATCGACGTGTCGTGAATCATCTGCTCGTTGAACTGCACCACACTGCGGCTGATGTGGTCGTCGCCGAACGACGCCGTCCTGATGATCGGCCGGATCGCCCCGCGGATGGCGCCGCGGGTGCGGTGCACCGCGTTCGGCGCATAACGGGCCATGAATTTGACCGCTTCCAGCGCAGGGTTGTTCAGGATCTCGCCCAGCGGGGAGCGCGTCACACCTTCGGTGGCGGAGGAGATGATCGCCGCGCCCACGATGCGGCGACCGTAGTGCTCGGGGAACTGGCGGGCGTGCGACAGCACCGTCATGCCGCCCATCGAATGGCCCACCACGATGATCGGGCCGCGCGGAACCATCACCTGCAGAATGTTTTCCAGGTCGCAGCCGAGTTGCTCGACGGTGTAGGTGTCGACCGGGCCGGAGCCGGACTGGCCGTGCCCGCGCTGGTCGTAGAACACCATCCGGACCTGATCGCCCCACCGCTCGGCGAGCGCGGCCCGCTGGAAGTGGAAAGAGCCCATCCGCATACAGAAACCGTGCGCGAAGACCACCGTCAGCGGAGCGGTGACCGGACCGACCTCCCGCACCACCAGGGGGATGCCGTCGGTGGTGGTCACTACACAGCCGCGGTCGGCCTCCAGCAGCGCGAAATCCTCGCCCTCGTAGGCGTCGTTGATCGCCTTGCGATACCGGATCGTCCTGGCGGCGGACACACCGGCTGCGGTACCGACCGCGCTCAGACCGGCTAACCCGGCCATCAGCCGGGCCTTCTTCGCGGCCTCGGCGCCGGGCCCGGCTTCCAGCGCGGGCAGGTGCGCGTCGAAAGCACCGCGGCGGCGGCGCCGAAACGTGAACCTGCGAGAGTTACCGGCCATCGCCGTCCGCCTCCCGATAGATACGCCGAACACGGCCGCGCGGGCTGTTGACCACCTCGTAGTGGATAGTGCCGATCGCCTCGGCCCAGTCCTGGGCGGTGGGTTCGCCGTCGATGCCCGGTCCGAACAGCACTGCGCGATCGCCCTCGGCGACGTCGGGCACGCCAGGGCCGAGGTCGACCACGAACTGGTCCATGCAGACACGTCCGACGCTGCGGCGCAGCCGGCCGTTGATCAGTACATCGATGCGCCCGGCCAGTGCCCGGAACACGCCGTCGGCGTAGCCCAGCGGCAGCAGTGCGACCGTGGTGTCGCAGTCGGCGATCCAGGTGTGGTTGTAGGAGACGCCCTCGCCGGCGCGCACGGCCTTGACCATCGCCACCGGACAGTGCAGGGTCATGGCCGGCAACAGGCCCATCGGGCCGAGTTCGGGCACCGGGCTGAGGCCGTACACCGCGACGCCGGGGCGGACCATGTCGAAGGCCAGATCGGGCCGGGTCATGGCCGCGGGCGAATTCGACAGGTGCGCCACCTCGTAGTCGACGCCGGAGCGTCGGGCCACGTCGAGCATGTCGGCGAACCGTTGCGCCTGAACGTCATTGAGCGGGTTGTCCGGTTCGTCGCCGGCCACCATGTGCGACATGATGCCCCGCGCTCGCACCGCGTCGTCGGCGGCGGCCCGGCGCACCGCGTCGAGAACGTCGGGATAGTCCCGCGCGCTGACCCCGTTGCGGTTCAGGCCGGTGTCGACCTTGATGGTGATCGACGCGGTGCTGCCGGTCCGGCGGACCGCGTCGACGACGTCGTGGACTTGGCGCACCGAGGAAACCCCGATCTGCACATCGGCCCGCAGGGCCGGAGCGAAGTCGGTCCCGGGGACGTGCAGCCAGGCCAGGATCGGCGCGTCGATGCCGGCGCGGCGCAGTTCCAGCGCTTCCTCGACGGTGGCGACGCCGAGTTCTGCCGCGCCGGCGGCCACCGCGGCCCGGGCCACCTCGACGGCCCCGTGCCCGTAGCCGTCGGCCTTGACCACCGCCATGACCTCGGCAGATCCGGCGTGTTCGCGCAGAACCCGCACGTTGTGCCCGATAGCGGCCAGATCGACCACGGCCTCGCCGTTGACTGCGGCGGCGGCCGGTTGGGTCGGAGTCGTCAACGGCGTGGTCTTCATGGTCATGTCACCGGATCAGATTCTCCCAGATGGGTCAGTGGGCTTCCCCCAGATGGCGTCGAGGTGGTTGAGCACGGCGCGCAGATCCTCCCACAGCGAGCGGGCGAGGTCGGCCGAGAAGCCCTCGCGGACCACCACCCGTAGCACCGAGACGTCGGCGGCGCCGTCGGGCATGGTGTAGGCGGGGACCTGCCAGCCGTACGAGCGCGACGCCGCGGACCGGGATGTCTTCCTCTCCCGGACACCAAAACGGAGCGTAAGACAAAGGGCCGTTGAGGGCTTCAAACCTCGGGCAGATTTGTGATCTCAATTCCAGTAAGTAGTGACTGTAGTCCCTCGAAACGCCATGACTATTCAAGGCATTTGATTACGCCAATTAATTCAGACCTCTTGAAATTGTCACGGTGACGAACGCGCAGCGGCAGGAAGTCGTTGATCGGGTTCGATGTCTGCGTAACTTCCTCGCCCAAGGACTGCTTCGCCAACCCGACCGCGAGGGTGCTTCCGTGATCGGCGGCGGCAGGCCGATCCGGTCGCGGTGCTGGCTGCGGAGCACGGCGACCCGGTGCGGGCGCTCCGCCTGGCTGCGGGCTGCGGCAGGCCCGAATGACTTGGACGCGGGGTCACGCCAGGCGTGTACCGCTCCGGCGGTTATCTTGCCGGGCAGCTGGATACCGGCGAGTGGTTTGCGGAAGGTCCGGGCGTGGATCGGTGCTTCGACCACAAGCTGCGTGCGCGGCCGCACGCAAGGACACCGTTCCGATTCCAGTGAGTACCGCCGGGACACGGCGCGCCAAAGTCGTACGCTTGACTGACATTGCCACCTAGTACAGGATGAGCACTTGGCGCATCGCCCGCTCGGTTGCCACTGGAGACGAATAGGGGTTCTTTCCAATGAACGATAGTGATACCGACTGGTCCGCGACTCCTGAAAAGCAACCCGATGGCGGGGGTTTGTCGCGACGCAAGATCCTCGGCGGTGTGGCTGCCGGGGCCGGTGTGGCGGCCGCGGGTGCCCTTGCTGCGGGCTGCTCCAAGGACGGTGGTGGTGGCGGTGGTGTGGCTGGTAGCGGTGGTGACGGTCCGCCCGGGTACGGCACGGGCATCAACGAGGGGTTCGAGGGCAAGATCGAACTGGATGTTCGTGATTCGACGCCGGACTGGAAGCCCTTCGAGCTGAAGAAGGCGCCCGAGGGCGCGCCGAACATCCTGGTGGTGCTCTACGACGACACCGGCATGGCCGCCTGGTCGCCGTACGGCGGGCGGATCAATATGCCGGTGCTGCAGAAGCTGGCCGACAACGGCCTGATGTACACCCAGTGGCACACCACCGCGCTGTGCTCGCCGACGCGGTCGTGTTTCCTGACCGGGCGCAACCACCACGTCAACCGCAGCGGCGTGATCACCGAGGGCTCCAACGGGTTTCCGGGCGCGGCGTGCCGGCTTCCCGCGCAGTGCGCCACCGTGGCGCAAGTCTTGCAGGACAACGGCTACAGCACCTTCTTCCTCGGCAAGAACCACAATGTTCCCGAGGAGGACGTGTCCAGCGGCGGCAGCAAGTCGGAGTGGCCGATGCAGAAGGGCTTCGACCGGTTCTACGGGTTCATCGGCGGCGAGACCAACAACTGGTACCCCGACCTGATCGAGGACAACCGGTTCATCGAGCAGCCCTTCAGCCCGGAGGAGGGCTACCACCTCTCCAAAGACCTGACCGATCAGGCGATCCGGATGATCCGCGATCAGAAGTCGTCCAATCCGTCCAAGCCCTGGTACATGTGGTTCTGCCCGGGGGCCAATCATGCCCCGCACCATGCTCCGCAGGAGTACATCGACAAGTACAAGGGCAAGTTCGACGACGGCTACGAGGCCTACCGGGACTGGGTGCTGCCCCGGATGATTCAGAAGGGCATCTTCCCCGAGGGCACCAAGATGACGCCGGTCAACCCGATGCCGGAGGACATCGCGGCGCCCAATGACGCTGTGCGGCCGTGGAATTCGCTCAACGCCGATGAGAAGAAGCTGTTCGCGCGAATGGCCGAGGTGTACGCCGGGTTCTCCGAGTACACCGATATGGAGGTGGGCCGGATCATCGACTACCTGGAGCAGACCGGGCAGTTGGAGAACACCATCGTCTTCTACTGCTCGGACAACGGGGCCTCCGGTGAAGGCTCGCCGAACGGCTCGGTGAATGAGAACAAGTTCTTCAACGGCTATCCCGATGAGTTGTCCGAGAACATGAAGTACATCGACACCCTGGGCGGCCCGGACACCTACAACCATTACCCGACCGGGTGGGCGATGGCGTTCTCGACACCGTTCAAGATGTTCAAGCGCTATGCCCAGTACGCCGGCGGGACGGCTGATCCCATGATCGTCTCCTGGCCCAAGGGCATCAAAGCCCGGGGCGAGGTGCGCAACCAGTACCACCACGCCATCGATGTGGCCGCCACGATTTTGGATGTGGCGGGGCGTGGAGATGCCCGAGGTGTTCAGGGGTATCAAGCAGTACCCGCTCAACGGGACCTCGATGCGCTACAGCTTCGATGACGCCAACGCTCCGACCACCCGCAAGCGGCAGTACTACGCGATGCTGGGCACCCGCGGTATCTGGCAGGACGGCTGGAAAGCCGCCGCC
>NZ_JBIIOV010000192.1:0-5721 GCF_044342925.1 Mycobacterium sp. | reverse complement strand
GCCTCCTCGTAGGTCACCGGCTCGGCGTCGGTCACCGGCTCGGCGTCGGTCACCGCCTGCTCGTAGGTGGTGGCGTCTTGGTAGGCAACCGGCTCGGCGTAGACGACCTCGGTGCTGACGGTCTCGCTATAGACGACGTCGGCCTGCGAGCTCTCCTCGTACCCGGTCTCGTACGCCGTCTCCTGGTACGCCGTCTCTTCGTACGGTTCCTCCTCGTACGCTGCGTCCTCGTACTCCGTCACCTCGTCGGTGACGACCGGAATCTCACCGGTCCGGATGATCGGGATCTCCCCGGTCAGTTCAGCGACAGTCACCCCACCGCGACGCTTACGGCGGCGGTGTCCCCCGACAGGCGGCGAACCGATTGATCCGCTACGGGCAAGCAGCTCGGCCACTGAGACCGTCCGCGTGTCCTCTGACTCACTCATCGTTTCTCGCCTCTCAGTCGGTCCGCGCAGCCTGCACTAGCGCGGTCCCGTCAGCCTCACTGTCCAGCCGGCGCAGGATGATGCCCTCCCGTAGCGCCCACGGGCAGATCTGCACCGATTCCAGGGACAGTGCTCGCATACTCGCCTCTGCCACCAGAGCCCCGGCGACGATCTGCAGCGCCCGTTCGGCACTGACCCCTTCCAGCTGGGCACGATCTGCAGTGGTCATCCTAGAGATGAACGCAATGAGTTGCCGAAGGCCGTTGGCGGTAAGCACCCGCTTGACCCTCGGACCCGCCGCCGACGGCGCCGCACCGGTGAGTCGGGCCAGCGACCGGAACGTCTTGGAGGTGCCCACCGCCAGATCAGGCTTACCGGCCTCGGCCATCGCCTGGGCGGCGTCGGCGAGTTCGGCGTCCAGCCAGTCCCGCAGCACCGCCACCCGCCGGCGACCGGGTGGATCCTCGTGCAGCCACTCCCGGGTCAGTCGGCCCGCCCCCAGCGGCAGCGACATCGCGCAGTCGGGCATTTCGTCGACCCCGGTGGACATCTCCAGGGAACCGCCGCCGATGTCGAGGTTGGTGATCCGTCCTTTACTCCAGCCGTACCAGCGGCGCACCGCCAGGAACGTCAGACGCGACTCGTCGACACCGGAGAGCACCTGCAGATCGACACCGGTCTCGGCGCGAACCTGAGCCAGCACGTCATCGGAGTTGGTCGCGTCGCGCACCGCGGAGGTGGCGAACGCCATCAGGTCACCGCACCCGGAGCTGCGGGCGATCTTGGCGAACTCGTCGACGGTGGTGATCAGCTTCTCCGCACCCTTGCGGGTGAGCTTCCCCGAGTTGTCGATGGCCTCGGCGAGCCGCAGCGGCTCCTTGGTCGAGCTCATCGGGGTTGGATGACCGCCGCGATGAGCGTCGACCACCAGGAGATGAACGGTGTTACTACCGACATCGAGCACGCCCAATCGCACGTGCTCCAACCTAGCGCCCAGCGTCGTCTACCGTTGCACTCCGTGACACGCAGGCATCCCGGCGAGGTCGATCCAGACTTCCCGCGCGAGTGGGTGGAGTTCTACGACCCAGCCAACCCCGAACACCTGATCGCCGCCGACCTGACCTGGCTGCTCTCGAAGTGGACATGCGTCTTCGGCACCCCGGCCTGTCAAGGAACCGTCAAAGACCGACCCGACGACGGGTGCTGCTCACACGGCGCGTTCCTCTCCGACGACGACGACATCGCCAACCTCGACGACGCCGTATCGAAGCTCACCGACGCCGACTGGCAGTTTCGAGAGAAGGGACTCGGCTCCAAGGGGTACCTGGAGTTAGACGAGTACGAGGACAAGCCGAACCTGCGCACCCGCAAGTACAAGGGCGCCTGCATCTTCCTCAACCGGCCCGGCTTCCCGGGCGGCATCGGCTGCGCGCTGCACAGCAAGGCGCTCAAGCTCGGCGTCGAACCGCTGACCATGAAACCTGAAGTGTGCTGGCAGCTTCCGATCCGACGCACCCAGGAGTGGGTGACCCGGCCGGACGGTAGCGAGATCCTCAAGACCACGGTCACCGAGTACGACCGCCGCGGCTGGGGCGAGGGTGGGGAAGATCTGCACTGGTACTGCACCGGTGACCCGGCCGCACATATCGGGAAGAGAGCGGTGTGGCAGACCTACGCGCCGGAGTTGACTGAGCTGCTCGGCACCAAGGCCTACGCGGAGTTGGCGGCTTTATGCAAGCGGCGCAGCGGCTTTCCGGTGATCGCGGTGCACCCGGCGACCCAGGCGCGCGGACGCCGTCGCTAAGACGAGCCGCCGCGCCCAGTCACTAGCCCTCCAGTTTGTAGCCCAGACCGCGGACCGTCACGATGAGACTCGGGTTGGCCGGGTCCTGCTCCACCTTGGAGCGCAACCTCTTGACGTGTACGTCGAGGGTCTTGGTATCGCCGACGTAATCCGAACCCCACACCCGGTCGATCAGCTGACCGCGGGTCAGCACCCGCCCCTTGTTGCGCATCAGGTATTCGAGCAGTTCGAATTCCTTGAGCGGCAACGAGATCTGCCCAGCGCCGACGCTGACGATATGGCGTTCGATATCCATCCGGACGCGACCGGCTTCCAGCACCGTCTCGCCGGTGTCCTCGCCCTCGGTACCCCGGCGCAGGACGGCGCGGATCCGGGCGATCAACTCCCGCGCCGAATACGGCTTGGTCACATAGTCGTCCGCACCGAGCTCGAGGCCGACCACTTTGTCGATCTCGCTGTCCCGTGCGGTCACCATGATCACCGGAATGGTGGACCGCAGCCGCAGCTGCTTGCACACGTCGGTACCGCTCATGCCCGGCAGCATCAGATCCAGCAACACAATGTCGGGCCGGGCGCGGTCGAACTCCGCCAGCGCCGCAGGACCGTCGGTGACCACCGTGGTCTCGAACCCCTCTTTGCGAAGCAGGTAGGCCAGCGGGTCTGCCAATGACTCCTCGTCCTCGACGATCAGCACCCGGGTCACTGCGCCTCCTGTACTTCGATGTGCTCGTCGTCCGTTCCGGCATACGACGGCACGGACAGCGTGAATGTCGAACCTGTTCCCGGCTGGCTCCACAGTCGGATGTCGCCGTTGTGATTGGCGGCCACATGCTTCACGATGGCCAGGCCGAGCCCCGTCCCGCCGGTGGCGCGTGAGCGCGCCTTGTCGACCCGGAAGAAGCGCTCGAACACCCGCTCCTGGTCGGCTCGGGCGATGCCGATACCCCGGTCGGTCACCGCGATCTCGACTTTGTCCTCGTGCAGCCGACGGCTGATCGACACCGTCGATCCATTGGGCGAGTACGCGATGGCGTTAGAGATGAGGTTTGCGATCGCGGTGACCAGCAGGCCCTCGTCGCCGAGAACCTGAAAACCGGTCGGGTCGTCGGTGGTGATGGCGATGCTGGCCTTCTCCGCCACCACCCGGTAACGGGAAATAGCCTCCTGGACAACAGCGTCCACGTCCACGGCAACCAGATCGGGCAACCGCTCGGCGCCCTGCAGGCGGGACAGTTCGATCAGTTCGCCGACCATGTTCGCCAACCGCTGCGACTCGGTGTAGATCTTCCCGCCGAAGCGCTGGACAGTGTCGGGATCGTCGGTGGACTCCAGCAGCGCCTCGGAGAGAACGGCCATGGCCGCGACGGGTGTCTTGAGCTCGTGGCTGACGTTGGCGACGAAGTCACGCCGGCTGGCCTCCATCCGGGCCTGCTCGGACTGGTCGTCGAGGTAGATCACCGCCAGCCGGGGGGACTGGGGGTTGAGCAATCGGATCTTGGCGTGCACCGCCAGGCCAGCGCGCCGGCCGGCGAGACCACGCGGAGCGGCCAGGTCCACCTCGGCGTCCGCGCCGCTCTCCAGGGTGCTCGCCGCGGCGGCCCACAACCGGTCGTCGAGCATGCCGTTGCGCATCATGCCCATCTCGGTCACTCGTCGGTTGCTCACCCGCACCGCTCCGGCGGAATCCACCACCAGCACGCCGACCGGCGCGGTGGAGACCGCGCGCTGCAACAGTTCGGACACCGACATGGACTTCGACGCGGCGGCCGCACGACGCCGCGCGGCAAGCCGCGGCACCAGGGTGACACCAGACCCGAGCGCCACGCCCGCGAGACCCCCGAGCGCCGCCGCGCTAACACTCACGCCATGAGCGTACGCACGCTCAGACGCCACGCCGAATTCCGGTCGCCGTGCCGAACCGCCGTTCAGCAGGCGTTAACCGGACGTTCTACTTCGAGCCCTGGCTGGCCACCGCGGCCGCCCCGGCGGCCGCAGCCTCCGGGTCGAGGTAGGTGCCGCCGACCACGTGCGGCTTGAGGTCGCCGTCGAGGTCGTAGCGCAGCGGGATTCCGGTCGGGATGTTGAGGTTGACCACCGCCTCATCGGACATGCCGTCGAGGTACTTCACCAGTGCGCGAAGCGAATTGCCATGTGCGGCGATCAGCACCGTCTTTCCGGAACGCAGATCCGGGACGATCGTGCTCTCGAAGTAAGGGACGAAGCGGGCGACCACGTCGGCCAGGCACTCGGTGAGCGGGCCGCCGCCGATGTCGGCGTACCGCGGATCAGTGTCCTGACTGAACTCACTGCCGCGCTCGATGGGCGGCGGCGGAGTGTCGTAGCTACGCCGCCAGGCCATGAACTGCTCTTCGCCGTACTTCTCCTTGGTCGCAGCCTTGTCGAGTCCCTGCAACGCGCCGTAGTGACGCTCGTTGAGGCGCCAGTCGCGGTGCACCGGGATCCAATGCCGGTTGGCCTTGTCCAACGCGATGTTGGCGGTGTTGATCGCGCGACGCAGCAGCGACGTGTAGAGCACGTCGGGCAGCCGGTCGAGTTCGCCGATCAGTTCACCGGCGCGGGCCGCCTCGCCACGCCCCTTGTCGGTGAGATCGACGTCCACCCAGCCGGTGAACAAATTTTTCTCGTTCCACTGGCTTTCGCCGTGGCGAAGAAGGATCAGAGTGCAATCGCCGTCAGCCATAGCCGGAAGTCTCTCACGATGCGCCTCACTGTTTATCGTGATCGCCCTGGCTTTTCTCGGGGCCTTTCTCGGGGTCGTCCGGGTCGTCGGCGACGAGGTGCTCGAAGGCTTTGAGGTTCTTCAGCGACTCCCCGCGCGCCACTCGCCACGCCCATTCCTTTCGGATCGAGGTCGCGAACCCGAGCTCGAGCAGAGTGTTGAAGTCGTTGTTGACCGCCTCCACCACCTGGCCCAGCACCCGGTCGATCTCGTCGGCGTTGACGATGTCCAACGCGATCCGCCCGATGAGATAGATGTCGCCGATGTTGTCCAGCGTGTACGCCACCCCGTAGAGCCGACGATTCCGCTTGAGGATGAACCGGTAGACGCCTTCGTGGTTCTCGTCCGGCCGACGGCAGACGAACGCCTCCACCCGCACCGAATGCTCACCGATGCTCAGCAGGGTGTTGGTGGTCAGCTTGCGCTCGCCGGGAAGCTCGACGATCAGTCCGGGCAGCCCGCCGTGCGCGCCGTCGTATCGGGTGTAGTTGAGGCCGTGCTCGGTGAGGGTCTCCTCGATCTGTTGCCGAACCCGCATCCCGACCTGTCGAGGGTCGTTATCGCTCACGCTCGCACTCCCCTTCTCCTCGTCCATCGCCGCCCGGGCCGGCGGGGCGTCAGGTCGCGCACCGTCTGGTGGGTGCGCCGGTAGTCGGCGATGGCGCGGGCGTAGCTGGCCAGCAGCGCATCGACGGTGTGGTCCCAGGAGAACTCCGCGGCATGCTCGACGGCACCGCGGCCCAGCGCCG
>NZ_JBIIOV010000190.1:0-5725 GCF_044342925.1 Mycobacterium sp. | reverse complement strand
GGCTTCGAAACTGGCTTCCCCTGTCGCTATGTAGCACGCAGCCGGCGACCTCCCCGCGGCGGATGACGGCGTTGGCCAAGGCCTGAGTGGCCAGCCGCGACTTCATCCGCGAGTCCATCGAGTAGCCCACGATCCGGTTGGAACACACGTCCTTGATCGCACACAGGTAGAGCTTGCCTTCACCGGTCGGGTGCTCGGTGATGTCGGCCAGCCACAACAGGTTTGGCGCCGGGGCGGTGAAATCGCGGGTGACGAGATCATCGTGAACCGGTGGCCCGGTCTTGCCGTTCTTGCCGCGCTTGCGCTTGCCGAACACGCTCCACCACCGATTGTCCGAGCAGATCCGCCACGCGGTGCGCTCCGCCATGGGCGTCCCGGCGTCGCGGGCCTCCTCGACCAGGTAGCGGTAGCCGAACTCCGGATCATCCTTGTGGGCGTCGAACAGGGCGTTGGCCCGATGCGCCTCGGCATACTCAGCCGGGGTGACAGGGTCGGCCAGCCAGCGGTAGTAGGGCTGGCGGGCGGATGTCCGTTCTCATTGAATCTTTTGTGCCGACGGCCCAGGATGGCTGGTCGTTGGCAGCATCGCCCATGAGGGATACCACGTTTGGGACTACGCTCCGCGCAATGTGGCGGTGCCGTCGGCGTTGACCCGCACCGCCGCCCCGGCGATGTCGTCGGCAACGGTCCCCGCCGCCTCGCCGGCGTCGGGAATGACGGCCAGCACCCGCGCGTCGTCCGGGGTGCGGACGGTGAGAAACACCTTCTCCGGCTTGCCGTCCCGGTCGAACGGCGTGGTCCACGACTCCACCCGTCCGACGCCCTCCCACTGCACCAGCGAGGTCCGGGTCGGCTCCCGGTCGACGGTCTGCTGGACGTCCTCCCAGCGGAAGGCCTGCGCCGGCGGGGTGGCGCTGTAGACACCGAAGCTGTGCTTGGTCATGTAACCGCCGTTGGCGGTGATGAGCCCATGCGAGCCCGGGTTGTCCCGCAGCAGGCCGGCCATCGTGGCGATCGAGTGCATGACGTAGTTGTTCCACGGCCCGCCGGCGAAGGTCAGCCCGCCGGTGACGGTGAGCGGACGCCCCGGATCGCCTGCGGGTAAACCGATTTCGTGGGCGGCCACCTGGACTGCCGACGGGAAGCAGGAGTAGATGTCGACGTGGTCGACGTCGTCGAGACCGATCCCGGCCAGTTCCAGCACCCGCGCCGCGCCGATCCGGATGGCCGGGCTGCGGTGCAGTTCGGCGCGGTCGGCGAAGCTGTAGGTGTCGTGGGAGTCGGTGCCCGCGTAGGGGAACACCCACTGATCGCGCGGGATCTGCAGGTAATCCGCCTTCTCGGCCGAGCACAGCACCAGCGCCGCGGCCTGGTCGACCATGTTGTTGGAGTTCATCAGCTTCGGGTAGGGCCAGCTGATCATCCGGTTGTCCGGGCCGGTTGCGGTGATCTGCTCCGCGCTGAGCGCGTCGCGCACCCAGGCGTTCGGGTTGGCCGCCGCGACCGCGCTGAACTGCGCCCACAACTCGCCGATCCGGCGGCGATGGTCGTCGATCGATTCCCCCCGGGCGATCCGCAGCGCCTCCTCGAACAGCGGGTAGACGAAAGACGGCCGGTCTAGCCCGATGCGCTCGTCGGCCGGCCCGGACATCGGTACGTCGGTCCCGGCCCCGGGCGGCACTGGGACCGACTCGTCCTGGCGGGTCCAGTCCGGGCGGATTCCCCTGGCGCGCAGGCGCATCCGGGTCCGCCAGGTCTCGCCGCCGGTGAGCAGCACCACGTCGGCGCGGCCCTGCTGGATGTCCAGGCAGGTCTGGTTGACCAGCGACTGCGGGGTGTTGCCGCCGATGCCGGTGTACTGGGTGGCAGCCCGCGGCGCGCCGATGCGCTGCCCGACGAGTAGACCGGGATCGCGGTAACGCCACGACAGCAGGTTGACCACCCGGATGGAGTCCACCGCGTCGAGCACCCGCGGATCGGCAGCGGACCGCGCGGCCTGCGCCATCAGATCGACCGGCTCCACGTCCGGTTCTTCGGTGCGCTGGTTGATCTGCCCGGCGCCGACCAGCACCGGTGTCCGGGGATCTGGATTCATCGGCTTTCCTTTTCGTTTTGACAGCCGTCAAAACGTAGCACCGTGGAATCATGGGGTCCGTCGAACCCGAGGAGGAGAAGGCGTGTCGAACAAAGAGTTCAACGGGGTCATCAAGCTCGACGTCCGGGATTCCACCCCGGACTGGAGCCCGTATGAGTTGAAGAGGGCGCCCGAGGGTGCGCCGAACATCCTGATCGTGTTGTACGACGACACCGGCCAGGCGGCATGGTCGCCCTACGGCGGGCGGATCGAAATGCCGACCCTGGACCGGCTGGCGCGCAACGGCCTGACCTACACCCAGTGGCACACCACCGCGCTGTGCTCCCCCACCCGCTCGACGTTCCTGACCGGCCGCAACCACCACGTCAACCGGTGCGCGTCGATCACCGAAGGCTCGATGGGATTCCCCGGCGCCGCCGGCCGACTGCCCGCCGAGTGCGCCACCATCGGCCAGGTGCTCCAGGACAACGGCTACGCCACGATGTGGCTGGGCAAGAACCACAACGTCCCGGTGGAGGACCTCTCCCCGGCGGGCAGCCGCTCGGAGTGGCCGCTGTCGAAGGGCTTCGACCGGTTCTACGGCTTCCTCGGCGGCGAGACCAACCAGTGGTACCCCGACCTCATCGAGGACAACCACGCCATCGAACCGCCCTACACCCCCGAAGAGGGCTACCACCTCTCCAAAGACCTTGCCGACCAGGCGATCAAGATGCTGCGCGATCTCCGGTCGTCGGGTCCGTCGAAGCCCTGGTTCATGTGGTTCTGCCCCGGCGCCAATC
Organism: Mycobacterium sp.; assembly: GCF_044342925.1. Lineage (GTDB taxonomy): Bacteria > Actinomycetota > Actinomycetes > Mycobacteriales > Mycobacteriaceae > Mycobacterium. The sequence goes on along the minus strand of NZ_JBIIOV010000190.1, from coordinate 2,851 downwards.
ACGCTCCGCACCACTCGCCGCAGGAGTACATCGACAAGTACAAGGGCGTGTTCGACGACGGCTACGAGGCTTACCGCGACTGGGTGCTCACCCGAATGATCGAGCGCGGGATTCTGCCGGAGGGCACCGAACTGACCCCGCTCAACCCGATGCCGGAGGACGTCGCCAACGAGGCCGACTACGTGCGTCCGTGGGGTGAGCTCAACGACGACGAGAAGCGGCTGTTCTGCCGGATGGCCGAAGTGTTCGCCGGGTTCTCGGAGTACACCGACGTGCAGTTCGGCCGGATCATCGACTTCCTGGAACGCACCGAACAACTGGACAACACGATCGTGATCTACTGCGCCGACAACGGCGCCTCGGGCGAGGGCACCCCGAACGGGTCGGTCAACGAGAACAAATTCTTCAACGGCTTCCCCGACAGCCTTGAGGAGAACATGTCCTACTTCGAGGAACTCGGCAGCCCGGAGACTTACAACCACTACCCGACCGGCTGGGCGGTGGCGTTCTCCACCCCGTTCCAGATGTTCAAGCGGTACGCCCAGTACGCCGGCGGCACCTGCGACCCGCTGATCATCCACTGGCCCAAGGGAATCAAGGACAAGGGCGGCATCCGGCACCAGTACCACCACTCCACCGACATCGTCCCGACGATTCTCGACGTCGTCGGCTTGGAGATGCCGACGGTGTACCGCGGCGTCGAGCAGTACCCGCTCAACGGCGTCTCGATGCGCTACAGCTTCGACGCCGCCGACGCGCCGACCACCAAGAAGCGGCAGTACTTCTCGATGCTGGGCACCCGCGGAATCTGGCAGGACGGCTGGAAAGCCGCCGCCTTGCACGCGCCGATCAGCGGCAAGGGCCACTTCGACCAGGACCGCTGGGAGCTCTACCACGTCGACGCCGACCGCGCCGAGGCCCGCAACCTCGCCGATGAACACCCCGAGAAGCTGCAGGAACTGATCGCGGCGTGGTTCGAGGAGGCGGAGGCGAATTTCGTTCTGCCCCTTGACGATCGGACGGCCATCGAGCAGTTCAGCGACGTCCGCCCGTCCGGGGAGCCGCCGCGGTCGCGCTACATCTACTTCCCCGACACCTCACCGGTGCCGGAGTCGACGGCGGTGAACATCCGCGGCCGGTCCTACAAGATTCTGGCCGATGTCGAACTGACCGACGAGTCCGAGGGCGTGATCTTCGCGCACGGGTCGCGATTCGGCGGCCACACGCTGTTCGTGAAGGACGCCAAGCTGCACTACGTCTACAACTTCCTCGGCATCAAGCCGGAGCAGACGTTCGTCTCGGGGCCTTTGGAGTCCGGCAAGCACACCGTCGGCATGGAGTTCATCAAGGAGGGCGCCGGCGAGCACATGGAGTCGCTGGGGACCACGAAGCTGTGGGTCGACGAGGCGGTGGTGGCCGAAGGGCCGATGCGGGCGCAGATCGGGCCGTTCACCCTCTGTGGGGACGGCCTGTGCGTCGGGTACGACAGCGCCGACCCGGTGAGCCGCTCTTACCCGCCGGGGTTCCCCTTCAAAAACGGCGCCATCCTCGGCGTCGCTGTGGACACCGGCGCGGACCAGTACCTCGACCTGGAACGGGAGGCGGCCGCGGCGTTCGCCCGCGACTGACCCGGATCAGGCCGGGCCCACCCGGTAGATCGACTTGAGGGTGAAGAACTCGTCGAGGCCCTCGGGGCCGAGTTCGCGGCCGATGCCGCTGGCCTTGACGCCGCCGAACGGCGCCCCGATGTCGAGTTGGTAGTCGTTGATGCCGACGGTTCCGGTCTTGATCTCGCGCGCCACTTCGGTGGCGCGGTCGACGTCGGTGGACCACACCGTCCCGGCCAGCCCGAACTCGCTGTCGTTGGCCAGCGCGATCGCCTGTTCGTCGCTGTCGTAGGGAATGACCGCCAGCACCGGCCCGAAGATCTCCTCCTGGGCGATCCGTGCGGAGTTGTCGACGTCGGCGAACACCGTCGGGGAGACGAACCAGCCGCGCGGCTGATCCCGCGGAACACCGCCGCCGGCAATGAGTTTCGCGCCGCTGGCCTTACCGGCCTCGATGTAGCCGAGCACCCGGTCGCGCTGACGGGCGCTGACCACCGGCCCGATGTCGGTGGCGTTGTCCAGCGGGTTGCCGACGGCGAGACCGTTGACCAACTCCGCCAGCGCCCCGACCACCTCGTCGTAGCGCGAGCGGGGGGCCAGTATCCGCGAACCGAGGTAGCAGGTCTGGCCGTTGTTGATCAGCGACACCGACTTCAGACCGGTCATGGCGGCGGCCAGATCGGCGTCGTCGAGGATGATCGCCGCGGACTTGCCGCCGAGTTCCAGCGTCACCGGCCGCAACAGCCGTCCGCAGGTCTGGCCGATGATCCGGCCGACCGCCGTCGACCCGGTGAAGCTCACCTTGTCCACTCCCGGATGCGACACAAGATGCGCCCCGGCCGCGGTGCCGCCCGGCACCACGTTGAGCACGCCGTGGGGCATCCCGGCCTCGTGCGCCGCCTCGGCGAAAACCACAGCGTCCAAAGCGGTTTCCGGGGACGCCTTGAGAACGACGGTGCATCCGGCCGCCAGCGCGGGGGCGAGCTTGAAGGCGGCCAGGGCTTGCGGGAAGTTCCACGGCACGATGGCGGCGACCACCCCTACCGGCTCACGGCGCACGATGGTGTGGCCGATCATGCTGGGCCGGATCTCCTCGATCGGGGTCTCGGTGATGAGCGTGGCGTAGTAGCCCAGCAACGCCGCCGGAAACAGGCCGTTGGCGCCCCGGGAGAGCCGCAGCGGCATGCCGTTCTCGCGGGTGACCAGTTCGGTCGTGCTGTCGGCCCGCCGGTGCAAGGCGGCGG
>NZ_JBIIOV010000189.1:0-5739 GCF_044342925.1 Mycobacterium sp. | reverse complement strand
CAGCCTGCTGACCGCCCTGGCTCAGAATGGGCTGTCCGCCAACGACGTTCAACTGATCGACCTACAACCCACAGCCATCGTGGCGGCGTTCCAGAGCGGGAACGTCGACGCCGCCTACACCTGGCTACCGACGCTGGAGAAACTGCAGAAGACCGGCACGACCCTGATCACCAGCCGCCAACTGGCCGAGAAGGGCAAGCCGACGGCGGATCTGGTGGCGGTGTCCAACGCCTTCGCGAAGGGGCACCCGAGGGTGCTCGACATCTGGCGCCGGCAGCAGGTGCGGGCGCTGCGTCAGATCAAGGACGATCCGGCCGCCGCCGCGACGGCAATCTCCGGCGAGATGGCACTGAGTCCCGCCGACGCCGAGCGGCAACTCGGCAAGGCTGTGTACCTCACCCCTGAACAGATGGCGTCCTCGACGTGGCTCGGCACCGACGGCAGGCCCGGCGACCTGGCCGCCAACCTGGAGAGTGCGTCGAAGTTCCTGGCCGAGCAGAAGCAGATCCCGGAACCGGCGCAGCTGACGGTCTTCCAAAAGGCCATCTATACAAAGGGATTACCCGAAGCTCTCGTTGGCTGAACGTCCGCCCGGCTAGCGTGAGCCGGTTGCGGGAGCGCCAGATCGACGGGGCGTTCGGGGCCCGGCACACGGGGCCCGGCACACGAGGGCCGGCGAGACGGTGGCCTGGGGCAACGCCGTCGTCGGCATCCGCAACGCACTGGCGCCCCCGGTGCGGACCCGCCGCGACGAGTCCGGCCGGGTGTGGGCCGACTTCCAGCTCGGTTCATCACGCCACGCCGGCTGCGGGACTGAGCTGGCACCGGCGCGCTACTGCTTGCCCATGGCCAGGCTCAACCGGTCATGTGGCGAGATCAGGTGGTCGTGGCTATCGTCGCCGATGTCGAGTTGCACCCAGTCGATGGTGCCGGTGAATCGGTTGCCGGTCGGACCGTAGTCCGGTGAGGCGGGAGAGCCGGTATCGGAGCCCACATCGCAGGCCTCGTCGGCGGAATAGCCCATCGGTTGGGTCTGTTCGACGCGGCCGGAGCCGACGGCCTCGCCGTCGTAGTACAGCGTGACGTCGCCACCTTTGGCCAGACCGCCGCCGTCGTAGGCGAACTCCATTCGCACCTGGTGCGCGCCGGCCGGGATCGGCTTGTCGGCGCTGGTGATGTAGTGCTCGATGCCGAAGAAGTTGAAGCAGTACTTCAGTTTTCCTTCGTGGGCGTACAGCGACCAGCCACCCGCGCTGCCGCCCTGGGTGATGATCACGCCGTTGGCGCCCGACTCCGGTACGACTATGTTCGCCGTCACCGAGTACGACTTGTTCTTCAGCACCAGTACGCAGTGCTCGCTGATGCGCATCCGGTCGAAGAGCAATTGGCTGTTGCCGCGGATGAGCTGCGGCCGGCCGGCGATGTCGGCGTTGACCCGCTCGAAACCCCGGTCATCGAGGGGTACGACATTGTATTTGACCGCCTCAATCAGCCAGAGCCGTTGCAGCTCTGCGATTTTGGCCGGGTTCTCCGCGGCCAGGTCGTGTGCCTGGGTCCAGTCATCAGGCCCGTAGAGCTCCCAGATGTCGTCGTCGAACGGCGGCGGGGCGTCGGCTTTCCAGGGTGTGCGGTGTTTGGTCACCGCCGTCCACCCGTCGTGGTAGATGCCGCGGTTACCCATCATCTCGAAGTACTGCACGATGTGGGTCTCCGGCGCCTGCCCGTCTCTCAGAGTGCCCAGCATGCTGACGCCCTCGAGTGGGGCCTGCGCGATACCGTTGACCGACAATGGCGCGGGTAGTCCGGCGGCCTCCAGGATCGTCGGGGCGACGTCGATGACGTGGTGAAACTGGTTGCGCACCTCGCCTTTCACCGAAAGTCCGGCGGGCCAGTGCACGATGGTCCCGTTGCGGGTGCCGCCCCAGTGCGAGGCGACCTGCTTGGTCCACTGGTAGGGCGCGCACAGCGCGTGTGCCCATCCCACCGCGTAGTGGTTGTAGGCCTCGGGGGTGCCGAAGTCATCGATCTTGGACAGCAGGAAGTCTTCGGTCTCGATCGCGGGCATGCCGTTGAGCGTCGTCATCTCGTTGTAGGCGCCATTGATGGTGCCCTCCGCGGATGCGCCGTTGTCACCGAGGATGTAATAGATCAACGTGTTATCGAGCACCCCGAGATCCTCGATCGCATCGACCAGTCGGCCGACCTCGTGGTCGGTCTGCTCGAAGAAACCGGCGTAGATCTCCATCTGCCTGCGCAACACCGGCTTGAGCTTCTCAGGCATGTCATCCCACGCCGGGATCTCATCGTGGCGCTCAGTCAGTTTCGCACTCGTGGGCAGGACGCCCAGCTTCTTCTGGGCCTTGAAGGTCTTCTCCCGCAAAACATCCCAGCCCTGATCGAACTTGCCCTTGTACTTGTCGGACCATGCCTTGGGCACCTGATGCGGGGCGTGCGTGGCGCCGGGAGCGAAGTACATGAAGAACGGCTTGTCCGGCATCAACGCCTTCTGCTGGCGCACCCAGGTGATCGCGCGATCGGCAAGGTCCTCGGTGAGGGTGTAGCCCTCCTCGGGTGATTTGGTCGGCTCGATGGCCGTGGTGCCCTCATAGAGCCCGGGGAAGTACTGGTTGGCCTCGCCGCCGACGAAGCCGTAGAAGTGCTCGAACCCCGAACCGGTGGGCCACTGGTGAAATGGCCCGGCCGGGGACACCTCCCAGGCCGGAACTTCGTGACACTTCCCGAACTGCGCGGTCGAATACCCGTTGAGCTTCAACGTCTCGGCGATGGGGGCCTTGCTCTTGGGCCGGATGCTGTTGTTACCCGGGGCCGAGGTCGCCATCTCGGTGATGGCGCCCATTCCTACCGAGTGGTGGTTGCGGCCGGTGAGCAACGCCTGCCGGGTCGGTGAGCACAGGGCGGTGGTGTGAAACCGGGTCAGCTTCACCCCGCCGGCGGCCAGGCGCTCCGCGGTCGGGGATGCGCAAGGTCCGCCGAACGCCGACGAGGCGCCGAAGCCCACGTCGTCGATCAGCACGATCACCACGTTCGGCGCCCCCGGTGGGGGACGCAAGGGCGTGATCGGTGGATAGCTGGTGTGCGGATCCTTGGCGTCGTACGTGGTGAGCCCGACGTGCTGGGGGTCGGGGATGGGAAGCTGCTCGCGGCCGATGTCCTTGGCGGTCATAGGGCCATTAAACCGCCCCCGTCGCGCGGCGCGGTAGGTTCGCCCGGATGGAGAAGATCATCGTGGCACTGCGGGCCGAAACCGCCGACGACGCGTGGGTGACCGCGATGTGCGGTCCGGTCGCGACCGAATTGCTTGACCTCGGTTTGCCGGGTGTGACCCTCAATGTGCGCGACGCGCCGGTGCGGGACTCGCCGATGACGCTGACGACATTGGACCCGCCGGTGCAGGGACTGGTCAGTCTGTGGGCTGATCAGCACTACGGCGAACAGGTGCAGGCGGCCCTGGAGGTGCTGGCGCCGCACGCCGATCACCTGGCCGCCTACCTGGTGACGGAGTCGGTGCCGCTGCGACCACCGCCCGCCCCGCTGGCGACCCGGTCACCCGGGCTGGCCAACATCGCCCTGCTGCGCCGGCCCGAGCAGATGGACGAGGCGAACTGGCTGTCGAGGTGGCTCGGGGATCACACCCCCGTGGCGATCGCGACCCAGTCGACCTTCGGCTATGTCCAGAACTATGTCGTGCGGCCTCTGACGCCCGATGCCCCGCCGTTGTCGGCGATCGTCGAGGAACTGTTCCCCATCGAGGCGGTCGGCAGCCTGCACGCGTTCTTCGGCGCCGCCGACGACGCCGACCTCGCCGACCGGATGGGCCGGATGATCGCCAGCACCTCGGCATTCGGGGCCAACGAGAACATCGACACCGTCCCCACCGGGCGCTACGTGTTCGCGACTCCGTTCGCCGACCAAGGCTGACCCGCGTGACGCTGCTCATCGCCGACCACAACCGGGTGCGCACCCTGACCCTCAACCGGCCCGAGGCCCTCAACGCCTTCAACGAAGCGCTCTACGACGCGACCGCGCAGGCTCTGCACGCCGCCGCCACCGACCCGGAGGTCGCCGTGGTGATCGTCACCGGGGCGGGCCGCGCGTTCAGCGCCGGTCAGGACCTCACCGAGATGCAGGCCCGCATCAGCGACCCCGATTTCACGCCGGGCGCCCACGGCTTCCCCGGCCTGGTGGACGCGCTGGCCGCATTCCCCAAACCGCTGATCTGCGCGGTCAACGGCATCGGCCTGGGCATCGGCACCACCATCCTGGGCTACGCCGACCTGGCGTTCATGTCGACGGCGGCGCGGTTGAAGTGCCCGTTCACCAGCCTCGGGGTGGCACCGGAGGCGGCATCGTCATATCTGCTGCCGCAATTGGTCGGCCGGCAGAACGCCGCCTGGCTGCTGATGTCTTCGGAGTGGGTGGACGCCGCCGAAGCCCTCCGCATGGGTCTGGTCTTCAAGGTCTGCGAGCCCGACGACCTGGATTCCGAGGTCCGCCGCCACGCCGAAGTGCTTGCTGCCAAACCGATTCCGAGCCTGATCGCGGTCAAGAAGACCATGACCGAACCGCTGCGCGGGGAGGTCGCCGCAGCCAACAAGCGCGAGATCGCGTTCTTCGCCGAGTTGATGGGTGCGGCGGCCAACGCCGAGGCGCTGGCGGAATTTCAGCGCGGTCGTTCTAGCTGACCGCGGCGACCGCTCGGGCCGGGTGGGTGTCGATGATGGTCTTCAGGTTGCGCAGGCACCGGCCGCAGTCACGTCCCGCACCGCAGGCGGCGGCGACTTGTTTACAGGTGGACGCTCCGCGGGCCACGGCATCGTTGACCGCTTGGCAGGTCACAGCGCCGCACAGGCAGACGTACATCAACAGGTCCTAACATGGAGAGAATCGATATAGGCGAGGCTAACTTAAGTTAGGCTCACCTACAAAATGCCGACCATAATCCGGGAGAGACCATGCAGGGTGACGCCGAGGTTCTGCGACTGCTCAACGAACAACTGACCAGCGAACTGACGGCCATCAACCAGTATTTCCTGCATTCCAAGATGCAGGACAGCTGGGGCTTCACCGAGATCGCCAAGCACACCCGTGCCGAGTCGTTCGAGGAGATGGTCCACGCCGAGCGCATCACCGACCGGATTCTGCTGCTCGACGGTCTGCCGAACTACCAGCGCATCGGGTCGTTGCGGATCGGTCAGACGCTGCGCGAGCAGTTTGAGAGCGATCTGGCGATCGAGCACGAGGTGGTCGCCCGCCTCAAGCCCGGAATCGTGATGTGCCGCGAGAAGCAGGACTCGACGACGGCCATCCTGTTCGAGCAGATCCTGGCCGACGAGGAGCAGCACATCGACTATCTGGAGACCCAGTTGCAGTTGATGGACAAGCTTGGCGAGGAGTTGTACTGCGCGCAGTGCGTGTCGCGCCCACCTGCGTAGCGTCGCGGGCGGCGGACGGCCGGACCGAGTGGCGGTGGAGGTGGCGCTGGACCGGATCGCCCGCCGGATGTTGGTGCAGCGGGAATGGGACCGCGTCGGCTAGAAGGGCGGCGGATCGGCGGCCATCCGCGCTTGGTTGAGGCCGCGCTCCCAGCTGATCCGGGCGGCGCGCTCTGCGGCGCGGGAGCGTCGCCGGGTGGGCATCATCAGGGTGCGCCCGTTTGCCCGGAGCGGTTGGGACATTGAGGTCCCCGGTGGGCTCGGCCAGTTGCGGGAAGAACAGCGC
>NZ_JBIIOV010000188.1:0-5768 GCF_044342925.1 Mycobacterium sp. | reverse complement strand
GGGGAGGAGGCGAGGGTCGTCGTGTATCAGCCCCGGGGGGTCGGGCTGATGCACGCTCGACCTAAGCCGAGTGACGACCACTATACACACGCCCCTGGGGGCGTGCGCAAGCACTGAAATCAAACCGAAAGGTACTTATTTTCCTGTGAATTTGCACCTTCGGTCACCTGTCTTGAACTGTCATATTCGCCTTCAATCGAGCCGTTGAGCGCCCGCATATCCTGGGGTGGTGAGCGCACTTGAGGCGTCCGGCGGTGAAGCGGTTCCGCCGGGCGCACCCCACAGTGCCGCCTTCTTCGACCTCGACAAGACGGTGATCGCCAAATCGAGCACACTCGCCTTCAGTAAGTCCTTTTTCGACCAAGGACTGCTGAACCGGCGGTCGGTCCTCAAATCCAGCTACGCGCAGTTCCTCTTGTTGATGTCGGGTGCCGATCATGACCAGATGGACCGGATGCGCTCCTACGTGACGAGCATGTGCGCCGGGTGGGACGTCGAGCAGGTTAAGGCGGTAGTCACCGAGACACTCCATGACATCGTCGATCCGCTGGTCTTCGCCGAGGCGGCTGAGCTCATCGCCGACCACCGGTTGTGTGGTCGCGACGTGGTAGTGGTGTCGGCTTCCGGCGGCGAGAACAAGGCCGCAGCGGTGCGCGAACTTGCCGGCGTGGAGGGGTACGCGGTCGACGGCGCCGGAATGCGTTCGCGCAGCGGTACCGGCCGGGTGAAGGTCAACACCGGCGAGTCCCGCTGGGCGGCTTCCTTGCGCAGCGCCCGGTCCGGGTTCACCACGGTGGGATGGCCGACCTCGGCCAGCATCGGCAGGTCGGCGATCGAATCGGAGTACGCGTAGCAGTGTCGACCGCGGCGGTGGCGACCACCGCGGCGGTGGTGATGAGCGCGCTGGCCGCCGGTGCGATGGCCTATTCGGTGACCTCAGCAGCGTTGCGCCGCTTCGGTTTTTGACAATCCGCAACCATTTCTCGCGTTTCTCTTGCTGTGACGGCCATCACGTAGTAGAAAGGAGGCACGGAAGCTCGGCAAGGCCAAGGCAGCACCGGAAGAGAAGGTTCTACCTCCCGAGTCGAGCATCCCAGCACGGTTCCCGAGCACCCACGCGGAGCACGCCGCGATGTTGGCAGAAGTGTTGCGGGCCTGCGTATCTGGGCAGAGCGGGTGAAGTCCGTGGCTCCTTTGGAGGGGTCGGCCTTCGCAGCGTGGCCCGGAGCGCCGAGGCCACCCACGCAACCCACCTAGCACGCTTGGTAACTCGGAACCGTGTTAGCGGGCGGCGCGCCGAACTCGGTTCGGAACGCCGCCCGCTTCATGTTCCGCACCGGTAGCCCGGCTCAGGTCTTTGCCGCCTCCGCGATCGAGATAGCCTCCCGCGCACCGTCTTCCAAGCCCTGACAGCACAGCAGGACCCAGGCGCCGACGGCCTCGGGCTGCCCGCTGGAAAAGCCGGCCGCCGCGGCCCGATACTCGTCCGCGCGGCGCATCCAGTACACCTCGGGAACCCCGAGACCATGCGGGTCCAAACCGGTCACCATCGTGATCAGCCGGGAGACGGCCCGGGCCACGACACCGTCGGCGGCACCGAACGGGCTCAGGGTCAGCAGCTCACCATGGGCCACTGCGGACAGGACGGCGGCGGGAACCGAACTCCCACCGGTGACCAGCCGGGTGACGAGATCGAGCCGAGCCGCGACTTCCGGCACCGGCCGCGGTCGGCCCAGGTCTGCCTCGTCCACCATGTCGGCCGCCGCCAGCGCATGCAGTCGGGCGAGCGCCTGCAGGGGGGCGCGCTGCCACACACCGACCAGATTGGTGGTGCCGCCCTCCAGTGCCTGGCCTACCCGCAGCGCTCCGGCGAGGATCGGGTCTTCCGATCCCGCGGCCTCCTCCCCCAGCTGCACCCCGCCGCCGTCGAGAGCTGAGGAGCACCGGGCGCCTCGCACCGCGGACTCTGCCGCGGTCACCGGCCAATTGCGTAGATTGGTGCGGTGCCGATGGGCTTTCCCGAGGGCGGCCCGGGCCGCCTCCGCGGCATCCGACACCCCCGGCAGGCCAAGCAGGGGTGCCAGCAGGTCGGGCTGTCCGGGGCTCACGACGGCCCACGCTAGTACCGCCGGTCCGGCGGGCGCCCGCGGGACCGCTGGCCGGACGTTGACGCGCCGTTCGCCGCGCCGCAACTGCCGTCCGGCGCTGGCGTCGCAAAGTACCGCGGGGTCGTCGATAAATGGTGACTACGCTCACATGTATGACCGAGGCGCACACGGATGTTCCTACCCACTACCCTCCGTCGGAGGAGTTCTCGAGGACGGCCAACGCAACGGCCGATCTGTACAAACGGGCTGAGGCCGACCGGCTCGGGTTCTGGGCCGAGCAGGCCAACCGGCTGCACTGGGAGACGCCCTTCACCGAGGTCCTGGACTGGTCCGGTGCCCCGGTCGCGAAGTGGTTCGTGGGCGGCAAACTCAACGTCGCCTACAACTGTGTGGACCGGCACGTCGAGGCCGGAAACGGCGACCGGGTGGCCATCTACTGGGAGGGCGAGCCACTCGGGGACGCCAGAGCGATCACCTACGCGCAACTCAAGGACGAGGTCTGCAAGTCCGCGAACGCGCTGACCGATCTGGGCCTGGTCGCCGGGGACCGGGTGGCCATCTATATGCCGATGGTGCCCGAGGCGATCGTGGCGATGCTGGCCTGCGCGCGGCTGGGAATCATGCATTCGGTGGTCTTCGGCGGGTTCTCCGCCTCGGCGTTGCGCGCCCGCGTGGAGGACGCCGAAGCCAAGCTTGTGATCACCACCGACGGTCAGTACCGCCGGGGCAGTGCGGTGTCGCTCAAAGCCGCCGTCGACGAGGCAGTGGCCGGCCAGCCATCGGTGCGCAACGTTCTCGTCGTCCGGCGCACCGGCATCGACGTGGATTGGACCGATGGCCGTGACCTCTGGTGGCACGAGGTCGTCGACAGCGCCTCTACCGAGCACACTCCCGAGGCCTTCGACTCCGAGCAGCCGCTGTTCCTGCTCTACACCTCCGGCACCACCGGCAAGCCCAAGGGCATCATGCACACCTCCGGCGGCTACCTGACGCAGGCGTCCTACACCCACAATTACGTCTTCGACATCAAGCCGGAAAGCGATATCTATTGGTGCACAGCCGATATCGGCTGGGTGACCGGCCACACCTACATCGTCTACGGTCCGCTTTCCAACGGCGCGACCCAGGTCGTCTACGAAGGCACCCCGGCCTCGCCGGACGAGCACCGGCATTTCCAGGTCATCGAGAAGTACGGCGTGACGATTTATTACACCGCGCCGACCCTGATCCGGACGTTCATGAAGTGGGGCCGTGACCTCGTTTTCGAGCACGACCTGTCCAGCCTGCGGTTGCTCGGCTCAGTGGGCGAGCCCATCAATCCCGAGGCGTGGCGCTGGTACCGGCTGGTGTTCGGCGGCGACCGGACGCCGATCGTGGACACCTGGTGGCAGACCGAGACCGGTGCCGCGATGATCTCGCCGCTGCCGGGTGTGACCACCTGCAAGCCCGGCTCGGCGATGTGTCCGCTGCCCGGTATCTCGGCCAAGATCGTCGACGATCACGGCCAGGAACTTCCGCTGGCCACCGAACACGGCGAACCCGTGACCGGGTACCTGGTGCTGGACAAGCCGTGGCCGTCGATGCTGCGCGGCATCTGGGGTGATCACGAGCGGTTCGTGGAGACCTACTGGTCGCGGTTCGCCGACCAGGGGTGGTACTTCGCCGGTGATGGTGCCCGCTACGGCACCGACGGCGAGGTCTGGGTGCTTGGGCGCATCGACGACGTGATGAACATCTCCGGCCACCGCATCTCGACCGCGGAGGTCGAGTCGGCGCTGGTGGGCCATGCCGGGGTGGCGGAGGCCGCCGTGGTCGGCGCGTCCGACGAGCACACCGGCCAGGCGATCTGTGCGTTCGTCATCCTCAAGGAGAGCCACGCCGACATGACGACGGCGGACATGGTCAATGAGTTGCGCGCGGAAGTGGCCCGGGAGATCTCACCGATCGCCAAGCCGCGGGAGATTCACGTCGTACCGGAACTACCCAAGACCCGGAGCGGCAAGATCATGCGGCGTCTGCTGCGCGACGTCGCCGAAGGACGCGAATTGGGCGACACCTCAACACTTCTCGACCCGACGGTGTTCCTCGCCATCCGGGCCAGCAAGGCGAACTAGGCCGGTCCGGGCATCGGTCCGGCGACGGGGACGAAGCCGGCGCCGGGCCGGTCCTTGGCCGCCACGTCGGCGAGGATGGCGTTGATCGACATCGTGATCGCCGGGGTGTGCAGCGGAATGTATTTGATGACGCAGGTGGGCAGTCCGTCGGTGAAGGCCCCGTGGATCATGCCCACGAGTTTGTTGTTCACCGTGACCGGCGCCCCGGAATCGCCGGGCCGGCCGCACACCTGGTTGACGATGGTGCCCGGATCCTGGCCGGGGCCCCAGGTCACTCCGCACGAGTAGCCGGTGGTGCGGCCCAGTTTGCAGGCCACCTGGCCGAACGCCGGGTCCGGCCCGATCCCGTCGATGACGAACCCTTTCCAGTTCGACACCGGGGTCACCTTGTCCGGGTCGAAGCGGATGACGGCGTAGTCCAGGCCGTCGTTGCCGGCCACCATGGTGCCGATCACGCCGCGGTCGTCCGCGCCCTCGGCGGCGACTTCGGCGCCGGGTCCGCCGCAGTGCGCGGAGGTAAAGCCGACCAGCGCGCCGCTGCGGTCCTTGCCGATCGAGGTCAGGGTGCAAAAGGTGTCGCCGTCGATCACGATGCCGGCGCCACCGCCCATGGCGACGGGCTCCGATGCGGCGGCAGGCGGTGCCGTCAGTGCCAGAAAAGCACAGCTCAGAGCCACCGCTGTGCCCGTCCGCCGGGCAGCGGTCGTGCTGATCACGGCACCTCCATCGAAGAAACCCATTTGTCCGCCGAGTCTATCTGAGTCACATTTGTAACTTCTGCAACAAAGGCGCGGGTACCCCGGCGGCGTGTCCGACGTGGCAACATAAACCGCGACCACATCGACGCTGGAGGAAAACCGTGAGCAATCGGGATCGCAAGAACGGGGTGCCCACCACGGTGACCTCGATCCCGCTGGTGGATCCACACGCAGTATCCGCCAACGCCTCCATCGGAGAGCTCGTCCGGGACGCCACCACCCAAATGTCCACGCTGGTGCGCGCGGAGGTGGAGCTGGCCAAGGCAGAGATCACCCGGGATGTGAAGAAGGGCCTCACCGGCAGTGTGTTCTTCATCCTCGCCCTGGTGGTGCTGCTCTACTCCACGTTCTTCATGTTCTTCTTCCTCGCGGAGCTGCTGGACACCTGGTTGTGGCGCTGGGCCGCTTTCCTGATCGTCTTCGTGCTGATGCTCGTCGTGACCGCGGTGCTGGCGCTACTGGGCTTCTTGAAGGTCCGCCGAATCCGCGGTCCGCAACAGGCCATCGAATCGGTCAAGGAGACCACCGCCGCACTGACTCCCGGGCTGTCGAAGTTCAAGGGGTCCACCCCCGTCGCCTCGGCTCCCGCGGTGACCGCACCCGCTCCGGCGCCGGTAGCTGCCAGGCCGGCAGCTGCGAGTCCCCGGACTCCGGCGCGGACCGAGCGGACCGTTCAAGCGCCCATCGCGCCGGCGGCAGTTGCCTACGAAGAAGCGGTGAGCTACGAAGAGCCCGTCAGCTACGAAGAAGCCATCGTCTACGACGAGCCCGTCGTCTACGACGAGCCC
>NZ_JBIIOV010000187.1:0-5820 GCF_044342925.1 Mycobacterium sp. | reverse complement strand
AGCAGCGGGTTCTCCGGAGCGACGGGTTCGGTGGCGAACACGTCGAGTCCCGCGGCGGCCAGTCGACGGTTGCGCAGGGCGTCGGTCAGTGCCGTCTCGTCGACGATGGCGCCCCGGGAGGTGTTGACCAGCAGGGCCGTCGGTTTCATCAGGTCCAGCGCTGAGCGGTCGAGCAGGTTCTCGGTCTGCGCGGTGAGCGGCAGATGCAGGCTGACGATGTCGCTGGCGGCCAGCAGTTCGGGTAGCGGTCGCCAGCCCGGTGTGCCGTCGTCTCCGGTGCTGGTGTGCAGCACCGTCGCGCCCATCGCTGTCACGATCTGCTCGACGCGCCGGGCGATATTGCCGTAGCCGACCAGGCCGACGGTGCAGGCGCCGATGTCGCGCACCGTCTCGCCGAGGGTGGTGTCGGTGGGCCAGCCCCGCCCAGCGCGGGTGGCCCGATCCTGGTCGAGCAGCCGTCGCATCGCAGCCAGCATCAGCAGCACGGTGCCCTCCGCCGCCGACGGCGCGTTGGCGCCGGGCATATTCGCCACCGCGATACCCAGTTCGGTGGCCGTGTCAACGTCGATGGTGTTGACGCCGGCGCCGAGTTTGTGCACCAGGCGCAGCTTCTCGCCGCGGCGAAGGTCCGCACCGGTCAGCGGCCGCAGCACATGCCACACAGCATCGACCGAGGGCAGCTCGCGGTGCAGGGTGTCGTTGTCTTCCTCGTGGCACCATCGGATGTCGAGCCAATCCGATTCCGGCGCAACGATGTCGAGCACGGTCGGGCTGGGCAGGAAGTGCGCAAGAACGGTGAGTTTCGCTACCATCGCGCCCACTTAGTCGCGGACGAGCCGGGATTCACCGAATGCGTCCACGATGGCGCTGAGTTGATCGACGATTTCGGCGGAGTTCAGGGCTACGTCCCCGGCCAGCCACGCGCTGATCGTCTGGGTCACCCCGCCGACCACGAAGTAGGAGAACGCCTTGGTCCGCTCGTCGGCGGGCCGCTGCGTCAAAGTCTCGACGTGCTGGCAGGCCAGCATCACGAACAGCGCCTCGGTCTCCTGACGCTTTCGGATCACGGCGGTGTTGGACACCTGACTGCCGAAGACCAACCGGCCGACGCGTGGATCGGCCTGGATCGTTCGCACGATGTTGGTCAGCCCGGCCCGGGTCTGGTGCTCCACCGGTGCCGCCGCAACGGCGGCCTGGGTGGTGATGGCAAGCCTGCCGATCACCCAGTCGAAAACGGCGCCGATGAAGCCCTCCTTGTCGGAGAAGCCCTCGTAGAAATAGCGGGTGGCCAGTCCGGCCTGCTGGCAAATACCGCGGACCGTCAGTTGGGCGGGATCGACGTTGGTGCCCAGGAGTTCCAGGCCTGCCTCCAGCAGGCGGGCCCGTCGCCGGGCCAGACGGTCGGCAGCATCCACTCCTGCATACGGACGTGCCTGGGTCACTGCCATATCCTGACATCGCCGGAGGGGGTGGCACAATGTCTGGAAACCTCGGTTTCCAGATTTACCAGACAAAGGGGTCTCGGTGAGTACTCGCAAGTCCGTGAGCGTGGTGGAGCGTCCCGTCAGCGTGTCTGCGGTGCCGGCTGCCGATCGCAGCCTGGTGCAACGGCTGACCCGCCCGCCGATCTTCGACAACGGCATCCCCGGGATCGCGCTGCTGGCCGGCCCGGCGAACGTGATCATGCAGCTCGGCCATCCCGCCGTCGGGTACGGCGTCAAGGAGAGTCGCGTCGAGAGCGGCCGCATCGACCGCCATCCGATCAAGCGCGCACGAACCACGTTCACCTACCTTGCGGTCGCGACTCGTGGGAATGTCGAGCAGCAGAAGGCCTTTCGCAAAGCGGTGACCGCCGCGCACGCCCAGGTCTTCTCCACCGAGGACAGTCCGGTGAAGTACAAGGCCCTGGACCCGGAACTGCAGCTGTGGGTTGCGGCTTGTCTCTACAAAGGCGGCCTCGACGTGCGCCGGATGTTCATCGGCGAGATGGACGAAGACACCGCCGACGAGCACTATCGCGACAGCATGGCGCTGGGCACCATGCTCCAGGTCCGGCCCGAGATGTGGCCGGCCGACCGCTTCGCCTTCGACAAGTACTGGGACGAGCAGCTCGAGAAGATCCACATCGACGACACCATCCGCGAATTTCTGTACCCCATCGCGGTAGCCCGGCTGGGCTCATTCCGCATGCCCTGGCCGATTCAGAACGTCAACGAGAGCCTCGCCCTGCTCATCACCACCGGCTTTCTGCCGCAGCGGTTCCGCGACGAGATGAAGCTGGACTGGAACCAGGTCAAGCAGCGTGAGTTCGACGCCCTGATGACCGCGATTCGGCTCAGCGGCAATCTGGTGCCGTCGTTCGTGCGCAACTTCCCGTTCAATCTGCTTCTGCATGACGTGAACTGGCGGATGCGCACCGGACGTCCGCTGGTCTAGGTGTTCGGGCGTGCGCAGCGATAACGACAGCTGGGATATCACCACCAGTGTGGGCTCGACGGCGCTGTTCGTCGCCGCGGCCCGCGCACTGGAGGCACAGAAGGCCCAACCACTGGCTGTCGACTCCTGCGCGGAGGTGTTCTGCCGGGCGGCCGGCGGGCCCTGGGCCGAGGTGCTCGACGGACCCGCCGGCGACCACCCGTTGCGTTCGGAGGATTTCGGGCGGCATTTCGTCACCTTCCAGGCCGCGCGCACCCGCTATTTCGACGCCTACTTCCGGGCCGCCGCCGAGGCGGGGGTCCGCCAGATCGTGATGCTGGCGGCGGGTCTGGATTCCCGGGCCTACCGACTGGACTGGCCTGACGGGACAACGGTTTTCGAGCTCGACCAGCCCCGGGTTCTGGAGTTCAAACGCCAGACCCTGCGGGGTGTCACCCCGCGGGCCGAGCGCCGGGAGGTTGCCGTCGATCTGCGCGATGACTGGCCGGAAGCGTTGCGATCCAGCGGCTTCCGCGCCGATGAGCCCTCAGCGTGGATCGCCGAGGGGCTGCTGATCTACCTGCCCGCCGCCGCCCAGGAGCAGCTGTTCACCGGCATTGACGCGATGGCCTGCCTGGGCAGCCGGCTTGCCGTCGAAGAGGGTCGGCCGATGGATCGCGATGCCTTTACTGCCAAGGTTCGTGAGGCTAAGGCGGCCGACGACATGCGGGGCCAGTGGTGGCAGCTGGTGTACAACGAGCAGTGTGCCCCTGCGGCGCAATGGTTTTCCCAGCGCGGGTGGTCAGCCGAGGCGACGGCCCTGACCGATTATCTGGAGAGCGTCGGGCGTGTGACGCCGACTGATGACGTCGAGGTGACTGCCATGATCCACAGCATCACGCTGGTCAGCGCCGTCAAGGATTGACTAGTCAAACATCTGCGTTAGTCGAACATCTGCGTTAGTCAAACATGAGCGGCCGCAGGAACCGGTTGGCGCGGCGCAGGTATTCGGGCTGGCTGACGTGCAGGACGTGGTTGCCCGGGAACCAGTGCAGAGCGCAGCGGTCCCAGTGCTCCCACAGCGCCTCGGCATGGCTGGGCGGGGCAAGCCGGTCGCCGAGGCCGGTGATGATGAGCCGGCGGTCCCTGGACACCTTCGGCTTGTAGTTCAGCGGCGAGTGGTAGGCAAAACTGGAGTAGGACTCCTCGCGGCTCACGCCCCCGACTGCGCGCGCCAGCTGGACGACCTTGCTTACCGGCCACCAGTCGTCGAAGGTTGACTGCGGGGTGACCAGCGGAACGTTCGGAATGACCGCCTCAAGGCGGTCGTCGGCGGAAGCGACGAGCGCGGAGGTGTAGCCGCCCAGCGAGATGCCGGTCAGCGCGATGCGCTCAACACCTGTGTGCTCCAACCAGTTCAGGATGGTGCGGAAGTCGTAGACCGCCTGACCCATGGCCTCGGCGAACCCGCTCATGCCACCGGCGAAGTAGCCGTAGCCGCTGAACGGGGAACGCTCCTCGGCGCGGCGCCCGTGGAACGGCAGCGAGTAGAGCAGCACGTCGTAGCCGGAGCGGTAGAACCATGGCAGCGAGAAGAACAGCCCGTTGACCAGGTACGGCGAGCCCATGAATCCGTGAATGACGCACAAGGTGGGCCGGGGGCCGTCGGAGTGCCGCCAGTGCTGAAAGCGAACGATGTTGTTGCGCTTGTATTTTCCCCATCTCTTACGCATGGCGGGATTGATCGGCGTGAAGGTACTGGCGAACGCACCATTGTGGACGTGGCCGTTGGCGATGTATTCGGCGATCGGATTGGCCGTACGGGTGGAGATGTTGGGAATGTCCGTCGGCGCGGGGAAGGAGCGGGCAGGGTCCTTGTGCTTGGCAACGTCGGCGTAGAAGGCGATATTGTCGCGTTCCCGTTTCGCTTCGGACCGCTTCACCGCGGTGGTGAGAATAGTCGGAGCGACGGCGGCGGCAACCGCGGTCGCGATCGCGGTTCGCAGTCCGATATCGGCGACCGCAGAGGAGTCCACGATGGCCCGCTGGAACCTGGTCAGGTCGGAACGGTCGGGCAGGCCGGCGGCGCCGACGTCGGCGCCCGGCACGTCGGGCATCGGACGGGGCATCTCCGCGGGAACGGTCATCGTCCTACCGGCCTTTCCGGGCGCGCCCCTGGCGGGTGGCCCTGCACCGCCGCTGATGTTAGCGGCGCTAACTAGCATTGTGTACCCGAAACCGGTGAAATCAAAGAACTCGCTGGTCGCGGCGGCCTCGCTGGTCGCAGTAGCGTTGCTGGCAGTGGCGGTCTACGTCATGTTGTGGGTGGGGTTCGTCGTCCACTGGGCCTGGCTGGACACCGCCCTGACCCACGCCGCGTCGACAGCGTTCCCGTCCGGGCATGCGCTGGGCATGACGGTGGGCGTGCTGGCCTTCCTGACGGTGCTGTGGCCGCGTTTGACGCTCATTCGGCGTCGGGTGGCCGTCGCGGTGGGGGTAGGCCTGATCCTCACGGTGAGCCTGGCCCGGGTGATCCTCAACGTCCATCACCCCTCTGACGTGGTGGCCGGATGGGTGCTGGGGTTCCTTTACTACCTGCTCTGCGTCCGTTTGGTGTGTTCCTGGAGGCTGGGGCGACGGGGGCGACTACCCCTTGTTTGCTGTACTTGCCACAATGGGCTCCATTCGCAGTTGGGGAGGGGGTTGTGGGGTTGCTGGCGGTGGATCCCGCGGTGTTGGCCGGTGCCGGCGTGAGCGTGCTCGGGGTGGGCGAGGGCCTGATGCCGGCGGTGGCGGCGTTGTCGGCGGGCTTTCACGCCAACACCGGGCAGGATTCCGCTGGGGTGATGTTCGGCCGGCAGTACGCCGAGGCCGCTGATGCGGTGCTGGCTGCGGTGGCGGCGGGGATTAACGCGTGTGCCCAGACCGGGTACGGGGTGCAGGTCAGCGCGGTGAATTATTCACGGGCCGAGGCGATGTCGGATATCTCCGGTCGGGCGCAGCCGTTGGGGTCGCCGCCATGTCCGGTGCCGGTGTCGGCGCCGGCGGGGCCGAGTGTGACCGGGGCCGGGGTGGGCGAGCCGCTGTTGTGGGCGGTGGTGGCGATGTTGGTGGGGGATTTGTGGCCTTCCGGCAGTCCGGCGGGGATGCGGGCCGCGGCGGAGGCGTGGCGGGCGTTCGGGGCGGTACTGGGCGGGGTGAGCGGGGAGCTGGCGGGCCCGTCTGCGGTGGTGGGGGATCAGCAGATCCCGGAGGCTGAGCAGATCGTCTCGGTGTTGCGGGGTATCGGGTCGGATTTCGCGGGCATCAGCGCCCAATGCGCGGCGGTGGCAGCGCAGTTGGAGGGGTTCGCCGCCGATGTGGAGGCCACCCAGAATGCGATCCGGGATTTGTTGGCGCGGTTGG
>NZ_JBIIOV010000186.1:0-5821 GCF_044342925.1 Mycobacterium sp. | reverse complement strand
CGTTCTCGACACCGTTCCAGATGTTCAAGCGCTACAGCCAGTTCGCCGGCGGAACGTGCGATCCCATGATCATCTCCTGGCCCAAGGGCATCAAGGCCAAGGGTGAGGTCCGCAACCAGTACCACCTCGCCATCGATGTGGCCGCCACCGTTCTCGATGTCGCGGGCGTGGAGATGCCCGAGGTGTTCAGGGGCATCAAGCAGTACCCGCTCAACGGGACCTCGATGCGCTACAGCTTCGATGACGCCAACGCTCCGACCACCCGCAAGCGGCAGTACTACGCGATGCTGGGCACCCGCGGCATCTGGCAGGACGGCTGGAAAGCCGCCGCCCTGCACGTGCCGATCACCGGCCGGGGCAAGTTCGACGAGGACAAGTGGGCTCTCTACCACGTCGAGGAGGACCGTTCGGAGTCCACCGACCTCGCCGAGCAGAACCCGGAGAAGCTCAAAGAGCTGATCGACGCCTGGTTCGAGGAGGCCAACAACAACTTCGTGCTGCCCCTGGATGACCGGGTCGCCGTCGAACAGGCAGCCAACCCGCGGCCGCAGTCCGAGCCGCCGCGTGACCGCTACAAGTACTTCCCGGACACCGCGCCGGTGCCCGAGGGTGTGGCAGTCAGCATCCGGGGCCGGTCCTACAAGATCGCGGCCAACGTCGACATGACGCCGGAGGCCCAGGGCGTGGTCTTCGCGCACGGGTCGCGGTTCGGCGGTCACTCGATGTTCATCAAAGACGGCCGGCTGCACTACGTGTACAACTTCCTGGGCATCAAGCCGGAGCAGGTTTTCGTGTCCCCGCCGCTGAGCCCGGGCAAGCACACCCTGGGTATGGAGTTCAAACGGGAACGCGCCGGCAAGTACGGCGAATCGCTGGGCACCACCACGCTGTACGTGGACGGCAAAGAGGTGGCCAAGGGACCCATGAAGGCACAGATCGGCAAGTTCACCCTGTGCGGGGACGGGCTGTGTGTGGGCTATGACAGCGGGGACAACGTCTCCGAGCAGTACAAGAGCCCGGGCACGTTCACCGGAGGCACCATCCAGGGTGTGGCTGTCGACGTCAGCGAGAAGGCCTTCGTCGATCTCGAACGAGACGCCGAGGCGGCCTTCGCCAGTAGCTGATCCAGTCACCGACGCAAACCGAGGCGACGGCTTCCCCCCGGCGGAGCGGTAACCTGAGGCACATGCCTGGGCCGACGACGCTGTTCATCTTCCCGCACGCCGGGGGATCGCCGACGTACTACGTACCGTTCGCCAAGACGTTCACCACCGACGTCAAGCGCATCGCGGTGCAGTACCCCGGCAAGGGCGGCACCCACGACCTGGGTGCCTTCCGCAGCGTCACCGACCTGGCCGATCGGGTTTGCACACTGCTGCCCGAACAGACCGACGGTCCGGTGGCCTTCTTCGGCCACAGCATGGGGGCCCTGGTGGCGTTCGAGGTCGCGCGGCGGTTCGAGGCTGCGGGCCGGTCGGTATCTGCCCTCTTCGTGTCGGCCTCGCCCGCGCCCGGCCTGCTGGGCGAGGAATACATCCCGGAGTCTGATCGGGGACTGCTGGAGGTGGTCGGCGAGTTGACCGGGATCAACCCGGAATTCCTGGAGAACGAGGAATTCGCAGCGCGCATCCTTCCCACGCTGCGCGGGTTCAAGGCGATCATGAATTACGAATGCCCGCCGGACGCCATGGTGTCGTGTCCGATCGCGGCATACTTCGCCGACGACGACCAGATCGCCACTGAAGCGAAGGTGAAGCCGTGGTCAAACCGGACGACATCGGAGTTCACCCAGCGGGTCTTCCCCGGACATCATTTCTACCTCGACGAAAATTTGCCGGAATTGGTCGCAGACTTAGAGGCTAAGATCGACGCGTACTGCGGTTGAGGCGGCATCCGGAACTTAAGGTTTACCCAGGGAGCGTGTAAGCTTCCTCTCAGGAAACGTCCGTTTCAACTGTAGACCGATGGTCTGTTAGCCTTTCCGGGCCCAGTGACGTTGGGCCCGGTGGGCGTTAAATAATGATTCCGGAGATCCAGTTGTCTATCCCTGAACTGCTGAAACGCAGAGCCGACGAGCAGCCCGACCAGCCCGCGTACACCTTCTACGATTACGACACCGACCCGGCGGGATTTGCCGAAACTCTCACCTGGTCGCAGCTCTATCGGCGGGTTCAGGCCGTCGCCGGGCAGGTTCATCTGTGCGGTTCCCCTGGTGATCGGGCCGCGATCCTCGCCCCCCAGGGGCTCGACTACATCGTCGCGTTCTTTGCCGCCATCCACGCCGGGTTCATCGCGATCCCGCTGCCGGTTCCGGCTCCGGGAGGTCTGGACGAACGTGTGGTCGGTGCGCTGCGCGACAGTGCGCCGGTTGCCATCCTGACCACCTCGGCCGTCGTCGGCGACGTCGTGCCGTACGCCAATATGTCGTCCGGTGGTTCCGTGCCGACCGTTATCGAGGTCGATGCGGTGGACTACGCCCAGGCCCCCGCACTGGAGCCGGATCCTGCTGCACCGGACGTCGCCTACCTGCAGTACACGTCCGGTTCCACTCGGCAGCCGGCCGGTGTGGTGCTGACCCACAAGAACGTCATCACCAACCTGGAACAAAGCATCGGCGACTACTCCGAGCATTTTCCGCCCGGCACTGTTGCCAAGACCACCATCGTCTCGTGGCTGCCGTTCTACCACGACATGGGTCTGGTCGCGGGCGTGTTGACTCCGCTGATCACTCGCCAGGGCATCCTGATGAGTCCGATGGCGTTCCTGCAGAAACCCGCCCGCTGGATCCAGCATCTCGCGCGCAACGAGAGCGTATTCAGTGCGGCGCCCAACTTCGGGTTCGAACTGTCCGCGCGCCGCACCTCCGACGCGGATATGGCAGGGCTGGACCTGGGCGAGGTGATCGGCATCATCAGCGGCGCCGAGCGGGTGCACCCCGGAACGCTGCACCGGTTCCACGACAGGTTCGGGCAGTTCGGACTTCCCGATTCCGCGTTGCGGTCGTCCTACGGATTGGCCGAAGCGACGGTCTACGTGGTGTCCTCGCCCGGCGGTCGTCCCCCAACCGAGGTGCGTTTCGACTCCGAGAAGCTGGCCGCGGGCCGCGCCGAATTGTGCGCCGCCGGAGGATCGGAACTGGTCGGTTGTGGTGCGCCGCGGTCGTGCGACGTGCGCATCGTCGATCCAGAGACGCTGCTGGAGAAGGCGGCCGGTGAGGTCGGCGAAGTCTGGGTGAACGGCGACCAGGTGGCGATCGGTTACTGGCACAACCCGGAGCTGTCGGAGCGGACCTTCAACGGGCAGCTGCACGAGCCGTCGCCCGGCACCCCGAAAGGGCCGTGGCTGCGGACCGGTGACCTGGGCGTGCTGTACGACGGCGAGCTCTACATCATCGGCCGGATCAAGGACCTGTTGATCGTCGACGGGCGCAACCACTATCCCGACGACATCGAGTTCACCGTCAGCGAGCTCACCGCAGGCCGGGTGGCGGCCGTGTCGATCCCGGACGAGGCCACCGAAAAACTGGTGGTGATCGCGGAGGTGAAGCAGCCCGGCGGCTCCGCCGAGGAGGCGATCGCCAGACTGCGCGATATGAAGCGGCGGGTCCTCGCGGCCGTCAACAACACCCACGGCGTGCGGATCGGGGAACTGCTGCTGGTGGGCCAGGGCTCGCTCCCGATCACCACCAGTGGGAAGGTGCGGCGGAATTCGAGTGCGGAGCAGTACCGGCTGGGCCAGTTCAGCCGTTTGGACGCTCCGTGACCGCGCCCCTGGACGAGGACGGCTTAAGGCAATGGTTTGTTGACTATCTCGTCAACACGATCGGTCTGAGCCCCGACGAAATCGACTGTGACGCACCGCTGAAAGACCTCGCGGTCGGTTCGGCCGATGCGGTCGTGATGATCGGGGAGCTGTCGGAATTGCTGGGGCGGCAGTTGTCACCAGTCGATCTGTGGCAGTACCCGACGGTCAACGCGATGGCGCGGTATCTCACCGGCGGCGAGGTCGAACCCGTCGAGGTCTCCGGCGTCGCCGGCGGCGGCGCGGTGGTGGACGCGCGCGATCCCATCGCGGTGATCGGAGTCGGCTGCCGGTTCCCGGGCGGGGTGTCCGGCCCGGATGGCTTGTGGGACTTCCTCGTCGACGGCCGGTCCGGCGTCGTCGAGGTGCCGGCGGAGCGCTGGCAGCGGTTCGACGACGGGTCGCCGTCGACCGCCGCGGCATTGGCCTCGACCACTCGCTGGGGTGGTTACCTCGACGATGTCGCGGCGTTCGACGCAGAGTTCTTCGAGATCTCACCGGGAGAGGCCGACAAGATGGACCCCCAGCAGCGGCTGCTGCTGGAGGTCGCTCACGAGGCTCTCGAACACGCCGGAATCCCGCCACAGACACTTCGTCACACCCAGACGGGAGTGTTCGCCGGGGCCTGCCTGGGTGAGTACGGCTACCTGGCCGCCGCGGACCTGTCCCAGATGGACCCCTTCTCGGGGACCGGTGGGGCATTGAGCATCATCGCCAATCGGGTGTCGTATTTCTTTGATCTGCGTGGTCCCTCGGTGACGGTGGATACGGCATGCTCGTCGTCGTTGGTGGCGGTGCACCTGGCGTGTCAGAGTCTGCGGTCGGGGGAGTCCGACGTGGCGTTGGCCGCCGGGGTGAACGTCATGCTGTCGCCCGCTCCGACGCGCAGTTTCGATGTGGTGGAAGCCATGTCGGCCTCCGGTGCGTGCCACTCCTTCGATGCGTCGGCGGATGGTTTTGTGCGGTCCGAGGGTGCCGGGGTGGTGGTGCTCAAGCGGTTGTCGGATGCGCGTCGTGACGGTGATCGGGTGTTGGCGGTGGTGCGCGGGTCGGCGGTCAATCAGGATGGCCGGTCCAATGGGTTGATGGCGCCGAATCCGGCGTCGCAGATGGCGGTGTTGCGCTCGGCGTATGCCGATGCGGGGGTGGATGTTCGTGAGGTCGACTACGTCGAGGCTCATGGCACCGGGACGTTGTTGGGCGATCCGATCGAGGCGCGTGCGTTGGGCACGGTGCTGGGTCGGGGGCGCGCGGTGGATGCGCCGTTGTTGATCGGTTCGGTGAAGTCGAATCTGGGTCACCTGGAGGCTGCGGCCGGGGTGGCGGGTTTGGCCAAGGCGGTGCTGGCGTTGGGCCGGGGTTCGATTCCGGCCACCGTGGGCTATGAGAACCCGAACCCGCACATCCCCTTCGGGAATTTGCGACTCAAAGTCGTTGACGCCCATACCGAATGGCCGGATCGGGGTCGGCCCAGGATTGCCGGGGTGTCGTCGTTCGGGTTCGGCGGCACCAACGCCCATGTGGTGTTGGAACAGGCCCCGGTGCTCGCCGATGCGGTTGTGCCGCAGCAGGATTCGCCGTTGAGCACGCTGGTCGTGTCGGGGAAGACTTCGCAGCGGGTTGCGTCGTTGGCCGGTGCGTTGGCCGACTGGTGGCAGGGTGCGGGTTCGGAGGTGGGTGTGCAGCAAGTGGCGCACACGCTCAATTTCCATCGCAGCCGGTATCCGAAGTTCGCCACGGTGGTGGCCCGCGATCAGGAGCAGGCGATCGCGGGGCTTGCCGCGCTGGCGGCCGGTCAGTCTGCGCCCGGAGTGGTCGCGCCGCACGAGGGTTCCTGCCGTCCTGGCACGGTGTTCGTGTACTCCGGTCAGGGGTCGCAGTGGGCGGGGATGGGCCGTCGGCTGTTGGCGGAGGAGTCGGCGTTCGCCGCGGCGGTCGAGGAGTTGGAGCCGTCTTTCGTTGAGCAGGTGGGTTTTTCGCTGCGTGAGGTGCTGGCCTCCGGTGAGCCGGTGGTGGGTAT
>NZ_JBIIOV010000037.1:0-22366 GCF_044342925.1 Mycobacterium sp. | reverse complement strand
CAGGGTGGAAAAGTAGGACACCGCCGAACACACATTAAACCTGAGCCCCCCGAGAAATCGGGGGGCTCAGGCATTTGTATATGCAGTGTGTATTTCATTCGTTTGTCTTCCGGGCGAACTGCTGTCAGAATCGGCGAATATGAGTACGCCGTCGGGTGATCAACCGCCCTTTGACCCCAATGAGCCTCTGTACGGCAATCCGCCGGCTTACGGGCCGCCCGGCTATTCCCAGGGCTACCCGCCTCCGCCGCCCGGTCCCTACGGCCAGCCCTACCCGCCGCCGGGAATGCCCGGCTACCCACCGATGCCGCCCGGCCCCTATCCGTTCGCGCCGCCGCCGCATCCGCAATCCATGACCGCACTCGTCCTGGGTATCTTCGGCCTGCTCTGCTGCGCGCTGGCGTCGCCGTTCGCCATCTGGCTGGGCCAGAAGTCGATGCGGGAGATCGATGCCTCCGGCGGCCAGCTCGGCGGCCGCGGTCAGGCGCAAGCGGGCTTCATCCTCGGCATCGTCGGTGCCGTGATCTGGGCGATCGCGGTGGTGTTCTACTTCGCCATGGCCGGCATCATGGTCAACTCCCGCCCGGGCGTCTGAGCCGTATTCTCACTTCGATGGGCGACGACAACAATCGCGAGGCGGGCGGCCGGCCGCTGCGCCGTCCCGCCGAACCGGGCCGTGGTGGTCCCGGTCGCGACAAGACCTCGGCTCCGCGCCGATCCGGACCCGGGCGTGCTCGCGCTGTCCAGCCCCGTCGGGACTCCGACCAAGACTCCGCCGCCCGCCAGGGGCCGCCGATCCCGGCGTCAGTCGAGGCCAAGCAGTTGGCTCCTGAAGTTCGGTCCGAATTGACGACCCTGGACAAGTCGACCGCGGACACGGTGGCCCGCCACCTGGTGGCAGCGGGCGAACTGCTGGACGAGGACCCGCAGGCCGCGCTGGCGCATGCGCAGGCCGCGCGTAACCGGTCCGGTCGCATTGCCGCGATTCGCGAGGCTGTCGGTATCGCCGCCTACTACTGCGGCGACTGGGCGCAGGCGCTGTCGGAGTTCCGGGCCGCCCGGCGGATGGGGTCGAAGTCGCAGTTGCTTCCGCTGATCGCCGACTGCGAGCGCGGCGTCGGCCGCCCCGAACGCGCCATCGAACTGGCCCGCAGTCCGGAGGCGACTCAACTGACCGGGGACGACGCCGACGAGATGCGGATCGTCGCCGCCGGCGCCCGCGCCGACCTCGGCCACCTCGACCAGGCGATGGCGGTGCTGTCGTCTCCGCCGCTGGACCCCAGCCGCACCGGTGACACCGCGGCCCGGTTGTTCTACGCCTACGCCGAAACACTTCTGGCGCTTGGCCGCACCGACGACGCGTTGCAGTGGTTCGTGCACTCCGCGGCCGCCGACATCGACGGTGTCACCGACGCCGAAGACCGGATCGCCGAGTTGGCCTGACATGACATCTCCTGGTGCACAGTACGATTGCCTGCTTCTGGACCTCGACGGCACTCTCTTCCGGGGCCATGCGCCCACGCCGGGGGCGGTGCAGACCCTCGCCGAGGTCAGCGGCCGGGCGCTCTACGTCACCAACAACGCCACCCGATCGGCCGACGAGGTCAGCGGCCATCTCGTCGAACTCGGCTTCACCGCAACCGCTGCCGATGTGGTGACCAGCGCTCAGAGCGCGGCCGCGCTGCTGAGCCGGCAGATTCCGTCGGGCTCGAAGGTGCTCGTGGTCGGAACAGAAGCGCTGGCAGGCGAAGTCACCGCCGTCGGCCTGCAGCCGGTGCGGTTGTTCGCCGATGATCCGGTGGCGGTGGTTCAGGGTCTGTCGATGACCATCGGCTGGCCCGACCTGGCCGAGGCGGCGCTGGCGATCCGCTCCGGTGCGCTGTGGGTGGCGTCCAACGTCGACGCCACCCTGCCCACCGAGCGAGGCCTGTTGCCGGGCAACGGATCTCTGGTCGCGGCGTTGCGCACCGCCACCGGCCGGGAGCCGCTCGTCGCCGGCAAGCCCGCGCCCGGCATCATGCACGACGCGCTGGCCCGCGGCGAGTTCGGCGCACCGCTGGTGGTCGGCGATCGCATGGACACCGATATCGCCGGCGCCAACGCGGCCGGTCTGCCCAGTTTGATGGTTCTCACGGGCGTCAACAACGCCCGCGACGCCGTTCACGCCACGGCCGCCGAGCGCCCCACCTATCTGGGGGCCGACCTGCGCGCGCTGCTCCAGGAGGCCCCGACCCTGCTGGTCGACGCGCACCCGGCCTGGAAGACCGAACTCGGGGCCGACGCGATCACCGTCACCGCCACCGGCCAGGACCCCGGTGCCGACGATCTATCCGTCGTGCGCGCCACCGCACGCGCGATGTGGGACGCCCAGGACGGCGGCCGGCACCCGCACGTGCATGCCGGTGACGACGTCGCCCGCGCCGCACTGCACCGCTGGGACCTGCTCGACGACGGCCATGGGCTAGCGTGAACGCCGATATGAACGCCGACCCACCAGCGATCCGCGCCCAGGTGGACGCCGTACTGGCCGACCTGCCCGCCGTCGACCCGGAGGCGGCCGGGGAGATCGACTTCGCCGACGTCGACGCCGTGGGCCGCCGGCTGGAGGAAGCGCATCAGATTCTGGTCAACGCACTGGAATCGGTGGAGAAGGGCTGAGCTGCGATGACGCGGCGCGCCCGGGTCGACGCAGAGCTGGTCCGCCGGGGGCTGGCGCGGTCGCGTCAGCAGGCCGCTGAACTGATCGACGCCGGCCGGGTCACCATCGATGGGATGCGGGCCGCCAAGCCGGCCACCGCCGTCGCCGTCACGGCCAGGATCGCCGTCGAAGGCCCCGAGGA
This sequence comes from Mycobacterium sp., assembly GCF_044342925.1. Taxonomy (GTDB): domain Bacteria; phylum Actinomycetota; class Actinomycetes; order Mycobacteriales; family Mycobacteriaceae; genus Mycobacterium. Next base: position 19,526 of record NZ_JBIIOV010000037.1, on the reverse strand, counting down.
ACGCAGCTGGGTGTCCCGCGGCGCCCACAAGCTCATCGGCGCGCTGGACGCGTTCGGAATGCAGGTCCACGGCCGTGCTCTGGACGCCGGCGCCTCGACCGGCGGCTTCACCGAGGTGCTCCTGGACCGCGGTGTGTCCGAGGTGGTCGCCGTCGACGTCGGATACGGCCAGCTGGCCTGGTCGCTGCGATCCGACCCCCGGGTGCGGGTGATCGAGCGGACCAACGTCCGCGACCTGACCCCGGATGCCATCGGCGGACCGGTCGACGTCGTCGTCGCCGACCTGTCGTTCATCTCGTTGTCCACAGTGCTGCCCGCACTGACCGCATGCGCCGGCCCGCACGCCGATATCGTTCCGATGGTGAAGCCGCAATTCGAAGTGGGCCGCAGCCAGGTCGGCACCGGGGGTGTGGTCACCGACCCAGGGTTGCGGGCCGGTGCGGTGCTCGCCGTGGCACGGCGAGCCGGCGAACTCGGCTGGCACACCGTCGCCGTGACGGCCAGCCCGCTGCCCGGCCCGTCGGGCAACGTCGAATACTTCCTGCGGTTGCGCGCCCAGACCGACGACGCGCTGTCCGGTGCGGCTCTCGAGGCGCAGGTGCAGCGGGCCGTCGCGGAGGGCCCGCAGTGAGCCGGAAACCGGCGACCGGCCGGACCATTCTGCTGGTGGTGCACCCGGGCCGGGACGAAGCCAACGAGACGGCCCGACGAGTCGGTAAGACATTGGGGGACAACGGCATCGCTTTGCGAGTGCTCACGCAGGAGGCGCTCGACGCGGACGATCTGCGGGCCACCGGCGCCGACGTCGACGCGGTACGGGCCGACGAGTGTGCTGCCGACGGCTGCGAACTGGTGCTGGTGCTCGGCGGCGACGGCACCTTCCTGCGGGCCGCCGAACTGGCCCGCAATGCCGAAATCCCGGTTCTCGGAGTCAATCTGGGCCGGATCGGTTTCCTGGCCGAGGCCGAAGCCGAGGCCATCGACGTCATCCTCGAGCACGTCGTCGCCCGCGACTACCGGATCGAGCAGCGGATGACCCTCGACGTCGTCGTCACCAAGGACGGTGCGGAGCTGTCCCGCGGCTGGGCGCTCAACGAGGCGAGCCTGGAGAAAGGCGCCCACCAGGGGGTGCTGGGCGTCGTGGTCGCCGTCGACGGCCGTCCGGTGTCGGCGTTCGGGTGCGACGGCGTGCTCGTCTCCAGTCCGACCGGTTCCACCGCCTACGCGTTCTCCGCCGGCGGCCCGGTGGTCTGGCCGGATCTGGAAGCCATCATCGTGGTGCCCAACAACGCGCACGCCCTGTTCGCCCGGCCGATGGTCACCAATCCCAACGCGGTGATCACCGTCGACATCGACCCGGACAACCCCGACGCCCTGGTGCTGTGCGACGGCCGGCGCGAGGCGCCGGTGCCCGCCGGTGGACGACTGCAGGTCACCAAGTGCCGAACCCCGCTGAAGTGGGTGCGGTTGGACAGCGCGCCGTTCACCGACCGGCTGGTGCGCAAATTCCGGCTGCCCGTCACCAGTTGGCGGGAGCAGTAATGCTCTCGGAGATCCGGATCGAGTCGCTCGGCGCGATCAGCGCTGCCACCGCCGAGTTCGACCGCGGCCTGACGGTGCTGACCGGCGAGACGGGAGCCGGAAAGACCATGGTGGTCACCGGACTTCATCTGCTCGGCGGCGCGCGCGCCGACGCCACCCGGGTTCGCTCGGGTGCCGGACGGGCGGTCGTCGAGGGCCGGTTCAGCACCGAGGACCTCGACGCGGGCGTCGGCGCGCAGATCGACGAGATTCTGGAATCGTCCGGTGCCGACCGCGACGACGACGGCAGCATCATCGCCCTGAGGTCGGTCAGCCGCGACGGGCCGTCCCGGGCCTACCTCGGCGGGCGCAGCGTGCCGGCCAAGACGCTGACCGGATTCACCAACGGACTGCTGGCTCTGCACGGCCAGAACGACCAGCTCCGGCTGATGCGGCCCGACGAGCAGCGCGGCGCGCTGGACCGGTTCGCCGGTGCGGCAGCCGCTCTTGAGCGGTACCGCAAACTGCGCGACGAGTGGCTGGTGGCCCGCCGTGATCTGGTGGACCGGACCAACCGCGCCCGCGAGATGGCCCAGGAGGCCGACCGGCTGAAGTTCGCCCTCGCCGAGATCGACGCCGCCGACCCCGCACCCGGTGAGGACACCGCGCTGGTCGCCGACATCCGCCGGCTCTCCGAACTCGACTCGGTGCGGGAGGCCGCGGCCGCCGCCCGCGGCGCGCTGTCGGGCGCCGACGCCGACACCACCGCCCTGGACAACCATTCGGCCTCCGAGGCCATCGGTCGCGCCGCTTCGGCCCTGGAGGGCACCGGCGACACCGCGCTGACCGGGCTGGCCCGTCAACTCACCGAGGTGCTCAGCGTCGTCGGCGACGTCTCCCACGAACTCGGGCTGTTCCTGGCCGACCTGCCCACCGACGCCAGCGCCTTGGAGACCAAGCTCGCCCGCCAGGCCGAACTGCGCAGCCTCACCCGCAAGTACGCCGCCGACGTCGACGGGGTGCTGGCCTGGGCGGCCGAGGGTCGCCGCCGGCTGGCGCAGCTCGACGTGTCCGAGGAGGCGCTGGCCGGGTTGTCCGGCCGGGTCGACCGACTGGCCGCGCAGGTCGCTGCCGCGGCGGCCGAGTTGTCGGAGCTGCGGATCTCGGCGGCCTCAGGTCTGGCGAGCGCGGTGACGGCCGAACTGGCCGGCCTGGCGATGGCCGACGCCGACTTCACCGTCCGGGTGGGCACCCTGCCCGCCCGTGACGACGACTCCGCGCCGCTGCGGTTGCCGTCGGGGGAACTGGTGCACGCCGGCTCCGAGGGTGTCGACGCCGTGGAGTTCGGCTTCACCGCGCATCGGGGCTCCCCGGGCAGCACCGACGTGCTGCCGTTGCACAAGAGCGCCTCCGGTGGCGAGCTGTCGCGGGTGATGCTGGCCCTGGAAGTCGTGCTGGCCGCCTCCGCCGAGGGCACCACCATGGTGTTCGACGAAGTCGACGCCGGCGTCGGCGGCCGGGCCGCGGTGCAGATCGGCCGGCGCCTGGCCCGGCTGGCCCGCAGCCACCAGGTCATCGTGGTCACCCACCTGCCGCAGGTGGCCGCCTACGCCGACACCCACCTCGTCGTGCACAGCAGCGGCGCGGACAGCGAGGTGCGTCGCCTCGACGACGAGCAACGGGTCGCTGAACTGGCCCGCATGCTGGCCGGGTTGGGCGAGTCCGACACCGGCCGCGCGCACGCGCGCGAACTGCTCGCAGCCGCGCACTCCGATCCCGAGGAGGCCTGAGTCAACGCTGTTACTGATGTGACAGAAAGTGACTTCTGGGGCTGTTGTTACGGCGCGCCTCCGCGGAGCCAGCACACGGCGCCGACAGAATCGGTGCTCATGAAGCTCCTTTCCCGTTCCTCCACCCGACCTGGCGTCACCGGGACCGCCCGGGTCGACCGCGACACTGACCGGCTGCTGCGTCGGGTCGGCGCCGGCGACATCGTCGTGCTGGATATCCTCGACCTCGACCGGGCGACCGCCGACGCCCTCGTCGACGCCGGTGTCGTCGGGGTGGTGAACGCCTCGCCGTCGATCTCGGGCCGCTACCCGAATCTCGGGCCCGAGGTGCTGGTGGCCAACAACATCACCCTCATCGACAACGTGGGCCCGGAGGTCTTCAAGAAGATCAAGGACGGGGCCAAGGTCCGCCTTCACGACGGCGGGGTCTACCACGGCGACCGCCGTCTGGCACACGGTGTGGAGCGCACCGACGAAGAGATCGCCGACCTGATGCACGATGCCAAGACCGGGCTGGTCGCCCACGTGGAGGCGTTCGCGGGCAACACCATCGAATTCATCCGCAGCGAGAGCCCGCTGCTCATCGACGGCATCGGTGTGCCTGAGATCGACGTCGACGTCTACCGCCGCCATGTCGTGGTGGTCACCGACGGGCCCGGGTCGGCCGAGGACCTCAAGGCCCTCAAGCCGTTCATCAAGGAGTATCAGCCGGTACTGGTCGGTGTCGGCGCCGGCGCCGACATCCTGCGTTCGTGCGGCTACCGCCCGCAGCTCATCGTCGGCAACCCCGACCAGATCAGCGCCGAGTCGCTGCGCTCCGGTGCGCAGATCGTGCTGCCCGCCGACGCCGACGGTCACGCCTCCGGACTGGAGCGCATCCAGGACCTCGGCATCGGCGCCATGACCTTCCCGGCCGCCGGATCGGCGACCGATCTGGCGCTGCTGCTCGTCGATCATCACGGCGCTTCGCTGATCGTCACCGCCGGTCACTCGGCGACCATCGAGGAGTTCTTCGACCGCTCCCGCGCACAGAGCAACCCCTCGACCTTCCTCACCCGCCTGAAGGTGGGCAAGAAGCTCGTCGACGCGAAAGCCGTGGCGACGCTGTACCGCAGCCACATCTCGGGCGGCGCGATCGCGTTGCTGGTCCTAGCCGTGCTGCTGGCGGTCATCGCCGCCCTGTGGGTGTCGCGTTCGGACACCGTGGTGATCGACTGGCTGACCAACTACTGGCAGCGATTCGCCCTGTGGGTGCAGGGCCTGGTGACCTGAGTTGAGGTCGGCTCGGCGCCGGGTCTTCTGGCTGGCGGCAGTCGTTCTGGCGCTGGTCGCCGGTGTCGTCCTGGGGTCCGGGGTGTTCTCCGGGCCGATGGTGTCTGGTTTACGCGGCTCCAACGGCAGTCTGCAGCAGCGGATCGACACGCTGGAGGCCCAGAACACGTCGCTGGGCGAAAAGCTCGCCGCTGCAGCCCGATTCGACGAGCAGATGTCGGGCCGCATCGTCCGCGACGCGCTGGTCGGCAAGTCGGTGGTGGTGTTCCGCACTCCCGATTCCGATGACGCCGACGTCGGTGCGATGGCTCGGCTCGTCGGTCAGGCCGGCGGCACAATCACCGGCACGATCGGGCTCACCGGTGAATTCGTCGAGGCCAACGCGGCGGAGAAACTGCGGTCGGTGGTCAACTCGCCGATCGTTCCGGCCGGCGCGCAGTTGAACACCGGTCTGACCGATCCCGCCGCGCAGGCCGGGGACCTGCTCGGTATCGCGCTGCTGATCAATCGTGACCCCAAGATCGCCCCGGTCGACGCCGCCGCCCGCGACACCGTCCTGGCCACGCTGCGTGACACCGGGTTCCTCAGCTACGTCGACACCCCGGGCGCGGCCGACACCGCCGTCGTGGTCACCGGCGGCGGGTTGCCCGACGACGCCGGGAACCAGGGTCTGTCGGTGGCCCGGTTCGCCGCCGCGCTGGCCCCGCACGGTTCCGGGGTGGTGCTGGCCGGTCGCGACGGATCCGCCGCCGGAGTTGCCGCGGTGGCGGTCGCCCGCGGCGACGCCGCGCTGTCCGGCGCGCTGACCACCGTCGACGACGTCGGCGCCGAGTCCGGGCGAATCACCAGCGTGCTGGCCCTGCAGAGCATGATCGCCGGTGGCCCGCCGGGCCGGTACGGGATCGGCGCGGGATCGGCCTCGGTGACCGTCCAGTAATTCCTCGCGAGCGCCCGTCGCCACGGTGTGTCAGCGCCGCGGTGTCGGTGTCGGTGTTAGGGTGAGTTTCCGTGGGTCGGCAGGCCCCAACCAGACCTTTCAGTGTCGTCCGGCCTGGTACTACAAAGTCCTGCGCCGTCGTCACGGAGGCCGCTTTTGCCCGCATTGCGCAAGCACAACCAGGCCGCGACGAAGCACCTCTTCGTCACCGGGGGCGTGGTCTCCTCACTGGGTAAAGGCCTGACGGCCAGCAGTCTGGGTCAGTTGCTCATCTCCCGCGGTCTGCAGGTCACCATGCAGAAGCTGGACCCGTACCTCAACGTCGACCCGGGAACGATGAACCCGTTCCAGCACGGCGAGGTGTTCGTCACCGAGGACGGCGCCGAGACCGACCTCGACGTCGGCCACTACGAGCGCTTTCTGGACCGCGACCTGTCCGGTTCGGCGAACGTCACCACCGGGCAGGTGTACTCCACCGTCATCGCCAAGGAGCGCCGCGGCGAGTACCTGGGTGACACGGTGCAGGTGATCCCGCACATCACCGACGAGATCAAGAACCGCATTCTGGCGATGGCCGAACCCGATGCGGCCGGGCGGCGGCCCGACGTCGTCATCACCGAGATCGGCGGCACCGTCGGCGACATCGAATCGCAGCCGTTCCTGGAGGCGGCCCGTCAGGTGCGCCACCAGGTGGGCCGGGAGAACTGCTTCTTCCTGCACGTCTCGCTGGTGCCGTACCTGGCGCCGTCGGGGGAGCTGAAGACCAAGCCGACTCAGCACTCGGTGGCGGCTTTGCGCAGCATCGGCATCACCCCGGATGCGTTGATCCTGCGCTGCGACCGCGATGTGCCCGAGCCGCTGAAGGACAAGATCGCGCTGATGTGCGACGTCGACATCGACGGCGTGATCTCCACCCCCGACGCGCGGTCCATCTACGACATCCCCAAGGTGCTGCACCGCGAGGAACTCGACGCCTATGTGGTGCGCCGGTTGAATCTGCCCTTCCGCGACGTGGACTGGACCACCTGGGACGATCTGCTTCGCCGGGTGCACGACCCGCAGGAGACCGTGCGAATCGCCCTGGTGGGCAAGTACATCGACCTCTCCGACGCCTACCTGTCGGTGGCCGAGGCGCTGCGCGCCGGCGGGTTCGCGCACCGGGCCAAGGTGGAGATGCGCTGGGTGGCCTCCGATGACTGCGAGACCGACGCCGGCGCCGCCGCCGCCCTGGGCGACGTGCACGGCGTGCTGATCCCCGGCGGCTTCGGCATCCGCGGTATCGAGGGCAAGCTCGGGGCCATCCGCTACGCCCGCCACCGCGGTCTGCCGCTGCTGGGTCTGTGTCTGGGCCTGCAGTGCATCGTCATCGACGCGGCCCGGTCGGTGGGCCTGACCGAGGCCAACTCCGCCGAATTCGACCCCGCCACGCCCGACCCGGTGATCTCGACGATGGCCGATCAGCGTGACGCTGTCTCAGGCCAGGCGGATCTCGGCGGCACCATGCGCCTCGGCGCCTACCCGGCCGTCCTGGAGCCGGGATCCATTGTGGCCCAGGCGTATCAGTCGACCACCGTCTCCGAGCGGCACCGTCATCGGTACGAGGTGAACAACTCCTACCGCGACCGCATCGCCGAGAGTGGTTTGCGGTTCTCCGGCACCTCGCCGGACGGGCACCTGGTGGAGTTCGTGGAATATCCCGCGGACGTTCACCCGTTCCTGGTGGGTACCCAGGCGCACCCGGAACTCAAGAGCCGGCCGACCCGGCCGCACCCGCTGTTCGTCGCGTTCATCGGGGCGGCGATCGACTACAAGGCCGCCGAACGGCTGCCGGTGGAGATTCCCGAGCACCGCGCCAACGGCAGGGAGCACGCGCAAGGCCTCGATGCCGTGCCGTCGCTGCCGGACCACGCCCGTGGCTGATCGGCACGACTTCGACACCGTCGCAAGCCACACCGTCTTCGAGGGCGCCATCATCGCGCTGCGCACCGACCAGGTGCTGATGCCCGGCTCAGTGACGGCGACCCGGGAAGTGGTGGAGCACTACGGCGCGGTCGCGATCGCCGCGGTCGACGACGACGAACAGCTGGCGATGATCCACCAGTACCGGCACGCGGTGGGCAGGCGGCTCTGGGAGCTGCCGGCCGGCCTGCTCGACGAGCCGGGTGAGGACCCAGCGGCGGCGGCGGCGCGGGAACTGTGGGAGGAGACCGGGCTGCAGGCCCGCGACTGGCGGGTGCTGGTCGACGTGGCATCCTCGCCGGGGTTCTGCGACGAGGCGGTCCGGGTGTTCCTGGCCCGCGGCCTGAACGACGTCGGACGCCCGGAGGCCGATCATGAGGAGGCCGACCTGACGGTGCACTGGGTCGGGCTGCGCGAGGCCGTCGATCAGGTGATGGCCGGTGAGATCGTCAACTCCACCGCGGCGGCCGGGGTGCTGGCCGCCTACGCGGCCATCGTCGATGGGCGGCCGACCCGGCCGCTGGAGGCGCCGTGGCAGGACCGGCCGTCGGCCTTCGCCGCGCGCAAGCGGCGCGCATGACGACATTCGCGGTCGCGTTGGAGGGCCAGGTCCAGGGCTACCTCGACCACCTCACCATCGAGCGCGGGGTGGCCACCAACACGATCAGCTCCTACCGGCGGGATCTGCGCCGCTACGTCGAGCATTTGACTCAGCGCGGCACCGTCGATCTGCGCGACGTCACCGAAGCCGACGTCAGCGACTTCCTGGTGGCTTTGCGCAAGGGCGATCCGGACAGCGGCGTCGCCGCGCTGGCCGCGGTCTCGGCGGCCCGGGCGCTGATCGCCGTCCGCGGTCTGCACCGGTTCGCTGCCGCCGAGGGCATTCTCGATCTCGACGTCGCCCGGGCGGTCAAGCCGCCCACGCCCAGCCGCCGGCTGCCCAAGAGCCTGTCGCTCGACGAGGTGCTGGCGTTGCTGGACGGCGCCGGGGGAGACGCGCCGACCGACGGTCCGCTGACGCTGCGCAACCGGGCGCTGCTGGAGCTGCTGTACTCCACCGGCGCGCGCATCTCCGAGGCCGTCGGCCTCGACGTCGACGACATCGACACCCAGGCCCGTTCGGTGCTGCTGCGCGGCAAGGGCGGCAAGCAGCGGCTGGTGCCGGTCGGCCGGCCGGCGATCGCCGCGCTGGACGCCTACCTGGTGCGCGGCCGGCCCGACCTGGCCCGGCGCGGCCGCGGTATGCCGGGACTATCCCCGGGTCGCTCCGCTCCTGCCCAAGGGGCCATCTTCCTCAACGCCCGCGGCGGCCGGCTCTCCCGGCAGAGCGCCTGGCAGGTGCTGCAGGACTCCGCCGAGCGGGCCGGCATCAGCGCGGCGGTATCCCCGCACACGCTGCGGCACTCGTTCGCCACCCATCTGCTCGACGGCGGCGCCGACGTGCGGGTGGTGCAGGAACTGCTCGGGCACGCCTCGGTGACGACGACCCAGATTTACACCCTGGTGACCGTCACCGCGCTGCGCGAGGTGTGGGCCGGGGCGCATCCGCGGGCCTGATCGGTGCGGCTGGCTTATGCCCCCCGGGTTGGGCTGGCGACAGTGCCGCCACCCTTGTTCCGCAGGACGACCAGCAACCCGGTCACCGCGGACACCAGCCCCGTCAGGGCGACCACCAGCGACGCGATCGCCGGGATCCACCCCCCCAAGGGTGCCGCTGTTGGACCGGGCTCTGTGGTCTCCACCGGCCGCCCAAGCGGGGGAGGTGCCGCTGTCGGACCGGGCTCTGTGGTCTCCACCGGCCGCCCAAGCGGGGGAGTGCTTGTCGTCATCGTCGGGGTGGTCTGCGGCGCAGATTGGGGGGAGCGCGATCCGCCGCCGATGAGCACCGCGAAGACCATCACTGCCAGAGCGATCAACCCCAGCCCGATCACGATCAACCGGCGGCCGCGCCGCGTCTTGACGGATCGGCTTTCGGCATCGCCCGGGTGCATGGTTCAAGCATCACCCGGCATGTCGTCGAAAACAGGCGTTTCGGGCGTTCAGCCGCGGTAGGTCGACTCCAGGACGAGGTCGGGAATCTTGGTGTATTCGGCGTGCGTCTTGTGCTCGACGGTGTCCCAGGACGGGTTGTCGCGCATATAGGACCGGTACTTGGGTGATCCGGGCACCAGCACGTTGTCGGCGACGACGACGCTGCCGGGATGCAGCCAGCCGCGCCCGACGATGCTGAGCAGATCCGGCAGATAGACGTCTTTGTTGTGGTCGATGAACAGAAAGTCCAGCGCGCCGGCGGTGAACCCGTGTCCGGCCAGCGCGTCCAGCGTGGCACCGCCGTCGCCGATGGTGCCCACCACGCACGTCACCCGGTCGGCGATGCCGGCGTGCGCCCAGATCCGCCGGGCGTTCTCGGCGTTGGCCGGGCTCATCTCCACCGAGAACACCCGGGATTGCGGTGCGGCCCGCGCGATCCGCAGGGTGCTGTAGCCGCAGTAGGTGCCCAGTTCCAGGGCCAGCGCAGGATTCGCGCGGCGGACCGCGGCGTCCAGGAGCAGGCCTTTCTCGTCGCCGACGTTCATCAAAAACGATTCCTGGCGGGCGAAGCGGTCGATCGTGGCGATGGCGTCGTCGACGTCGCCGGGGCGGGCGTTGTCCAGGACATACTGGGCGGCGGCGGCTTCCCGGCCGTCGCCGACCTGGCCTTTGCGGATGACGTTGGGCAACCCGATGGCCATCCGCACGAACGACCAGCGCAGGAAGGAGAAGCGGTCGGTGATGGGCATGTGTCCACAGTATTGGTTGCGCGGCCGCCGCCCTGCCTCTGCGCTTAACGGGCATGCGCCCGCGGTGGGCGGGCGCCCATGGATAGACTTTGCGGCGATGTTCGCCACGCCGCCGGTTCGCCTGATCCGGGGGGCCGGTCGAGGAGTGAAGGCGTGACCGACGAGCAAGACGACGCGCCGATCGGTCTGACCGGCCGCCCGCCCCGCGCCATTCCCACGCCGCAGCCGCTGACCAGCCATGGTCCGGCAGTGGTGGTCTCGATGTGCAACCAGAAGGGTGGCGTCGGCAAGACCACCTCGACGATCAACCTCGGTGCCGCGCTTGCCGACTACGGCCGCAAAGTGTTGCTGGTCGACCTCGACCCGCAGGGCGCGCTGTCGGCCGGCCTCGGTGTGCCGCACTACGAGCTGGCCCACACCGTGCACAACCTGATGATCGAGCCGCGGGTCCCGGTCGACGAGGTCCTCATCCACACCCGCGTGCCCAACCTGGATTTGATCCCCAGCAACATCGACCTGTCCGCCGCCGAGATCCAGCTGGTCAACGAGGTGGGCCGGGAGCAGACTTTGGGCCGGGCGCTGCGGCCCGTGCTCGACGACTACGACTACGTGCTGATCGACTGCCAGCCGTCGCTGGGCCTGCTGACGGTGAACGCGCTGGCCTGTTCGGACGGCGTGATCATCCCCACCGAGTGCGAGTTCTTCTCGCTGCGCGGGCTGGCCTTGCTCACCGACACCGTCGACAAGGTCCGCGACCGGCTGAACCCGAAGCTGAACATCAGCGGCATCCTGGTCACCCGGTTCGACACCCGCACCGTCAACGCCCGCGAGGTGATGGCCCGGGTGCTGGAACGCTTCGACGACCTGGTGTTCGACACCGTAATCACCCGCACCGTCCGATTCCCGGAGACCAGTGTCGCTGGGGAGCCGATCACCACGTGGGCACCGAAATCGACTGGCGCGCTGGCGTATCGCGCGCTTGCCCGCGAGGTCATCGACCGCTTCGGCAAGTGACCACCGAAGCGCCGGCGCCGCACGAAGGCGCCCAGAAGAGCCCGGACAAGGGATTCCGGGTTCACCTGCACAACTTCGAGGGCCCGTTCGACCTGCTGCTGCAGCTGATCTTCGCCAAGCGCCTCGACGTCACCGAGGTGGCGCTGCACGACGTCACCGACGAGTTCATCGCCTACACCCGCCAGATCGGCCGCGAGCTGGAACTCGACGAGACCACCACCTTCCTGGTGATCGCCGCGACTCTGCTCGACCTCAAGGCCGCACGGCTGTTGCCGGCCGGCGAGGTCGACGACGCCGAGGACCTGGCCCTGCTGGAGGTCCGCGACCTGCTGTTCGCCCGGTTGCTGCAATACCGGGCGTTCAAGCACGTCGCGGAGATGTTCGCGGAGCTGGAAGCCGCCGCGTTGCGCAGCTACCCGCGGGCGGTGTCCCTGGAGGACCGGTTCGCCGATCTGTTGCCCGAGGTGATGATCGGCGTCGACCCGCAGGCCTTCGCCGAGATCGCGGCGTCGGCGTTCACCCCGCGTCCGGTGCCCACGGTGGGCACCGACCATCTGCACGCCTCCCGGGTGTCGGTGCCCGAGCAGGCCGAGCGGTTGCTGGCCATGCTCGAGCGGCGCGGCATGGGGCACTGGGCGTCGTTCTCCGATCTGGTGCAGGATTGCTCTGAGCCCATCCAGATCGTCGGGCGCTTCCTGGCGCTGCTCGAGTTGTACCGGGCCAGGGCGGTAGCATTCGAGCAATCCGAACCGCTTGGTGTGCTGCAGGTTTCATGGACCGGAAACCGGATGGTCAACGAAGATCTGGTGAGAGCCGAGTGGGAAGAACAGTGACGCTGGAAGCAAACTCCGACGATTCGGAGACTGTCGTCTCCTGCGACGATTCGGAGACCGTCGTCTCCTGCGACGATTCGGAGACTGTCGTCTCCTATGTCGATTCGGAGACCGTCGTCTCCTGCGACGATTCGGAGACCGTCGTCTCCTGCGACGATTCGGAGACCGTCGTCTCCTATGTCGACGACGTCGACGACGACGAGCTGACCCGGATTCTGGAAGCGCTGGTGCTCGTGGTCGACACCCCAGTGAGCGCCGAGACGCTCGGCGCGGCGACCGAGCAGCCGGTGCACCGGGTCACCGAGCTGCTGCAGCGGATCGCCGACGATCTGACGGCCCGCGACAGCGGTGTCGACCTGCGGGAGGCCGGCGGCGGCTGGCGGATGTACACCCGCGCCCGCTACGCCCCCTACGTCGAGCGGTTGCTGATGGACGGTGCGCGCTCCAAGCTGACCCGTGCGGCGTTGGAGACCCTGGCGGTGGTGGCCTACCGTCAGCCGGTGACCAGAGCCAGGGTGAGCGCCGTGCGCGGTGTCAATGTCGATGCGGTGATCCGCACGCTGGTGGCGCGCGGGTTGATCACCGAGGCGGGCGCCGACCCGGACAGCGGGGCCACCACGTTCTCCACCACGGAGTTGTTCCTGGAGCGGCTGGGGTTGTCGTCGCTGACCGACCTGCCCGACATCGCCCCGCTGCTGCCCGACGTCGACGTGATCGACGATCTGAGCGAGACCCTGGACAGCGAGCCACGGTTCGCCAAGCTGGCCGGTGGGTCACGGGCCGATCAGCCGGTGGCCTTCGACGTGGATACCGACGCCGATGCCTGATCCTGAGGGTGTGCGCCTGCAGAAAGTGTTGTCCCAGGCCGGAATTGCCTCCCGGCGGGTGGCCGAGCGGATGATCACCGACGGCCGCGTCGAGGTGGACGGCCGTCTCGTCACCGAACTCGGTACCCGGGTGGACCCGGAGACCGCCGATATCCGGGTGGACGGCAGCCGGATCGTGCTCGACGACTCGATGGTCTACCTGGCGATCAACAAGCCGCTCGGCATGCAGTCGACGATGTCGGACGATCTGGGTAGGCCCTGTGTCGGTGACCTGGTGGAGCACCGGGTGCGCGGGAACAAGAAGCTGTTCCACGTCGGCCGGCTGGACGCCGACACCGAAGGCCTGCTGCTACTCACCAACGACGGCGAACTGGCACACCGGCTGATGCACCCGTCCTTCGAGGTGCCCAAGACCTACCTGGCCACCGTCGCGGGAACGATGCCACGGGGCGTGGGCAAGACGCTGCGCGCCGGCATCGAACTGGACGACGGCCCGGTGGCCCTGGACGATTTCGCCGTGGTGGACGCGGTGCCGGGCAAGACGTTGCTGCGCGTGACGCTGCACGAGGGACGCAAGCGGATCGTGCGCAGACTGCTTGCCGCCGTGGGCTTTCCGGTGCAGGCCCTGGTCCGCACCGACATCGGGTCGGTGACGCTGGGTGATCAGCGGCCCGGCAGCATCCGGGTGCTGACCCGCAAAGAGGTCGGCGAACTCTACAAGGCGGTGGGCTTGTGACTCCCCCCGAACGACGAGGCCGGGCTGTTTTCCCGGGCGAGGAGTCGCGGCAATGAGCAGAGCAGTGATTGCCATCGACGGTCCGGCTGGAACCGGAAAATCCACGGTGTCACGAGGATTGGCCCGGGCGCTCGGTGCGCGCTACGTGGATACCGGGGCCATGTACCGGATTGTCACGCTGGCGATGCTGCGAGCCGGGGTCGACCTCGACGACCCGGACGCCATCGCCGCGGCCGCCGAGGTGCCGATGTCGGTGGGATTCGATCCGCAGGTGGAGCAGACCTATCTCGACGGCGAGGACGTGTCGGCGCAGATTCGCGGTGACGAGGTCACCCGCGCGGTGTCCGCAGTCGCCGCGGTGCCGGCGGTGCGCACGCACCTGGTGCGGCTGCAGCGTGAGCTTGCCGAGGGCAACGACACCGTGGTGCTGGAGGGCCGGGACATCGGCACGGTGGTGCTGCCCGACGCGGACGTGAAGATCTTCCTCACCGCCTCGGCGGAAACCAGGGCCAAGCGCCGCAACGACCAGAACGCCGGCGCCGGGCTGCCCGACGCCTACGAGACCGTGCTGGCCGACGTCCGCCGTCGCGATCATTTGGACTCCACCCGTGCGGTGTCGCCGCTGCGGCCGGCCGACGACGCGGTGATCGTCGACACCAGCGAGATGACGCAAGACCAGGTGATCGCCCATGTGCGCGACCTGGTCGAGACACGGACGGCGGTCAGGCAGTGACTGAGGACGGCACCTGGAGCGATGGCACCTGGAGCGACGGCACCTGGAGCGACGAAGCCGACTGGGAACTCGGCGACGAGCCGCTCGATGACGACTCTGGCGAGGCGGCCGGCCCGCCGCCGGTGCTGGCGATCGTCGGTCGACCGAATGTCGGGAAATCCACCCTGGTGAACCGCATCCTGGGCCGCCGCGAGGCCGTCGTGCAGGACCTGCCGGGTGTCACCCGCGACCGGGTTTCCTATGACGCGCTGTGGAACGGCCGCCGCTTCGTCGTGCAGGACACCGGTGGGTGGGAGCCGGACGCCAAGGGTCTGCAGCAGTTGGTGGCCGACCAGGCGGCAGTGGCCATGCAGACCGCCGACGCCGTCGTGCTGGTGGTGGACTCCGTCGTCGGCGCCACCTCCGGTGACGAGGCGGCCGCACGGATTCTACGGCGCTCGGGCAAGCCGGTGTTCCTGGCCGCCAACAAGGTCGACAACGAGAAGGGCGAGTCCGACGCCGCCGCGCTGTGGTCGCTGGGCATGGGGGAGCCGCACCCGATCAGCGCCATCCACGGCCGTGGCGTGGCCGATCTGCTCGACGAGGTGGTCGCCGCGCTGCCGACGGTGTCGGAGTCCGCGCCGGCCAGCGGCGGCCCGCGCCGGGTGGCGCTGGTGGGCAAGCCCAACGTCGGCAAGAGCTCGCTGATGAACCGGCTCACCGGCAGCGAGCGCTCGGTGGTGCACGACGTCGCCGGCACCACGGTCGATCCGGTGGACTCTTTGATCGAACTCGACGGCCGCATCTGGCGTTTCGTCGATACCGCCGGTCTGCGCCGCAAGGTCGGGCAGGCCAGTGGGCACGAGTTCTATGCCTCGGTACGCACGCATAGCGCCATCGACGCCGCCGAGGTGGTGGTCGTGCTCGTCGACGCCTCCGACCCGCTGACCGAACAAGATCAGCGGATCCTGACCATGGTCATCGAGGCCGGGCGGGCGCTGGTGCTGGCGTTCAACAAGTGGGATCTGGTCGACGAGGACCGCCGGTTCCTGCTGGACCGGGAGATCGACCTGCAGCTGGCGCAGCTGGCGTGGGCGCCGCGGGTGAACATTTCGGCCAAGACCGGCCGGGCGGTGCAGAAGCTGGTGCCCGCCATGGAGACCGCCCTGGAATCCTGGGACAAGCGGATCTCCACCGGCCAGCTCAACACCTGGCTCAAGGAGATCGTCGCCGCGACCCCGCCGCCGGTGCGGGGCGGCAAGCAGCCGCGAATCCTGTTCGCCACCCAGGCGACCGCACGCCCGCCGACATTCGTGCTGTTCACCACCGGGTTCTTGGAAGCCGGATACCGGCGGTTCCTGGAGCGCCGGCTGCGGGAGACCTTCGGGTTTGACGGTTCGCCGATCCGGATCAACGTGCGGGTGCGCGAGAAGCGCAAGCTCAAGGGCCGCTAGACCTTTCGCGCTGTTCACCGGTCATCCCAGAGCAGTAGCCGTTCGGGATGATGGAAGCTGTTGGTCCCACCGCGCAGCGGTAGTTGCGGGGGAGGCAGCCATTCGGTCCTACCGTCCTTGCGTTTTCGGGTTCGCCACCCACCGGGTTTGATCAGACGGTGGTGCGGGCCGCAGGCGAACGTCAGCCGGTCGACATTGGTCAGGCCGCCGTCGCTCCATTCGTCGACATGGTGCGCTTCGCACAGGTAACCGGGCACATCGCAGCCGGGTGCAGTGCACCCGCGGTCCTTTCCGTGAAGGACGATTCTCTGGTCGCCCGTCGCGATCCGCTTGGTCCTGCCCAGATACAGCGGTCGGCTGCTGTCGGAATCGAAGATCGCCAGGTAATGGTAGGCATGGCCGGCCATGCGGATCAGGTCCGAGATGGGAAGCATTGCGCCACTTGCCGTCACCGCATGGCCTGCGCCGGCCTGCAGCTGATCGAGGGTGGCTGTGGCGATGATGGTGACCGGCAATCCGTTGTGCTGGCCTAATTTCGGATCGCCGAGCCGGCCGCGCACAAGAGCGCTGAGGGCATCGTGGTTGCGCTGTGAGTAGCCACGCGAGTCCCGGTCGATGCCGTCCTGGGTGGGTTCGCCGGTGACGGTGGGACTTTGGTCGTCCGGATTGCACATTCCCGGTGCGGCGAATTTGGCGAACCAGGAATCCAATTCGGCCCGCAGTTGCGACGTCGCGACCAGCCGTCCGACGCTCATCCCGTCCGGGCGCTGCCGCCCACACCAGGTGAATCCGCGACGACGCGCGCGATCGTCGTCGGTGAACGTGCCGTCCGGATTCAACGTGACCGCCAGCTTGTCGGCAACTTTCTCCAACTGGTCGGGGCGCAGTTCTTCGGCCTTCTCCGCCAGGAACGCCTCGGCCTTCCGCGCCTCGTCGGGCGCTACATGGTCCGGCAGCTCCTTGATGAATTTCTGGATGGCCCGCAGGTGATCCCGATCGAGCCGGCCCGCATGCCAGGCCTTGGCGGTGCCTGGGAGCTCAGGTGGTAACTGCTCGCCGGTCAGGGTGGTGCGCGGACTCAATTGTGCAGCGTCGCGGACGCGGCGCCGGCCTTCGGCGATGCTGACTCGAAGAACGTCGGCGATGACCTTGTGCAGGAGTGGCCGCAGTTGTCCGTCATCGGTGCGGTCAAGCGAGGAAACGATGTCATGGGAGGTGGCGGTGTGGCGGCGGCTGACTGATTCCACTCGGTCGAGCACCTGCAGCCGCTCAGACGCCGGGAGTGCATCCCAGTCCAGCGCCCCCACAGCCTCGGCCGCGGCGTCGAGCGCGGCGAGGGCGTCAGTGACGCGAATCGAAAGCATGTTCGAATACTAACGGAGGCGGCGGACAAACCGCTCGGTCCGGGCGAGCTACCCACAAGTCAAAGATCCATCCACAGAACGACATTCGGTGGCTTGACAGTCGTCGTCTCCGTGTGGGCGGCGCACGGATTAGGGTTTTCGGGTGTCTGTTGCCCAGATGATCGTCATCGTTCTGGCCGGTGTCGGGGCCGGGGCGATTAATTCGTTGGTGGGCTCGGGCACGCTGATCACCTTTCCCACCCTGGTCGCTCTGGGCTTCCCACCCGTGACGGCGACGATGTCCAATGCGATCGGTCTGGTGGCCGGCGGCGTGTCGGGCACCTGGGCGTATCGCGCCGAGCTGGCGGGGCAGTGGCGGCGGTTGCGGTGGCAGATCCCGGCGTCGGTGCTCGGGGCCTGCATCGGGGCGTTCCTGCTGCTGCACCTGCCCGAGAAGGTGTTCACCCAGATCGTGCCGGTGCTGCTGGTGCTGGCTCTGATGCTGGTGGTGGTCGGCCCGCGAATCCAGGCCTATGCCCGGCGGCGCGCTGAGGCGGTCGGGCGGTCGGCCGATGCGGTGTCGTCGGGGCGGATGGCGGCGCTGGTGTTCGGCACCTTCGCCGTCGGCATCTACGGCGGCTACTTCACCGCCGCCCAGGGCATCCTGCTGATCGGGGTGATGGGAGCGCTGCTGCCCGAGGACATGCAGCGGATGAACGCGGCCAAGAACCTGCTGTCGCTGCTGGTCAATGTTGTCGCCGCGATCAGCTACACGCTGGTGGCGTTCGACCGGATCAGCTGGCCCGCCGCCGGGCTGATCGCCGTGGGCTCGCTGATCGGCGGATGGCTGGGGGCGCACTACGGTCGACGGCTGTCGCCCACCGCATTGCGCGTGGTGATCGTGGTGGTCGGCCTGATCGGGCTGTACCGGCTGCTGAAGGTGTGAGGGGTCTGCGGTAGCATTTCGACCGCTGCCCGTGTCGCACGGGCGGCGGCGGGCTGTGGCGCAGCTTGGTAGCGCACTTGACTGGGGGTCAAGTGGTCGCAGGTTCAAATCCTGTCAGCCCGACCAGGTCAGAGGGTGTTGCAGGGCGAGTTGATCGCTCTGGGTCCGGACCAGCGCGGGCCGCGCTAACCGCGCGATAGTTGCCCGACGGTGCAGAACAGAAACGGCCTGACCTACACACGATGTAACGGTTCAGCTGTACAACAGGTACCCCGCCCGGCTTGCGCGGAACTGGGCGGCAGCCCGGTCCCAATCTGCCAGCAGCGGCGCGAGTCGATCGGCGTCTATCGCCAGGCGCACCCGATCTGATCCGGTAAGCGCGTCGATCGACGGCCCCCAGGCGAAGCCCCCCGGATGCTGTTCGCGGATCGTGTCAATGAGCAGCAGCGCCGTGCGGACCGGTCGGTATGCCTGCCGATCGGTGACGTTTAACCGGATGGCCGGGATGCTTTGTCCGGGAAATTTGGCGGCGGTGTCGGCGACCGAGACGGTGACGGCCTGGAAGGCGATGCCCGGCAGGCCCATCGCGTTCATCGTCGCGACCACCGCCGCTGCATCCAGCCACGGCGCCCCAATCTGCTCGAAGGGCCGGTCGGTGCCGCGGCCCTCCGAGAGATTGGTGCCCTCGAAGTAGACCGTGCCGGGGTAGCTCGTCACGGCCGCCAGCGATCGGAGGTTGGGTGACGGGTTCACCCAGGGCAGACCCGTTTGGTCGAACCACTGCCCGCGGCGCCACCCCTGCGCCGGAACGACGGTCAGGTCCGCACCGATACCCTGCTGCCGGTTGAACAGCGTGGCCAGCTCGCCGACCGTCATGCCGTGCCGCGCGGGGATGGGGTACATGCCGATGAACGACGCGAAGGCAGGGTCCAGCAGGGCGCCTTCCACGATGTCGCCGCCGATCGGATTCGGCCGGTCCAGAACGACGAACGGGATGCCCTTGCGCGCCGCGGCCTGCATCGACAGCGCCATGGTCGACACGTAGGTCCAGGTGCGTCCGCCGACCTCCTGAAGGTCATAGACCAGGACGTCCACGTCCTTCAGCATCTCGGGGGTCGGGCTGTGCCCTTGCGCCGCATAGAGGGAGTAGACCGGCAGGCCGGTCTTCGCGTCGACACCATCACCGACCGTGACACCCGCCTCGGCGGTGCCGCGGATACCGTGTTCCGGCGCCAACAGGGCCACCAGTGTCAGGTCGTCGTTCTGGGCGATCAGATCGATGTCCGACGTGCCTGACCGGTCGACGCCGGTGTTGTTGGTGATGAGGCCGACCCGTTTGCCGCGCAAGGCAGCCGGCACGTCATCGAGGAAGACCTCGATGCCCGGACGCACGCCTGCCGCG
>NZ_JBIIOV010000185.1:0-5843 GCF_044342925.1 Mycobacterium sp. | reverse complement strand
TGTAGCGCGGCGGGAAAAGGAACAGGGCCGCCGGAACGCAGACGGCCAGGGCCAGCAACCAGCCCAGCAGCCGCTCGGGCAGCGGCCCCACCGGGGCGCACACCGGCAGCAGGAACGTCATCAAGGTGGCGCGTTGGCCGGCGGCGATCAGCTCACTGAGCAACCCCAGCACGCTGACCAGGGTGCCGACCACGAAACAGAGCGGCACCGCGATCCAGGGGTGCGGAGCCGCCCAGGTGCCCAGTGCGATCAGCACGAACCCGTTGATCCCCAGGCCGCTGTAGGCCATCGCCCGGGTGCCCACCGAGCCGGGGAAGTCGGCGACGACCAGCAGCGCGATCGCCCCGACGAGTGTGAACACCGGGGCCTGTGTCGGGCCGGCTACCAGCAAGCTGACGATGGCGGCCAGCGGGATGACGATGGCGGCTCGGACCGCGCGGCGCAGGCCGTCGTGGCCGGGGTCCCGGGCGCGCAG
The DNA here is from genome assembly GCF_044342925.1 of Mycobacterium sp. Taxonomy (GTDB): domain Bacteria; phylum Actinomycetota; class Actinomycetes; order Mycobacteriales; family Mycobacteriaceae; genus Mycobacterium. Next base: position 5,368 of record NZ_JBIIOV010000185.1, on the reverse strand, counting down.
CGAAGCAGCCAGATTCCGGAACGCACCGGAGCGAATCGCGTTAGGGGGCATCGGTTAGAGCAGCGGCACGTTGGCGAAGCGGCCGGCTTCCAGATCGTCCAGCATCGTCGTGCTGATCCACTCGAACATCCTCGCCTCCCGGGGGAGGGTGGCCTGTTCGTAGCCGACGAAGACATAGACCGCCCAGGATGCGTAGGTCTGTGCCTGCCGGGCGTCGCCGACGATGTCGAAGGCGGCTTCGAAGATGACGTCGAAGCGCTCCTGGTCGACCTCGCGCTGCACGTCGAGCACCTCGGCGTCCACCGAACTCCAGGCCCGGATGGCGGCTTCGGCGCCGTGCGGCAGGGAGAGGGCGACGTCGATGATGGCCTGAATCCGCCGCCGGGGGTCGGGTTGAGCGCGGATCACCTCGATCAGCCGCACCGTCCGGTCCTGCCGCCAGTAGCCCAGCAACTCCTTGGTGTAGGCGTTCCATCCGCTGAAGTAGTGATAAAAGGAACCGGTCGTGACACCCAGCCGGCTGCACAGCTCGGCCAATTTCAAGCCACCGAAGCCGCGGTCGGCCAGGATCTCCAGACCCGCCTCGAAATACGACTCGCGGGCGGCGACGATGGGCATGGGTCAGACATTAGGCTTCCGGCGCTCCGACCGTGGTGGAGACGGTGCGGACGCGACGTGGAAACACCATCTGGCAAACTCCCAGCCGGCACTTTCGACGTGGGCCAGTGCGCCTGCGTTGCAGCGCCGCCGGGCACTCGCCCGCGGTGTACCGTGTTTTACGCGCCGGAGATCGATCGCCAGTTTCAGCAAATTATAGCCGTGTCATTTAACGGGCCGAATATCTGGCGGTAATATCGGTGATTCGCAATTTCAGCAACGGTCACAACGCGTGGGACAGCGACCCGCCGGGCTCTGGACAATTGTCGGTTGGAACTACCTTGGTCGCGTCTGGCACAATCGAGTGATGCAGAAGGCGGCGAGTCGCGGGCCGGGCCGGCCGCCCGCAGCGAAATCTGCGGAGACCCGTGGTCGCATTCTCGTCGCCGCCCGCGAGGTGTTCGGCGAAGTCGGTTATGACGCGGCAACCTTTCAGGAGATCGCCGCGCGCGCCGATCTGACCCGCCCGGCGATCAACCACTACTACCCGTCGAAGCACGCCCTCTACCGGCACGTCGTCGAGCAGACCAACACCGCCGCGATCTCCGCCGGCCTCGAGGAGGCGGCGCAGGAACAGAGCTTTCATGGCCGAATCCAGGCGTTTCTCGACGCGGCCGTGCAGGCCAAGGACTACGACCGCGCGGCGGCGGCCTTCATGGTGACCTCGGTGCTGGAATCGCAGCGCCACCCGGAGTTGAAGCGGGAGGACGGCGATTCGCTGCAGCTGACCCGCGAATTCGCCATCTCGGCTGTCCGCGACGGGATCGGCCACGGTGAACTGCGCTCCGACCTCGACGTCGACTCCGCAGCGGAGATGTTGGTGGCGGCGTTTTGGGGACTGGGGTTCTATGCGGGCTTCGTCGGTGACCAGGACCGGTTGGTCATGGTGAGCAACCAGTTCATGGGCCTATTGCGCGATAGCGGCTGGCTGGCCACCGAATAGCCTGTCTAACTTTCGTTACCATGGGGTTTTTGCGACCGTCAGTTTGGAGCACCCATGAGCAGTCTGCGCAGCCACGATGACAGTTGGGACATCGCCACCAGCGTCGGTATGACGGCGGTGATGGTGGCTGCCGCCCGGGCCCGGGAGACCGAGAGCCCCCAACCGCTGATCCGCGACCCCTACGCCCGGGCTCTCGTTGCCGGCGCCGACACCGGCGTCTGGGAGAAATTCCTCGACCCGGCCATGCAGGAGCAGGTGGCCGCTGCCGATCCCGAAGCCGCCGCCCTGTTCGCGAACATGCTCGGATACCAGGCCGTCCGGACGCATTTCTTCGACACCTTCTTCGCCGACGCCGCCGCCTCGGGCATCCGCCAGGTGGTGATCCTGGCCGCCGGCCTGGACTCCCGGGCCTACCGGCTGTCCTGGCCGGCCGGGACGGTGGTTTATGAGATCGACCAGCCCAAGGTCTTGGAGTACAAGGCCGCCACGCTGGCCGATTACGGCGTCACCCCGCTTGCCGAACGCCGCGAGGTGGCCGTCGACCTGCGTCAGGACTGGCCCGCCGCGCTGCAGGCGGCTGGCTTCGATCCGGCCGGCCCGACCGCCTGGCTGGCCGAGGGCCTGCTGATGTACCTGCCGGCCGAGGCCCAGGACCGGCTCTTCGAGCAGATCGGTGAGCTGAGCGCTCCGGGCAGCCGCATCTCCGCCGAAGCGGTCCGTCATCACGACGAGGACCGCCGGGCGCAGATGCGGGAACGCTGGGAGAAGATGGCCGACGACCTGGGCATCGAGCGCACCGTCGACATCTCCGACCTGACCTACAACGACCCGCACCGCGCCGACCTCACCGAATGGCTCAACGGCCACGGCTGGCGTGCCACCGGCACACCGTCCGTCGACGAGATGCGCCGGCTGCACCGGTGGGTTCCGGTGCCCAATCAGGATGATCAGGACGGATTCTCCACCTTCGTGGTGGCCGAACGGCTGGCCGCAGCGGCGTTAGGGAGCTAAGAGCCAGGGCACGGTGATCCTGGTGACGTCGGCGATCAGAGCGTCCAGCAGGGGCGCTTTGGGATCGTCGGACCGGGTCCGGGTCATCACCGCCAACTGCAGCCGCTCTCCGTCGGGTCCGAACGCCAGGCCGATGTCGTTGGTGCTGGCGTAGTCGCCACCGCCGGTCTTGTCGGCGATGCTCCAGCCGGCCGGCAGGCCCGCGCGGATTCGCTTGTCGCCGGTGACGATGGTGCGCATCCACTCCAGCAGTTGCGCGCGATGGGGTGCGTCGAGCGTGTCGCCGATGAGCATGTTCACAAAGCCGGTGCTCATCGCCCGCGGGCTGGTGGTGTCACGCGGGTCGCCGGGGATCGCGGAGTTGAGTTCGAGCTCCCAGCGGACCGTCCAGGTGCGGTCGTCGCCCACCGAGCGGGCGAATTCGGTGACCGACATCGGTCCACCGAGCATTTCGACCAGGATGTTGGTGGCCGTGTTGTCGCTCTGGCGCACCGCGGCCGCGCACAGGTCTGACAGCGGCAGCCAACCGCCCACATGGGGTTCGGTGATCGGCGAGGCGACCGGGACGAAGAAGGCCGGATCGATGTATGCCTCCGCGGTTTGCTTCAGTTCCCCGCTCTGGTCCTTCTGCAGCATCTGGGCGGCCACGTAGGCCTTGAACGTCGAGCAGTGGGCGAACAGGTCGTTCTCGCGGTAGCCGAGAATGCGGTTGGTCCCCAGATTGGCGCCGTAGAAGCCGACTTTCGCGTTGTAGCGGTCCTCGAGTAGGGCGAGCTGATCATCGATGGGCGCGACGTCGGCGAATGCCCGGGCGGTCCGGCGGTCGTTCTGGCCGGAAATCGCGATGGCGGCCAGAGCCGCGCCGGCGCCCAGCATCCTTCGGCGGGGGAGGGTCACCGCGGAAGGCTAGCTGAACCGGGGCCTACCCGGCTGACTACCTGCGGCGGTGAGTTTCCGCCGGTCGCCACAGAGAGGATTCCCATGCCCGGAGTGCAGGATCGAGTCATCGCAGTCACCGGCGCCGGTGGCGGACTGGGCCGCGAATACGCACTGACCCTGGCCCGCGAAGGCGCCAGCGTCGTCGTCAACGACCTCGGCGGCTCGCGCGACGGCACCGGGGCCGGGCAATCGATGGCCGACCAGGTGGTGCAGGAGATCTCCGACGCCGGCGGACGGGCGGTGGCCAACTACGGCAGCGTCGCCGACGCCGAGGGTGCGGCGAGCATCATCGCGACCGCGCTGGAGGAGTTCGGCGCCATCCACGGCGTGGTGAGCAACGCCGGCATCCTGCGCGACAGCACGTTCCACAAGATGACCGCCGACAACTGGGACTCGGTGCTCAAAGTTCATCTCTACGGCGGCTACAACGTGATCCGGGCGGCCTGGCCGCACTTCCGCGAGCAGAGCTACGGCCGCATCGTGGTGGCCACCTCCACCAGTGGGCTGTTCGGCAACTTCGGTCAGGCCAACTACAGCGCCGCCAAACTGGGTCTCGTCGGCCTGATCAACACGCTCGCCCAGGAGGGCGCGAAGTACAACATCAAGGCCAACGCCGTCGCCCCGATCGCGGCCACCCGGATGACCGAGGACATCCTGCCGCCGGAGGTGTTCGCCAAGCTGACCCCCGAGTACGTCGCCCCGGTGGTCGGTTACCTGTGCAGCGAAGAGGTGCCCGACTCCGCGTCGGTGTTCATCGTCGGCGGCGGCAAGGTGCAGCGCGCGGCGATGTTCCAGAACGAGGGCGTGACCTTCGATCAGGTGCCCAGCTTCGACGAGGTCGCCGCACAGTGGTCGACCATCGACGACATGTCGGCGGCCAAGCCGGCGTCATTCAAGCTCGGGTGACCACCGGTGGCCTGATCCTGACCGCGGTGGCCATCGCGGTCGGCTTGGCCGGAATCTTCGTGCCGATGCTGCCGGGCTCCCTGCTGGTGTGGGTGGCCATCGCGGTGTGGGCCTACCTCGTCAGCACGACGACCGGCTGGGTGGTGTGCGGCGTCGCCACCGCGCTGCTGGGTGCCGGGATCCTGGTCAAATACGTGTGGCCGGCCCGCCGGATGCGGGCCGCCGACATCAGTGGCCGCACTCTGCTGGCCGGCGGCGCGCTGGGCATCGTCGGCTTCTTCGTCATCCCGGTGGCCGGTCTGATCATCGGCTTTGTTCTCGGGGTTTTTCTGGCTGAACTGGCTCAGCGCCGGGACCGCAGCCGCGCGTGGGCGTCGACGGTGCATGCGGTCAAGGGTGTGGCCCTGTCGGTGGGCGTGGAACTGGGTGCGGCGCTGTTGGCCGCGGCGGTCTGGGTGGTCGGCGTCGTCCTGACCAACTGAGCCCGCGGCTGTGCGGTTTCATCCCTGACACGCCGTCGCGCTCGTATCGGTCCGCACAGTCGCCGATAAAGCCGCACAGCCGCAGAACCCGCCGCAGGCTCAGCCCAGCAACTGGTTGCGCAACCGGGCGACGTCGTCCTCGGTGACCTGCGCGGCGGCCAGGAAGCCGGGCAGCCCGCCGTGGGTCTCGTCGAGCACCCGCCGGGCTGCGGCCAGGTAGTCCGCGCGCACGCCCAGCACCTCGTCGGTGAGCCGCGACTCGGCGAACGAGACCACCTCGTCGGTGATGCCCTCCCGGCTGCGAATGGTGGCCAGGATGCTGTCCCGCAGCCGGCCGACGGCGTCGTTGCTGCGCAGGTAGTCGGCCAGGATGTCGTCGGGCGCCAAGCCCGCTGCCTCCAGTGCCACCGCCACCGCGAACCCGGTGCGG
>NZ_JBIIOV010000035.1:0-22795 GCF_044342925.1 Mycobacterium sp. | reverse complement strand
AGAGCGGGAACGGACCCAGCGTTCCGCTGCCGCTAATTGTGGTGTCGTTCGTGATGCCCAGGCTGGATCGGCGTTCCCGGTGGAATCGTCAGCGGACCGAGAGGCTGTTCGCGCGCGACATCGAACAGCCCGGACAGCTTCGTCCCTAAGTTGCGGAGACCCGAAACGAACGCCGACACGCCCGGTTCAACGGAACTGGTGTTGCTCCAGCCCGATATGGCCGAGCCAAGGTTGGAATTGCCCGAACCCGACCCCGTGTTGGAGATGCCGGACAAGCCGGCCTCCAACGCCTCGTCCATCAGCCCGGACGTCACACCGGCGCCCGAGTTCCGGAATCCTGAACCGCCGCCGGCATTGAACAGCCCTGAGGACGGTCAACCAAGGGTCGAAATTGACGCGCTTTTTCAAAACTCTATTTAGGAAATCTTCAGCACAAATCAGAGCCTGCGCACAGGTTTCGTACAGGACCTCACCGGTACGGCTTTAGGGTGAGTCCATGCCTTTCCTGGATCACCAACTGGGGCCGGTCTACTACCGGCATTGGCCGGCCGCCGAACCGCGGGCTGCGGTGGTGTTCCTACACGGCTTCGGCGAGCACACCGGGCTTTATCACCGGTACGGGTTCGCGCTCAATGCGGCCGGAATCGACCTGTGGGCTGTCGACCAACTCGGTCACGGACTTTCGCCCGGCGACCGCGGCCAGTTCGGCACACTGGAAGACAGTTCAGCCCTGGCCGAGCGACTAACCGAGCTCGCGGAAGGCCGTCAACCCGGTATTCCGCTTGTTGCACAGGGTCATTCGCTGGGTGCAGTGGTGACCTTGTTCCGTTTACTCGAACAACCCGGCCGCTACCGCGCCGGCGTGGTGTCGGGCGCACCGGTGGTACCCATTCCCGAACTGGTCGACCCGAACACCACGATAAATCTCGACGCCGCCGGGCTGTCGGCCGATCCGTTCTACCTGGACTGCATCGAGAACGACCCGCTGGCCTTCACCCACGCCGACGGTCGCGGTCTGACCCGGGAACTGGACCGCGGCTGGGATCGGTTCGGCAATGAACTTCCGAAGCTGACGGTGCCGACTCTGGCCGTGCACGGCGAGATCGACCCGATTGCGGCGCCGGGTGCGATGCGCGCGTATGCAGAACAGATTCCTGCGATTCGCTACCGCGAGTTCGCCGGCGCCCGCCATGACGTCCTCAACGAGACCTGCCATCAGGACGTGGCCGGGGCGATCATCGCCTTCATCGACGACGTGAGCGCCTAAAGCCAGGTGTCGGGCGTGGTGGTGGTGAGAAACGCCTCCAGGTCGTCACGCCACTGGGCAGGACGTGTCTTGTCTGGTTCGATGCCGGTGTACTCGCCGCGGTAGAACAGCAGCGGCCGCGGCTTGACCGTTGGCACTTGCGACAGTGACTGCACCGCACCGAAGACCACGAAATGGTCCCCGCCGTCGTGCACGGAGTGCACCGTGCAATCGACGTGGGCCAGCGAATCGGCGATCACGGGCGATCCCAGCGGCGACGGGTACCAGTCCACGCCGGCGAACTTGTCGGGCTCCCGGGAACCGAACCGGGCGCAGATGTCCCGTTGCTGCTCGGTCAGCACATTGACACAGAACCGCCCGCTGGCCTCGATGGCCTGCCAGGAACGGGACACCTTGGTGGGACAGAACAACACCAGCGGCGGGTCCAGGGACAGCGCCGCGAAGGACTGGCAGGCAAAGCCGCTGGGAGCATCGTTCTGCATGGTCGTGATGATGGTGATTCCCGTGCAGAACTGGCCCAGGACCTGCCGGAACGCCCGCGGGTCGATCAGTTCGTCCGCCATCTACTTACTGACGCGAGCCGATGCTGAAGTCGTGACCCCACAGGCTGACCGCGGTGCTCTCTCGCGCGATCCAGTCGTCGTCATCGTCGACTTGCAATCCCTCGCAACCAAATTCGATGTCGAAACCGCCGGGGGTCTTCATGTAGAACGACAGCATCTTGTCGTTGACGTGCCGGCCCAGCGTCGCCGACATCGCCACCTTGCGCCGCAGTGCGCGGTCCAGGCACAGGCCTACATCGTCGCTGCTCTCCACCTCCATCATTAGATGGACGATGCCGCTCGGCGTCGGCATCGGCAGGAAAGCCAGGCTGTGGTGGCGCGGGTTGCAGCCGAAGAAGCGTAGCCAGGCGGGCGGTCCGTCGGCCGGCCGGCCGACCAGTTGCGGCGGCAACCGCATCGAATCGCGCAGCTGGAAACCGAGAACGTCGCGGTAGAAGTGCAGCGCCTCGGCGTCGTCGCGGGTGGACAACACCACGTGGCCCAGACCCTGCTCGCCGGTGACGAACCGGTGGCCGTACGGGCTGACGACACGGCGGTGTTCCAGCGCGGCGCCGTGGAACACCTCCAGCCTGTTGCCGGACGGGTCGGTGAAGGTGATCATCTCGTCGACCCGCCGGTCGGCGAGCTGGGCGGCGGTGGCCTCCTTGTAGGGCACGCCTTCGATATCCAGGGCGTTGCGGATACCCTGCAGCCCTTCGGCATTCGCACATTCCCAGCCGGCCTCCGACAGCCGGTCGTGGTCGCCGGGGACGATGACCAGCCGGGCCGGGAAGTCGTCCATTCGCAGGTACAGCGCACCGTCCGTCGCGCCCCTGCCTTCGACCAACCCGAGCACCTTGAGGGCGTACTCGCGCCAGGCGGGCACGTCGGTGGTCTCGATACGCAGATAGCCCAGGGAGCGGATGCCACTCATGCCTTGACCTCGTCTTTCAGAAAGTCGATGGTCAGTTTGTTGAACTCGTCGAACTTCTCAACCTGAGCCCAATGCCCGCACTGACCGAAAACATGCAACTGAACCCGGGGAATCTGCTTGAGCGCCACCAGCGCTCCGTCCAGCGGGTTGACCCTGTCCTCGCGGCCCCAGATCAGCAGCACTCGCTGACGCAGCTGGTAAACCTCGCGCCACATCATGCCGAGTTCATAGTCCGGACCGGCGAAGGACTTTCCCATTGCGCGGGCAGCGGCGAGCGCCTCCGGTTGGCTGGCGATGGCGAACCGCTCGTCGACCAGTTCGGGGGTGATGAGCTTCTGGTCGTAGACCATGATCCGCAGGAACCGTTCCATGTTCTCCCGGGTGGGATCCATGCTGAACCGGCCCAGTAACTTGACACCTTCGGTGGGGTCCGGTGCGAACAGGTTGACGCTCAATCCTCCCGGACCCATCAGGACCAGCCGGCCGGCGCGTTTCGGGTTATCCAGTGCGAACCGCACCGCGGTGCCGCCGCCGAGCGAATTGCCCACCAGCGCAGCGCTTTCGATACCGAGGTGATCGAAAAGCGCTAGCAGCGCATTGGCGCTGTAGCGGTTGTACTGCTCGTGCTCGGTGTGCTTGTCGGAGTGGCCGTAACCGGGCTGGTCCACCGCGATGACGTGGAAGTGCTGCGCCAGTACGGCGATGTTGCGGCCGAAGTTCGACCAGCTCGACGCACCCGGACCACCGCCGTGCAGCAGGACCACGGTCTGATCATTGCCGTCGCCGGCCTCGTGGTAGTGCAGCCGCATACTCCGGCCGCTCGACTCGACGTCGGCGTAGCGGGACGTGGACTCGAAGGTGATGTCCTGCTGGGATTGGGCTTCGCGAATGAACGACGTCATGGTCCCCTAGACCATCGTGTCGCCGAGCGGAAGCCCGAACTCCTGGTTGCCGTACATGACGTAGGCCCGCTCAGCGTCGTTGGCGGCATGCACGCGCCCGGCGTGCGCGTCACGCCAGAACCGTTGCACGGGTTGGTCGCTGTTGAGCGCGGTGGCACCGGCCGCTTCGAAGAGCCGGTCGATGGAGGCGATGGCCCGGCCGGTGGCGCGCACCTGATCGCGACGGGCCCGCGCCCGAAGCTCCATAGGCACTTCCTCGCCGGCACACAGCAGTGCGTACTCCTCGGCGAGGTTGCCGCTCAACTGCCGCCACGCGGCGTCGATGTCACTGGCCGCCTCGGCGATGCGGATCTTGGCGAACGGGTCGTCCTTGGCCTTCTCGCCGGCGAACGCGGCGCGCACCCGCTTGCCCTGGTGCTCGACATGGGCGTCGTAGGCCCCGTATGCCATTCCGACGATGGGTGTGGAGATGGTGGTGGGATGCATTGTGCCCCAAGGCATCCGGTACACCGCAGCGGTGTTGGTCTGCAGTCCTCCGGCAGTGCCGTCGTTCATCGCCCGGTAGGACAGGAACCGGTGACGCGGCACGAAGACATCCTTGACGACCAAGGTGTTGCTACCGGTCGCCTTCAGGCCCACCACGTTCCAGTCGTCGCGAATCTGGTAGTCGCCCAGCGGCATCAGGAAGCTGCCGAAGTCCACCGGACGGCCGTCCTTGATGACAGGTCCGCCGACGAAGGTCCAGCTGGCGTGGTCACAGCCTGACGACCACAGCCACGTCCCGTTGACCAGGTAGCCGCCGTCGACCACGACGCCGGCACCCATCGGCGCGTAGGAGGACGACACCCGCACCGTCGAGTCGTCGCCCCAGACATCCTCTTGGGCGCGCTGGTCGAACTGAGCCAGATGCCAGTTATGCACCCCGAGAATCCCGCCGGCCCAGCCGGTTGATCCGCAGGCGCTGGCGATCCGTCGGACCGCCTCGAAGAAAATGGTGGGATCGCATTGCAGACCACCCCACTGCTCGGGTTGGAGCAATTTGAAGAATCCGGCTTCGTCCAAGTCGGCGACATTGGCGTCCGGCAGACGCCGCAGCAGTTCGGCCTCCGCTGCGCGCTGGCGTAGCCGCGGTAGCACGTCGTCGATGGCCGCGAGTACCGCCTGCGCGTCACGCTGTTGAATGGACGTCACTGCATGCCTCCCAGAATGCGTTACTGCACCTCAGACTAGAACACGTTACGATTTGTGTCGAGAAGCCGCAGCTCTTAGCAGGTAGTTCACCGTATTGTTATTTCTGTAACGTGTTCCAGTTAGCGCGAAAGGACTGATCGTCCCGTGACCACCGACAACCCGGCCAGCGCTGTGGTGAACCTGGACGGCCAGACCCACACCGTGTCCTGGCCACGTGACGAGAAGCTGCTCGATGTGTTGCTCGACGAGGGAATCGAGGCGCCGTATTCCTGCCGGGAAGGCCATTGCGGCGCCTGCGCGACGACCGTGGTCAGCGGCGAGGTCGAGATGGAGAACAACGAAGTCCTGGATGCCGAGGATCTTGCCGACGGGCTGATCCTGGCCTGCCAGTCCCGGCCGGTGTCCGACTCGGTCGAAGTCACCTACGACTAGGGCGGCTTCCCGGCGGCGCCTAACGCGGAGTGCGCAGCTTGTAACCGCGATCGATCACGTCCGCGGGCAGCGGCTGGCTCTCCTCGTTGGGGATCAGCACTTCGATGTAGGCAGCGCCCTTGTGGCTCGCGATCTCCTCGAATGCCTGATCGAGTTCCGCGACGGTGGTCACCTTGGCAGTCAGCCAGTCCTGGCAGCCGAACGCCTCGGGCAGCTGGTGGTAATTGACCGGGGCCAGATCGTTGTACTCGTGGCCGCGCTCGCTGAGGCGAGTTCGTTGAGCGTCATCTGATGGGATCCGTCGCCGGTGACCAGCCAGGTGCGGCCGGCCTTCTTGTCCAGCGCCACACCCAGGGTCGCCGGGGTGGCCCAGCCGATCGATCCCCAGAGACCCTGCTCCTGGGCGTCGACGCCGGTCGGCAGCCGCATCCCGTTGAGGTGGAACATGCTGGTTCCGGTCTCGATGACCACGGTGTCGCCGGCTTTGAGCTGCCGCTGCAGCCGCGGGTAGAAGTTGGCCGACGACGTCCGTTGCGCGCCAGAGCCGGTCATCTCCAATTGGCCGTAGGCCGGTGCGGCCGGGAGCTTGCGGGGCTTGATCTTCTTGACGAGCGCATCGAGGATGTCGGCGATCGCGACATTGAGGTAGATGTCGGTGCCGATGCGAATCCAGTTGTCGTGGATGCTGATCGCCCGGTCGGTGTTCACCACGTCGCCCCAGAACCCGGTGTTGAGCTCGGTGAGCAGCACCCCGCCGATGGCGAGAATGAGGTCGGCGTTCTCGACGATGTCGCGACGAGATCTCGTGAAAGCGGTCGTACCGGGCGTCGCCCAGATTGTGGTGGGTGATCAGGCCGAGGTGCTGGATCCGTTCGGCTGGGCATGCCCACGATGTGAAAGACCGGCAGCCGGTGTGCTTTGGCGCCCATCACCCCGTTGAGGGCGGACAGCTCACCCACCCCGTAGGTCGTGGACAGCATCGCCGCCCCGCGGACGCGGGCGTAGCCGTCGGCGGCGTAGGCGGCGTTGCTCGTTGGCACACGCCACCCAGTCGAGGTCATCGACGACCTCCACGGCGTCGTTGACCGAGAAGGCGTAGTCCCCCGGCACCCCGAAGATGCGATCGATACCGAGCGCCGCGAGACGCTGCAGGGTGTACTGGGCGACGGTGGGAGCGGCCATGGCCCGCAAGGTAGTAAGACTTCCGGCATCCGGCAGGAGATTTCCGGCGGCGGCCGGGCTACCGCGGCAGACCGAGGAGCCGCTCGCCGGCCATGGTGAGAAGGATCTGCTCAGTCCCACCGGCGATCGACAGGCAGCGGGTGTTCAGGAAGCTCTGCACCGCATCATTGCTGACGATCCCGGCACCGGGTGAGAGTTCCATGCGGAACTCCTCCAGCCCTTGGCGGTAGCGCACTCCGATCAGTTTGCGCGCGCTGGCTTCGGCGCTGGTGTCCTGACCGTCCACGGCCAGCTGCGCGATCCGCTGATCCAGCAGTGAGCCGACCTGCGCGGCCAACAGCAGCTGGCCCAGCCGGTCGGTCATCGCCGGATCCAGTGGGGTCTGGGCAAGCCCCCGCAGCATCTGCTCCATCGGGTTACCCAGCGCGGTGCCGTGCGCCATGGCCACCCGCTCACTGGCCAGGGTGCTGCGGGCCAGCCGCCAGCCGTCGTTGACGGCGCCGACCACCATCTCGTCGGGGACGAAGACGTCGTCGAAGAACACCTCGTTGAACAGCTCGTCGCCGGTGATCTCCCGCAGCGGTCGGATCACGACGCCGGGCGCGCGCATGTCGACGAGGAGATAGGTGATGCCCTTGTGTTTCGGGGCATCGGGATCGGTGCGGGCCAGGCACACTCCCCAGTCGGCCCGGTGCGCGGCCGACGTCCACACCTTCTGGCCGTTGAGCTTCCAGCCGCCTTCGGCCCGAATCGCCCTGGTGCGCAACGCCGCCAGATCGGAGCCGGCCTCGGGTTCGCTGAACAGCTGGCACCAGAAGATGTCGCCCCGCAAAGTGGCCGGCACGAAGCGGTCGATCTGCTCGGGCGTGCCGGCCTGGAGAATGGTCGGCGCCGCCCACCATCCGATGACCAGGTCGGGACGCGGCACACCGGCGGCGGTCAGTTCGGCGTCGATGAGCAACTGCTCGGCCGGCGAGGCGCCACGGCCGTAGGGCTTGGGCCAGTGCGGCGCCAGCAGACCGGAATCGGCCAGGGCCGCCTGCCTTTCATCCGCGGGCAACGCCGCGACATCGGCGACGGCCGCGCTGATTTCCGCATGCAGGTGAGCCACCGACTCCAGATCGATGTGCAGATCGCGGCGCGCACCGCCGACGGTCAACTCCGCCACCCGGCGCAGCCACCGCGACCGACCCCCGAGGAATTGCGCGATTCCGAAGGCACGGCGTAGGTAGAGGTGGGCGTCGTGCTCCCAGGTGATGCCGATGCCGCCGAGCACCTGGATGCAATCCTTGGCGTTGGCGGTCGCGGCGTCGATGCCGGCTGCTGCGGCGACGGCGGCGGCGATGGACAGCTGGGTGTCGTCATCGCCGGCTGCGGCTGCGGCTGCATCAGCAGCCGCGACCGCGATCTGCTGCGAGCGCAGCAGCATCTCCGCGCACATGTGCTTGACGGCCTGGAAGCTGCCGATCGGCTTGCCGAACTGCTCGCGCACTTTGGCGTAGTCGACGGCGGTGTCCAGCGCCCAGCGCGCCACACCGGCGGCCTCGGCGGCCAGCACGGTCGCGACCAGATCGTCGTAGCGGCGGCGGGTGACGGGCAGCCGCGTGGCGGGTGCGTCCCGCAGTGTGACCCTGGCCAGCGGCCGGGAGAAGTCCGTCGCAGTGAGGGGCTCAACGGTGACGCCGTCGGCGGTGGTGTCGACGAGCACGACATGCTCACCGACCGGAAGCAGCAGCACACCGGATCCGTCAGCGCCCAGGACGAATTCGGCTGATCCGGAGACACCGGCTGAACTCTGGGTCAGATCCGCGGACAGGGCCATCCCGGCGGTGATATGTCCGGAGCACACTGATTGCAGCACAACGGGATCGGTGACCAACAGGGTGACCAGAGCGGTACCGGCGACCGGCCCGGGAACCAGCGCGCGGGCCGCCTCCTCCAGCATCGCGCACAGGTCCTCGACGGATCCGCCCGCGCCGTCGGCCGCTTCGTCGACGGCCACACCGAACAGTCCGAGGTCCGCGACGGAGTCGTACACCCTGCGCCAGGCGTCGGGATTACCGTGTTCTACGTCGCGGACCGCGGCGGGGGCGCCGGCAGCGGCCGCCCAGCTACGAACGAGATCGCGTGCGGCGAATCGTTCATCGGCGATGGAGGCGGCCACTTGCGCTCCTTCACGTCGGCCTTTCCCATGAGCTTCCACATACCCAGGCTCACTAGAACGTGTTCTAATAGTGCCAGCGATGAACAGTCAAGTCGACAGCAGCCGCACCGGCAACACCGGGTCCCAGCCCCGGGAGGTGGTGCCGGTCTCGGTGCTCGCCGAGTCGGAGTTGGGCTCGGAAGCTCAACGGGAACGGCGCAAGCGGATCCTTGACGCGACGCTGGCGATCGCCTCCAAAGGTGGCTACGAAGCCGTGCAGATGCGGGCGGTCGCCGACCGTGCCGATGTCGCGGTGGGAACGCTGTACCGGTACTTCCCGTCCAAGGTCCATCTGTTGGTCTCCGCGTTGGGCCGGGAGTTCGAACGCATCGACGCCAAGACCGACCGCACCACGGTCTCCGGCGGAACGCCCTACCAGCGGCTCAATTTCATGGTGAGCAAGCTCAACCGCGCGATGCAACGCAATCCGCTGCTGACCGAGGCCATGACGCGGGCCTACGTGTTCGCCGACGCGTCGGCGGCCGGCGAGGTGGACCACGTCGAAAAGATCATCGACAGCATGTTCGCCCGGGCCATGAGCGATGGTGAGCCCACCGAGGACCAGTACCACATCGCCCGGGTGATCTCCGATGTGTGGTTGTCGAATCTGCTGGCCTGGCTGACCCGGCGCGCATCGGCCAACGACGTCAGCAAGCGGCTCGACCTAGCCGTCCGGCTGCTCCTCGGGGACGACGAGCGCTCCTGACCCGGGATTGCCCACAGCCCGCGCTGAGCACGTCCCGTATATTATTGGAAACGGTTTTCGTTTTCGTCGGAGGGGCTTCGGTGCGGCGCGTTGGCTGGGCACGGACGTCGGCGGTGCGCGCGGTCGCGGTCGCCGCGGTCGTGGCTGCCGCCGGCCTGAGTGGTTGCGCCACCCAACGGGACGCGGAGCGAACCGGTCCGCCCGCCGTGGTGGCCTCCACCGACGTCTGGGGCAGCGTCGCCCGCGCGGTGGCCGGCGACGACGCCGACGTCTCCTCGATCATCACCGGTGTGTCGGCCGACCCGCATTCCTTCGACGCCAGCCCGTCAGATGCCGCGGCGATCTCCGACGCCTCGATCGTGGTGTTCAACGGCGGCGGTTACGACCCCTGGGTTCAGGCGGTGCTAGACAACCATCCCGGGGTCGCCGCCGTCGACGCGTACAGCCTGCTCGACGCCGCGGCGGTGGGAGAACCGCAGCCGGCCAACGAACACGTCTTCTACGACCTCGGCACCGCCGGGGCGGTGGCGAGCGAACTCGCGGCCCGGCTCTCTGAAGCCGATCCCGGCAACGCCGCCGAATACCGTTCGCGCGCTGAGGACTTCGTCAAACGAGCCGACGCCATACGGGCGACCGAACGGGCGCTCGCCGCCCAGCACCCCGGCGCGGGCGTCGTCGCCACCGAGCCGGTGGCCCACTACCTGGTGCGCGCCGCCGGACTCACCGACAAGACTCCGCCGGGATTCACCGGTGCTATCGAGCAGGACACCGATCCGGCCCCGGTGGATGTCGCCGCGGTACTCGACGTGATCGCCGCACGCGATGTCGCGGTGGTGCTGTTCAACGAACAAACCGTCACCGAGGCCACCCGGCAGGTGCGCCGGGCCGCCGAGAAGGCCGGTGTTCCGGTAGTGCCGGTCACCGAGACGCTGCCGGCCGGAACCGACTATCTGACGTGGCAGAGCGACACCGTCAAACGACTGGCGGCTGCCCTGGGCGAAAGCCGGTAATGGCCGGCGCTGCCGACGTTGTCTCACTCACCGGCGCCCGCCTGGCCTTCGGAAACCGCGTGCTCTGGGACCACCTGGATCTGACCGTGGCAGCGGGCGAATTCATTGCGATCCTCGGGCCCAACGGCACCGGGAAGACCTCGCTGCTGAAGGTGCTGCTCGGCCAGCTGCCACTCAGCGCGGGCACTGTTGACGTCGACGGTGAGCCGGTCGCGGCGGGCAGCAACCGGATCGGATACGTCCCCCAGCATCGCGGCGTCGACCGGGGCCTGGCGCTGCGGGGACGCGATCTCGTACAGCTCGGCGTCGACGGGCACCGCTGGGGTGTGGCGCCGATGCGACGGGCCGATCGCGCCGCCCGGCGGGCCGCGGTGGACAGCGCCCTGGCCCAGGTCCACGCCCAGGAGTTGGGACAGGTTCCGGTCGGAGTGATGTCCGGCGGGGAATTGCAGCGGGTCCGGATCGCCCAGGCGCTGGCCACCGACCCGGTGCTGCTGCTGTGCGACGAGCCGCTGCTCAACCTCGACCCCGGCAACGCCCGCCTGGTGGCCGGGTTGATCGACCAACGCCGCCGCTCGGGTACGGCCGTGCTGTTCGTGACCCACGAGGTCAACCCGGTGCTGCCCTACGTCGACCGGGTGCTCTATCTGTTCGAGGGCCGGTTCCGCATCGGAACCGTTGCCGACGTGATGACGTCGGAGACGCTGTCGGAGTTGTACCGCGCCGACATTCAAGTCGTCCAGGTGGGCGAACGCTATGTCGTCGTCGGGGAGCACCTCGACCATTCCGGGCACACCCGGGGGCACACCCATGAATGACCGACTCAGCGACGTGCTGCACAACCTGTTCGCGTTCGACGTCACCGCCGACTTGCTCAGCCGCGACTTCGTTCAGCAGGCGCTGGTGGCCGCGGCGATCCTGGCGTTGGTGGCCGGGCTGATCGGGCCCTTCATCGTGATGCGGCAGATGTCCTTCGCCGTCCACGGTTCCAGTGAGTTGTCGCTGACCGGGGCGGCGTTCGCCTTGCTCACCGGGCTCAACGTCGGACTCGGCGCACTGGTCGGAAGTGCCATGGCAGCAATACTTTTCGGATTGCTGGGGCAGCGAGCACGAGAGCGCGACTCGGCAATCGGCGTGGTGATGGCCTTCGGCCTCGGCCTGGCGGTGTTGTTCATCCACCTGTATCCCGGTCGGGCCGGTACCAGCTTCGCCCTGCTTACCGGGCAGATCGTCGGGGTGGGCTACTCCGGGCTGCTGCTGCTGAGCATCGTTGCCGTGATCGTCATCGCGGTGCTGGCGGCCAGCTACCGTCCGCTGTTGTTCGCCACCGCCGACCCTGAGGTTGCGGCGGCCCGTGGGGTGCCGGTGCGGGCACTGGGCATCGTGTTCGCCGCTCTGGTGGGTGTCGTCGCCGCGCAGGGCGTCCAGATCGTCGGAGCTCTGCTGGTGATGTCGCTGCTGATCACACCGGCCGCTGCGGCCGCCCGGGTGTTCAGGTCTCCGCCGGCGACCATCCTGGCCTCGGTGGCGTTCGCCGAACTCTCCGCGGTGGGCGGGCTGGTGCTGTCGCTGGCCCCGGGCGTACCGGTTTCGGTGTTCGTCACCACCATCTCCTTTGTCATCTACCTGGTGTGCTGGGCGATCAGCCACCGGCATCCGGCCTACTCTTAGAACTGTGCCGTCCGTCGATCTCAACGCCGACCTCGCCGAAGGTTTCGGCGTATGGGAACTCGGCGACGACGCCGCCATGCTCGACATCGTCACCAGCGCGAACCTGGCCTGCGGCTTCCACGCGGGCAACCCGGTGGGCCTGGCCAACACCTGCCGCGCCGCCGCGGAGCGCGGCGTGCGGATCGGCGCGCAGGTGGGCTACTTCGACCTGGCCGGATTCGGGCGGCGCCGCATCGACGTCGATCCGGCTGAGCTGACGGCCGACGTGATCTACCAGATCGGTGCGCTGCAAGCCCTGGCACGCGCCGCTGGGTCCAGCCTCAGTTATGTGAAACCCCATGGTGCCCTGTACAACACGATCGTCGAGCATCGCGATCAGGCGCGCGCGGTGGCCGAGGCGGTACGGGCCGTCGACCCCGGACTGCCGGTATTGGGCCTGTCCGGCTCGGTGTTCTTCGACGAGGCCCGGCGGCTGGGTCTGCGGACGGTTGCCGAAGCCTTCGCCGATCGCGCCTACCGGGCCGACGGGCAGCTACTCCCCCGCAGTGAGCAGGGGGCGGTATTGCGCGACCCCGATGTGATTGCGCGCCGGGTGCTGGAGATGGTCGACACCGGACGCGTCGCCGCGGCGGACGGCACGGTCATCGGGGTCGAGATGGAATCGGTATGCGTACATGGCGATTCACCCGGAGCAGTGGGTATCGCCACCGCTGTTCGTGACCGCCTGGTCGCCGCCGGAGTAGACCTGGCGGCCTTCGTCTGATGCGGATCAAGCCCGGACGGCCCGATATCAACACCTACCGTGCGCGCTTCGACGTGCCGGCTGCCGGCCCTGACTCGACGCTGACGGTCACCTGGATGGGGGTGTCGACGGTGCTGGTCGACGACGGCACCGCCGCAGTGCTGACCGACGGCTTCTTCTCCCGGCCTGGATTGGCCAATGTCGGACTTCGCAAGATCAGTCCGTCACCAGCCCGCATCGGCGCCGCACTGGACCGGGCCGGTATCAGGGAATTGCTGGCGGTCCTGCCGGTGCACACTCACTACGACCACGCGCTGGATAGCGCACTGGTAGCCGAGCGCACCGGCGCGCGCATCGTCGGCGGCGAGTCTGCGGCCAATATCGCTCGGGGCCAGGGTCTTTCCGAGGAACTGATCATGGTGGCACAGCCTGGTGCCGAGTTTGAGCTGGGCCCCTTCGCCGTGACACTGGTGGAGTCGCACCATTGCCCGCCGGAGCGTTTCCCGGGTGCGATCACCAAGCCGGTGGTGCCGCCGGCGAAAGCGTCGGCCTACCGATGCGGCGAGGCGTGGTCGACGCTCATCCGTCACCTCCCCACCGGCCGGCGGATGTTGATCCAGGGCAGTGCGGGATTCGCCGCGGGCGCGCTGGCCGGCCGGCGGGCCGAAGTCGTCTATCTCGGGGTGGGTCAGCTCGGCGTCCAGCCGGATCTCTATATCCGCCAGTACTGGAACGAGACCGTGCGGGCCGTTGGGGCGCGCCGGGTGGTGCTGATCCACTGGGACGATTTCTTCCGCCCGCTGACCGCCCCGCTACGCGCGCTGCCCTACGCCGGCGACGATCTGGACGTCACGATGCGGGTGCTCGCCGCACTGGCCGAGCGCGATGGCGTGGCGCTGCATCTGCCGACGCTGTGGCGGCGCGAGGATCCGTGGGGCTGACGGGCAACTCGGTTCCCGATTTGCGCACCACCCGCTAATCCTGCCGATCCATTCGCGGTAAACCAGTCAGAAGGCCTGACTTGTGCAAATATCGACGTCCGAGAAAATTTGCCACAGGAGGCGGGCCATCCTCGCCAGTTTCGCCGGCAAGGAGCGGCAATTCACCAAGGCGGTGGCGGACTGGTCCGAGGCTTATGCGCAGCGGGCTCGCGAAGACCACCGGCTGTTCGCCGAAGCCTTTCGCAACGGCGAGTTTCCCGGTCTGCCGGCCTAGAAGCGGCGGCGCTGGCGGGCGATCTCGGCCAGCACCACCCCGGCGGCGACGGAGGCGTTGAGCGACTCCGTCGGCCCGGCCATCGGGATGGACACCACCAGGTCGCAGTTCTGCCTGACCAACCGTGAAAGGCCCTTGCCCTCCGACCCGACGACCAACACCAGTGGCCCGGAGGCATCGAAGTCGTCGAGAGTGGTGTCGCCGCCGGCGTCAAGGCCCACGATCTGAAGACCGGCGTCAGCCCACTCCTTGAGTGTGCGGTTGAGATTGGTAGCCCGCGCGACAGGGACCCGGGCGGCGGCGCCGGCGCTCGTTCGCCACGCCACGGCCGTCACCGACGCCGACCGCCGCTGCGGGATGAGCACCCCGTGCCCGGCGAATGCGGCGACTGATCGCACGATCGCCCCGAGATTGCGCGGGTCGGAGATGTTGTCCAGGGCGACAAGAAGCGCCGGTTCGACGTCGCTGGTCGCATCTCTCAGTAGGTCGTCGGGGTGAGTGTAGGCGTATGGGGGGACCTGCAGCGCAATGCCTTGATGCAGTCCATTGGAACTCATCCGGTCCAGATCGGTGCGCGGCACCTCCAGGATCGGGATGCCGCGGTCGGCGGCCATCGTCACCGACTCGGTCAGCCGCTCGTCCGGGTCGGTTCCGAGCGCCACATAGAGCGCCGAGGCGGGTGCGTTGGCGCGCAGGCACTCCACGACCGGGTTTCGCCCCAGCACCATCTCGGTCTCGTCGGTGGGCCGGACCGGTTTCCGCGCTTCTCTGGCCGCCCGCTTGGCGGCCGGGTGACCGTGACGCTTGTGAGCCGGAGGGGTGGCACCGCGGCCCTCCAGGCCGCG
This sequence comes from Mycobacterium sp., assembly GCF_044342925.1. GTDB lineage: Bacteria > Actinomycetota > Actinomycetes > Mycobacteriales > Mycobacteriaceae > Mycobacterium. The sequence goes on along the minus strand of NZ_JBIIOV010000035.1, from coordinate 7,953 downwards.
CCGCCGCACACCACCGGAACCGACGGTGGGGCCCTTCTTGGTGCCCTCTTTGCGGATTGCGCCGCGCCGCTTGGAGTTACCGGCCATTCTAGGTGATATGCCCGTCGAGCAAGGACCACTGCGGGCCCTCCGCGGTGTCGGTCACGTCGATGCCCGCCTCCTTCAGTCGGTCTCGGATCCGATCGGCCGCCGCCCAGTCCCGCTGCTGGCGAGCCTCGTCGCGCCGCTGCAATTCGGCATCCGCCAGAACACCGACAGCGGCTAATGCCGCGGCGGTCTCGTCCCGGTTCTCCCACCGCTCGTCGAGCGGGTCGCAGCCCAAAATGGCTGTCATCGAACGAATTTCACCGGCTTTCGCCAGCGCTGTCTCGTGGTCGCCGGCTTCCAGCGCACGGTTGCCGTCGGCCCTGGCCGCGTGCACCTCGGCCAGTGCGGCCGGCGCGGCCAGATCGTCGTCGAGTGCCGCGGCAAACTTCGCGGTCCAGGTGGTCGGGGTCACCGCTCCCACCCGCGTGCGGACCCGGTGCAGGAAATCCTCGATTCCCGTGTACGCCTTCGCGGCGTCGTGCAACGCGGTCTCGGTGAACTCCAGCATCGACCGGTAGTGCGCACTACCCAGGTAGTAGCGCAGTTCGGCGGGCCGCACCCGTTGCAGCACAGCGGGAACCGAGAGCACATTGCCCAGCGACTTGCTCATCTTCTCGCCGCCCATGGTCACCCAACCGTTGTGCAGCCAGAAGCTGGCGAACCCGTCACCGGCAGCACGGGCCTGAGCGATCTCATTCTCATGATGCGGGAAGACTAGATCCATTCCGCCGCAATGAATGTCGAACTCGGAACCGAGGTACTCGTGGGCCATCGCCACACACTCCGAGTGCCATCCCGGGCGGCCCCGACCCCACGGCGTGGGCCACGACGGCTCGCCGGGCTTTGCGCCCTTCCACAAAGTGAAGTCCCGCTCGTCGCGTTTCCCGGCCGCCAGGCTCTCGCCCTGATGCACGTCGTCAATCCGGTGTCCGGAGAGCCGGCCGTAGTCGGCGAAGCTCTGCACGCCGAAGTAGACGTCTCCGGCTCCGGTATAGGCGTGACCGGTGTCGATCAACCGCTCGATGAGTTCGACGATCTGAGTGATGTGCCCCGTAGCCCTCGGCTCGGCCGACGGTGGCAATACCCCCAGAGCGTCATAGGCGGAGGTGAAGGCCCGCTCATGGGTGGCGGCCCACTCCCACCACGGCCGGCCGGCCTCGGCAGCCTTGTTGAGGATCTTGTCGTCGATGTCGGTGACGTTGCGGATGAAGGCGACATCCAGACCTTTGGCCATCAGCCAGCGCCGCAGCACGTCGAACGCCACACCGCTGCGCACGTGGCCGAGGTGGGGCAGGCCCTGCACGGTGGCACCGCAGAGGTAGATCGACGCATGTCCGGGGCGCAACGGCACGAAATCGCGGACGGCACCCGAATAGGTGTCGTAGAGCCGCATGCCGTTGGTCACGACCTGGCAGCTTACCGGGAAGCCGGAACGACCAGCGCCGTCGCGACCGCCGCCATGCCCTCACCGCGGCCGGTCAGCCCCAGCCCGTCGGTAGTGGTGGCCGATACCGACACCGGCGCCCCGAGCAGATCGGAGAGCACCTGCTGGGCCTCCTCGCGGCGGGGGCCGACTTTCGGCCGGTTGGCGATTACCTGGACTGCGGCATTGCCGACCACAAAGCCGGTTTCATCGAGCAGCGCGCGGACGTGGGTCACCATCTGGGCGCCCGAGACTCCCCGCCACTGCGGTTGGTCGATGCCGAAAATCTGGCCAAGGTCGCCCAGGCCGGCAGCTGACAGCAGCGCATCGCAGAGAGCGTGAACGGCCACATCGCCATCGGAATGGCCCGAGCAGCCGTCGGCTCCATCGAATAACAGCCCCAGCAGCCAGCACGGCCGGCCGACCTCGATCGGATGCACGTCGGTGCCGATACCGACCCGGGGCAGGATCACGGCTCCAACACCGCCCGCGCCAGACGCAGGTCGAGAGCCGTGGTGACCTTGAACGCAAGTGGATCGCCGGCGACGGTATGGACCGGCGTGCCAAGGTTCTCCACCAGGGATGCGTCGTCGGTGGCCGCGAACGCACCGGCGCGCTGGTAGGCCCGGCGCAGCAGTTCGGTCTCGAATCCCTGTGGCGTCTGGACGGCGCGTAATCCGGCCCGCTCCGGAGTGCCCAGCACAGCGCCGTTGGCATCGACGGCCTTGATGGTGTCGACCACGGGCAGCACCGGGATTACGGCACGCATGCCCTCACGCAGTGCGGCGACCACCCGCTGGACCTGCTCTACCGGGGTCAACGGCCGGGCGGCGTCGTGCACCACCACGAATTCGGGGTCTCCCACAGCGCTGAGCGCGAGTCTCACGGTGTCATGGCGCTGCGCCCCGCCCTGGACCACCCGGGCGCGGCCGTCGAGCAAAGCAGCGGTGGCCGCGACACGATCAGCCGGCACAGCCACCACCACACCATCGATCACTCCCGAGGCGAGCAGGCCATCGACGGCTCGCTCCAGCATGGTCTGCCCGGAGAGCTCTACGAAAGCCTTGGGAATGCCCGCACCGAGACGTTCACCAGAACCCGCGGCGGGGACGATCGCGACCGTGTCAGACACGCGACACCGTCGACTTAGGAGGCGGCAGCCAGAACCTCATCGAGGATGATCTCGGCCTTGGCGTCGTCGGTGTTCTCGGCCAACGCCAGCTCGCCGACCAGAATCTGACGAGCCTTGGCCAGCATGCGCTTCTCGCCGGCGGACAGGCCGCGCTCCTGGTCGCGGCGCCACAGGTCACGGACGACCTCGGCCACCTTATTGACGTCACCGGAGGCCAGCTTCTCGAGATTGGCCTTGTAACGACGCGACCAGTTGGTGGGCTCCTCGGTGTGAGGAGCACGCAGCACCTGGAAGACCTTGTCCAGACCTTCTTGGCCGACAACGTCACGCACGCCGACATACTCGGCGTTATCAGCGGGAACTCGAACGGTCAGATCACCCTGGGCGACCTTCAGGACGAGGTACTCCCTCTGTTCGCCCTTGATGGTCCGGGTTTCGATTGCTTCGATCAATGCAGCACCGTGGTGTGGATAGACAACGGTGTCTCCGACCTTGAAAATCATCAGATTCGAGCCCCTTTCACTACCCAATCCTAGCATGGCCTGATCAGGGGTGCCGTTCAACGATGCAGGTCAGGGGCATCATGGGCCAACAGGGGGGGTTGACACCACCGAGATTATCTGTATCGCCTCCTTAAGTGGCCATCCCGCCGGATGCCTTTACACGCCCGCCGGATGCCTTTACACGCCTAAACCGGCCTAGTTCCACCGCGAGACCCACCGACCTACTACTGTGCGTAGGTGAATCGCGGCGGCGTCACCGTGCCGACCGCACTGCTAAGCAGGAGGCTGCTGTGACCCGCTTCTCCCATCGCCTCTTCTCAGCGTCCGCTGGCCTGGCGGCATGCGGCGTGATTCTGACCGGCTGCGGCGCTGGTCAGATCTCCCAGGTCGCCGACCAGGTGGCTGCCGTGAACGGCAACTCGGCGAACGCGAAGAACATCTCGCTGCGTAACGTCCACATCGAGGCGGCGCAGAGCGGCGGCTACCTAGAGCCCGGTAAGACCGTGCCGCTGTTCTTCGTGGCCGCCAACGACTCCCCCGATGTCGACGACAAGCTGGTGAGCATCACCTCCGATGTCGGAACGGTGGAGTTGACCGGCGATGGGTCGGTGCCCGCGGGCCGCGCTCTGGTGGCCGGGGTGAAGGGGCAGGCCGTGCCGATGGGCAATGTCACCCCCGCGACCGCCGAGGTCACGCTGAGCAAGCCGATCACCAACGGGCTGACCTACAACTTCACCTTCAACTTCGAGAAGGCCGGGCAGACCACCGTCGCGGTGCCGCTGTCGGCGGGCTCGAACCCGCGCCGATAACCCAGCGCGCGGCGGCAAGACCCGCTGTGCACAGTTGACCGGACTTGTCGGGAGCACCGGCTAGCGTCGTCCGGGTGGCCAAAGCTCGCGCGCAGTACCGATGCTCGGAGTGTCGTCATGTCACCGCGAAATGGTTTGGCCGCTGCCCGGAGTGCGGGACGTGGGGCACCGTCGACGAGGTCGCCGCACTGGCTGCGATCGGCGGGATGGCACAGCGCGGTGTAACCCCGTCCAAGCCGGCCGTCCCGATCACCTCCATCGATCCGGACCGCACCCGCCACTACCCGACCGGTGTGAGTGAACTGGACCGGGTGCTCGGCGGCGGGCTGGTTCCCGGGTCAGTCAGTCTGCTGGCGGGCGATCCGGGGGTCGGGAAGTCCACGCTGCTCCTGGAGGTTGCGCACCGTTGGGCTACCGGCGGCCGCCGTGCGCTGTACGTGTCCGGGGAGGAGTCCGCCGGCCAGATCAGGATGCGGGCCGGACGCACGGGTTGCACCCACGACGAGATGTATTTGGCCGCTGAATCTGACCTGCAGGCAGTCCTCGGCCACATCGAGGCCGTCGACCCCACCCTGGTCATCGTCGACTCGGTACAGACCATGACCGCTGGCGACGCCGACGGGGTGGTCGGCGGGGTCACCCAGGTGCGTGCCGTGACCTCAGCGTTGACTGCTGCGGCCAAATCCACCGGCGTCGCGATGGTCCTGGTCGGGCACGTCACCAAGGAGGGCGCGATCGCCGGGCCGCGGTCGCTGGAGCATCTGGTCGATGTCGTGCTGCATTTCGAAGGCGATCGGAACACCACGCTGAGGATGGTCCGCGGCGTCAAGAACCGATTCGGGGCCGCCGACGAGGTGGGCTGTTTCCTGATGCAGGACAACGGAATCGAGTCGGTGGCCGATCCCTCCGGCCTGTTCCTGGATCAGCGTGCCAGTCCGGTGCCAGGAACGGCCATTACCGTCACGCTGGACGGCAAGCGTCCGCTCATCGGAGAGATCCAGGCGCTGCTCACCTCCCCGAACCACCAGGGGGCACCGCGGCGGATCGTGGTCAGCGGAATGGACCAGTCCCGGGTCGCGATGATCACCGCCGTGCTGCATAAGCGGGCCGGAGTTCCGATCGGCATGCTCGACATCTACCTGTCCACCGTTGGCGGTATGCGGCTCACCGATCCGTCCTGCGACCTGGCGGTCGCGGCGGCGATGTCCTCGGCTGTCCTCGGGCGCCCGCTGCCGGCGACCCTGGTGGTGTTCGGCGAGGTGGGGCTCGCGGGCGATCTGCGCCGGGTCACCGGTATGGAGCGCCGGCTTGCCGAGGCCGCCCGTCTGGGATTCACCACCGCGGTGGTCCCGATCGGGTGCGGGACACCACCGGAGGGTCTGCGCACCATCGAGTCAGGGACGGTGAACGACGCGCTGCGCGCAATTCTCGCGGTGACGGCAGCATCCACGCCGGCGCCACAGCCCGTGTTAGGCACGGCGGACGACGATAGCTGGTAGCGAAGCCTTTTCGGCCTTAGCCGGCGGGCGGTGCCGGCGGCGCCGGAGCGGGCTCAGCCGGAGCGGGCTCAGCCGGACCCGGCGCCGGAGGGGCAGGCTCGGCGGGCGGGGCAGGCTCGGCGGGCGGGGGCGGCGGCGGCGGCGCGTCGGCGAGGATGAACGGCACTGCGGCGGACCGCACGTTGCCGAGTTGCACCACCAAGTTGTAGGTGCCGGGCCCGATCGGCTCGCGGGGCAGCGGACACTGAGGGGCCGAACCCATACCGGTCCAGGTCACCTCAGTGGTCACTTGCTCGCCGGGGTTGAAGGTCTTGACCAGCGTCTCGTTGGAGGGTGCGCAGTCGAGATTGGACCACAGCCGATTGTTGTCCAGCGAGTAGACATAGGCCGCCAGCACTGCCGCGCCGACGTCCCGCTTGCACGCCACCAGTCCGATGTTGGTGACCACCATGGTGAACTTCGGCTGATCGCCGATGACGTATTGGGGAGCGTTGGTCACGCCCTTGATCGCCAGGTTGGAGTCGGGGCAGTCGTCACCGGCCTGCAGTACCGGCGGCGGGGCGACCGCGGAGGTCGGAGTGGGCGTCGGCTCCGGGTTCGACTCGGCCGGCGGTACGACGGGAGTCTTGTTCTCCGGCTGGGGAATCTGGGTGGTATCGGACTTGGCGGTGTTCTTGGCCGAGTCCGAGCCTCCGAAGAGAGCGAAAGCGATACCGGCGACCAGCGCGACGGCCAGTAGCGCGATGCCGAGGGCCAAGCCCCGGCGCCGCCAGTAGACCTGGGGCGGAAGCGGGCCATGCGGTTCGATATCCAGCACGTTCCCACGGTAAGCCCAGGTCACCGTGAGCCGTCCGACCCGGCTCGGCGTGTCGCCTTGTTCGCCCGGCCTCTGAGGTACTCGGCGGTGACGTCGGTCTACTCGCGGCGCTACTCGCCGATGTCGCCCAGGTGCTCGTTAAGCACAATCTGGCCGTCGGCCAGCCGATAGGTGACGCCGACGATCGCCAGCGCGCCTTTCCTGATTCGCTCGGAGATCGCGGTGGACCGGCTGAGCAGCTGGCTGCCGGTCTCGGTGACATGCCGGGCTTCGAACTCGTCCACCCGGGTAAGGCCGTCGCGCCGGCCGAGCATGATCGACGGCGTCACCCGCTCGACGACATCACGGACGAATCCCCCGGGAACCTGCCCCTCATCGAGGGCCGCCAGCGTCGCTTTCACCGCTCCGCAGTTGTCATGCCCGAGAACCACGATCAGCGGGACGTCGAGCACGCTGACGGCGTATTCGATGGAGCCGAGCACGGCCGAATCGATGACATGACCGGCGGTGCGCACCACGAACATGTCGCCGAGGCCCTGGTCGAAAATGATCTCGGCGGCAACCCGGCTGTCGGCGCAACCGAACACCACCGCGGTGGGCCGCTGCTCGGCGGCCAGGCTGTTGCGGTGCTCGATGCTCTGGCTCGGATGCTCGGGGCGGCCGGCGACGAATCGCTCGTTACCCTGCTTCAGTGCCATCCACGCTTGTGCAGGACTGGTTTCGGCCATGGCCCGTATTCTGCACTGCCCCCGGAATCGAGCATCGATGAGCATCCCCGCCGACGAACTCGTGCTCTGGTACGGCGAGGCCCGGCGAGACCTGCCGTGGCGGGCGCCCGGGGTCACGGCCTGGCAGATTCTGGTCAGCGAATTCATGCTGCAGCAGACTCCGGTGGCCCGGGTGACGCCGATCTGGGTCGACTGGGTGCAGCGCTGGCCCACCCCGTCGGCGACGGCGGAGGCAGGCGCGGCCGCGGTGCTGCGCTCCTGGGGAAAGCTGGGTTACCCACGGCGCGCCAAGCGGCTGCACGAGTGCGCGACGGTGGTCGCCGCCGAACACGGCGACGTGGTGCCCGCCGACGTCGAGACCCTGCTGGGCCTGCCCGGGATCGGCGCCTACACCGCCCGCGCCATCGCCTGCTTCGCCTATAACCAGCCGGTGCCCGTGGTCGACACCAATGTGCGCCGGGTGGTGGCCCGCGCCGTGCAGGGTCTGGCCGATGCGGCAAACCCGTCGCCGGTGCGGGACAACGCCGCTGTGGCGGCGCTGTTACCGGATGACGAAGCGGCCCCGGTGTTCTCAGCGGCGTTGATGGAACTCGGCGCGACGGTATGCACCGCCCGCGCACCGAAGTGCGGGATGTGCCCGCTGTCGCGGTGCGCCTGGCGCGAAACCGGCTACCCGGCCGGGGACGGTCCGGCCAGACCGGTGCAGCGCTACGCCGGGACCGACCGGCAGGTGCGGGGAAAACTACTCGACGTGCTTCGGGCCAGCGCCGAACCGGTGCAGCGCGCCCGGCTCGACGTGGTGTGGTTGACCGATACCGCCCAGCGCGACCGTGCGCTGGATTCTCTGCTGGTGGACGGCTTGGTGGAGCAGACCGCCGACGGCCGCTTCGCCCTGGCAGGCGAAGGCGACGATGCGGGCCCCCCGGGCCCGAGGAGAAGCCGAGCAGACAAACCC
>NZ_JBIIOV010000034.1:0-22815 GCF_044342925.1 Mycobacterium sp. | reverse complement strand
GGGCCAGGTCGCCGAGTCGTTGCGCACACAGAACGACACCAGGGGCGGCTCTAACGACACCGGGACGAAGGTGCTGGCCGCCATACCGAGCCGCTGCCCGTCCGCCTCCGCGGCGACGGCAATCACCCCCGACGGGAAATGGCTGAATGCCTCCCGCAGGGAGGCGGGGGCCAACTCTATGTTGCCCATAACGCTGACTATCTTCACATGTCCCGGGCGGCGCAACCACCCGACAGCCACCTGATCAGCGGGGTCTGGCCGTTGAGTAGCCTGACGGGGTGCCTCAAGTTTCGATCCTGTCCGTGCTGCGCGAACGCGCTGGTCTGACGCCTGACGACCTCGCCTTCACGTTCACCGACTACGACCGGGACTGGGACGGCATCACCGAAAGTCTCACCTGGTCACAGCTCTACCGGCGAACCCTGAACCTGGCCAACGAGCTGCGCCAGCACGGGTCACCCGGCGACCGCGCGCTGATCGTGGCGCCGCAGGGACTGCCCTACATCGTCGCGTTCCTCGGCGCCATGCAAGCCGGGTTCATCGCCGTCCCGCTGGCTGTGCCGGTGCCCGGCTCCCACGACGAGCGGGTGAGCGCCGTGGTGACCGACACGTCACCGACCGTGCTGCTGACCACCGCCGCCGTGTTCGACATGGCCGCGCAGTACGTCGACGACGGCGCCGCTGTGATCGCCGTGCTCGCCGTCGACACCATGGATCTCGATTCCGACCGGCCGGTCGATCCGGAGATCCCCGACGGACCCGATATCGCGTATCTGCAGTACACCTCAGGCTCGACGCGGTTACCGGCCGGCGTGATGATCTCGCACCGCAATCTGCAGGCGAATTTCCAGCAGCTGATGGCCGACTACATGGTCAGCTACGGCGGCGACCTGCCGCCGGGGGCGAAGCTGGTGTCCTGGCTGCCGTTCTACCACGACATGGGACTGATGCTCGGGATCGCGGCGCCCATTCTCGACGGCTGCGGGGCGGACCTGATGAGCCCGCTGGCGTTCCTGTCCCGACCCGCCCGGTGGGTGCAGATGATGGGACGGCACGACAAGGCGTTCTCGGCCGCGCCGAACTTCGCGTTCGACCTGACCGCGCGGCGGACCACCGACGTCGAGATGGAAGGCCTGGACCTCAGCGGGGTCATCGGCATCATCAACGGAGCCGAACGCATCCACCCGTCCACCCTGGTCCGGTTCAACGAGCGGTTCGCGCCGGTCGGGTTCCTCCCCGGAATGGTGCTGCCGTCCTACGGTCTTGCCGAGGCGACGGTGTATGTGGCCAGCGGCAGCAACGGCCGGGCGCCGGACGTCGTCGAGTTCGATGCCGACCGGCTCACCCAGGGTGTGGCGGTGCGCAGCCCGGGCGGCGCGCCACTGCTGCGCTACGGCATGCCGACATCGCCGCTGGTGCTGATCGTCGACCCGGACACGCTGCAGCCGTGCCCGGACGGCACCGTCGGCGAGATCTGGACCCACGGCGAGAACGTGGCCGGCGGCTACTGGCGCAAACCCGAGCAGACCGGTTCGGCGTTCGGCGCGACGCTGGCGGATCCGCCCACAGGCATGCCGGAGACCAACTGGTTGCGCACCGGGGACCGGGGTTTCGTCTCCGAGGGCGAGTTGTTCATCGTCGGGCGCATCAAGGACATGCTGATCGTTCGGGGCCGCAACCACTACTCCGAGGACATCGAGGCGACGGTTCAGCAGATCACCCGCGGACGGGTGGCGGCGATCGCGGTGCCGGGCGAGCAGACCGAGAACCTGGTCACCATCGTGGAGCTGAAAGTTCGCGAGGACGCCGACGACCTGACTCAATTGAAGAACAATCTGGTGGCAGCGATCTCGCGGGCGCACGGGCTGCAGGTCGCCGATATCGTGCTGGTGGAACCCGGGGCGATCCCCACCACCACCAGCGGCAAAATCCGCCGGTCGGCGTGCGTGGAGCAACACCGGCAAGGGCGGTTCGTGCGGCTCGACGCGTAGTCGACCCCCGCGTATCACGACGATGTGGATCACCCTGCTGGCGATGGCTGTCGCCGTCAGCCTGGAGCCGTTCCGCATCGGCATGTCGGTGATCATGCTCAACCGGCCGCGCCCGCATCTGCAACTGGCGGCCTTCCTGTGCGGCGGCTTCCTGATGGGCTTGACGGTGGGTGCGGTGGTGTTGTTCGTCGTCGAATCGCGCCTGCCGAAGTCCGCGCATTTCACGCTGCCGAAGGTGCAGATCGTCATCGGCGTCCTCGCGCTGCTGGCGGCGGCGGTTCTGGCCGGCACCAAGCCCCGTGACCGCACACCACCGGCGTGGCTGACCAGGATGCTCGGCGGCCAGTCGCTGTGGGTGGCGGGCGCCGCAGGCTTTGGTATCGCACTGCCCTCGGTGGACTACCTGGCGGCGCTGGCGCTCATCGCGGCCGCCGGCGGCACCGCCGGCAGCCAACTGTCGGCCTTGCTGGTGTTCAACGTGGTGGCGTTCGCGCTGGTGGAGATCCCGCTGATCGCCTACCTCGTCGCACCGCAGAAAACTCTCACGACGATGACGTCGCTGCACAACTGGATCCGCGCCCGCCGCCGCCGCGAGGTCGCCACCCTGCTGGCGGTGGTAGGCACCGTGCTGACCGCGATCGGCCTGTTCGGCCTGGTCGGAATCTAGTTCGGACCGGCGAAGCCGCTGTTCAGTAGGGCCAGCATCTGGGAAATGGGATCAGTGCCCACGTCGCCGCCGAAGGTCGCCTGGGTGGCCGGCGCGGTGACGGCCGCCGGATCGTAGCCGTTTACCGGGTCGACGGTGATCGGCGCGGTCGCGGGATTGTCGTTCCGGGAATACCCGGCATCCACATAGGGCTGCAGCACCGCGTCCAACTGGTTCAGGGTGCCTTCGTCAACCCCGATGTACTTCAGCGGCATCACCAACGGCAGGTGCTGTTGCGGAATCATGTACGTGGTCGTCGTACCGCCGCGGGAGTTGACGACAGTCCTGATGTTGCGCTCCGGCACGTTGCTCGGATTGGTGAATGCCACGGCGGTGTGACCGGTGGCCAGACCCGCGATCGCGTTCGCCATCGCCAGCCAGTTGTCCTGCCGGTCCGGCCAGTCGGCGATGCTGTCGTACGGGGAAACGAACACGTCGGTGTGGTACTGGCTCTCGACCGGAGCCGGAATGCGATATTCCATGGCCGGAACCACGCTGCCCACCGGGAAATTCATGGTCAGAAAACCTTCACCGAAGGCATGCCGGGCGACCGGGTCACCGTAGGTCGCGAAGGACAACGTATCCGGCGACGGGGCGTTCGGATCGGTCGCCAGCCGGGCCTGCACGGCCTCCACCACCAGCGCTCCCTCGGACAGGCCGAGCACCTTCCCGGGACCGCCCTCACGGACAGCCGCGATGACGTTCTTCTCACCCTCGTCGACCGAATACCCGATGCTCGGACCGTCCAGACCGAGACGGAAGTTCTCCTGATCCCAGCGGCCGATACCCGGGAGCAATTGCTCCAGGAAGTGGCCCTGGATCTGCCCCGCGGGGTAGTCGACTTTCTGCCGTTCCAGGTCGGGGAACCATTCCGCGCCCGTGCGCCGGATGTACTCGTCGTAGGGGATGCCGGCAACGTGCGCGCCGCCGAGTCCGTACCCCTTGAGCCGTCCGGTCCCCGGCTCGGCTGTGCCGTCGCCGGAGGACCCGCCCGTCGACCCGTCGTCGGCGGCTGCGACGGCAGGCCCGAACGCAGCCCCGACACCGCCGGACACCGCCAACGCTGCGGTCACTGCGGCGAGTAGTTTCCTCATGCTCTGCTTCCCTACGATGTCAGTCGTGACGGCCACCAGTTCGCCTTTCCGACCAGGGTAGCCATGGCGGGCACCATGACCGTCCGGACAACGAAGGTGTCCAGGAGAATCCCGGCGCCAATCACGAAGCCGCCCTGGACCACGGTACCAATGCTGGAGAACAGCAGGCCCCACATGGAAGCGGCGAAGATCAGCCCGGCCGCGGTGATGACACCGCCGGTGGACCCCAGCGTCCGGATGATGCCGTACCGGGTGCCGTGCGGAGACTCGTCGCGCAGTCGGGAGGCGAAGAGCAGGTTGTAGTCCGCACCCACGGCGACGAGCACGACGAACGCCAACGGCGGCACCGTCCAGTGCAACGGCTGGCCCAGCACATGCTGGAAGAGCAGCACACCGATCCCGAGCGCGGCGAAGTAGGAGACCACCACCGAACCAACCAGGTACAGCGGAGCGATGATCGCGCGCAGCAGCAGCATCAAGGTCAGCAGCACCACGATGATCGTGGCGGCGACGATGAACCGGACGTCCTTCGCGAAGTAGTCGCGGGTGTCCTTCAGCGCCACGGGATAACCGCCCATCGACACCGTGGCGTCGGCCAGCGTGGTGTTCGGCTGCGCGGCGCGGGCGGTGTCGAGGATGCTGCTCACCTGATCCATCGCCGCGGGGCTCAGCGGGTCGAGTTTGGTGAAGACCAGATACCGCGCGGAACGCCCGTCGGGCGAGATGAACATCTTGGCCGCGGTCTGGAATTCCTCCAGTTCGAGCACCTCCGGCGGGATGTTGAAGCCCGCCATCGACGGACCGGAGGCGTTCTGCTGCATCGAAAGCAGGAACGCCGACGCCTGGTCCAGCCCGCCGCGCATGACGTCGATCTGGCCGACGACCTGATCCACCCCGTCCGCCACCTGCCGGCTGCCGCTGGCAGCGCTGTCGGCCTGGGACCGCACGTCGGTCAACGTGGTGTCCACGCCCGCGGGCGAGTCCAGGCCCATCGAGCGCATGAACGTCGTGAGGTCTTTGTAGGCGTTGCCCATCTGGGTCAGCGCTGACGCCAGCGACTGCTTGTCCTGCATATCGGCCAGCTGCCCGGCCAGGTCGTTGATCCGGTCCAGACTGCCGTTGTTGCGGGCGTCGACGATGCGCTGGAAAGTGCCGCGCGTCTGCGCACAGGACGGGTTGAGGTCACAGACCACGTTGCCGTGCAGCGCCAGCAGCACCGGCCCCACCCAACCGGTCAGATTGCGGGCGTTGGCGACGGTGATGCCCATCGAGGTGCCGACCTCGTTGACGGCCTGCACCAGCTGAGCCGCGACTTCGACGTTGCGCACCAGCTTGTCGCCGCCGTACTCGAGGCGGATGGCCGCGAACGCCTCGATCATCGACTCGATCCGGGCGGTGACGTCGTCGACCTGCCCGCGGACGTCGTTGAGCCCGGTGGCCAGCGTGTCCGCCCCGGTGGCGAGCCGGTTGAGGTCGGCCATGTTGTCGCCGATCAGCGCCGACCCGGAGCCGAGCCGGTCACCGACCAGGCCGGCCTGATAGGTGGCCCGGAACTCTTTGGGCACCTCGCCCAGCGGCCGGGTGATGCCGTTGACCATCGCGATGTCGGGCAGCTGGCCGATCCGGGAGGCCATCTGCTCCAGGTCGGCCAGCGCCCGCGGGGTGCGCAGATTGTGCGGTGACTGGATCAGGACGTAGGAGGGTACGAACTGGTTGAGCTCGAAATGACGTTCCAGCGCCGCATAGGCCACCGAACTGGGATCCGACGGCGGCACCGCCTTGCGGTCGTCGTAGTTGTACCGGCCGAAAGCGGCGCTGGCGGCGAGCAGGGCCAGCACGAGTGCGCTGGCCACCAGGTAGCGCCCCGGCCGTCGCACGATGCGCACGCCCGACCGGCGCCAGAACCGGGCGGTCATCTCCCGCCGCGGCGTGATCCAGCCGCGCCGCCCGACGACGACGAGGATGGCCGGCAGTAGGGTGACCGCCGCCAGGAAGGCCGTGGCGACACCGACGGCCGACGACACCCCGACGGTGGAGAACACTCCCATCTTCGCGAAGCTGATGGCCAGGAAGGTCACCCCGATGGTGGCGGCCGAGGCGGTGATCACCTTGCCCACCGACCCCAACGCCAGCCGCACCGCGTCGTCGGAGGCCTCACCACGGCGCACGTAGTCGTGATAGCGGCTGATCAGGAACACCGCGTAATCGGTGCCGGCGCCGGCGATCATCGCGCTGAGCAGGATGATGGCCTGGTTGGACACCCCCAGTCCGGTGAACTCCGAGAGACCGGCGACGCCCGCCTGCGCGACCACCAGCGCCATCCCGATCCCGATCAACGGAATGAGCATGGCGATGGGGTTGCGGTAGACCACCAGCAGAACGAGCAACACCAGGCTGGCGATCGCGATCTCGATCGGCATGCGGTCGCGCTGGCCCGCCACGGTGAGGTCGGCGACGGTGGCCGCCGGGCCGGCCAGGTGCACCTCCAGTGGGCCGCCGGCGGTGTTCTCCCGGACGATCTCGGACACCCGCGTGAACGCGGCGTAGGACTGCGGTGTTCCCAGCGCACCCTCAAGACCGATGGGCAGCACCCACGACTTCTTGTCCTTGCTCGTCAAAAAGGAACGCAGAGAGGGCGTTCCGATGAAGTCCTGCAGCATCACGATGTCGCCCTGGTTGCGGCGCAGCGCTTCGACCAGCTTGCGGTAGGTGGCTTCGTGAGCGGCACCGAGCCCGCTCTCGTCGGTCAGGACCACCAGGAGCAGGTCGTCGGTGCCGGCCTCCTGGAACGACTTCGTCATCTCCTGGGCGGCCACACTGGACGGCGCATTCGCGGGCAGCATGGACAGCGGGTTCTTCTGGGACATCTCGGTGAGGGTCGGCAGCGACAGCGGAAGCGCAACCGCCATCGCCACCCAGAGCGCGATGACCGCGAACGGCCACCGCACCACAAATCCGGCTAGCCGTCGCATATCGCCCGCACCCCTGGTTCCCGCTTCGTCATGACACCGTCGTGGCTAGACCACCGGCCTAGATCACTCGCCCCCAGTCCCCGCTGTCGGCGACCTGCCCGCACACGGTCTTCATCGCGGCCATGTAGCGGGCCACCGATTTCCGGGCGATCGGGTTGTCGGGGAACAACACCGACATCGCGGTGCCGATGTTGAGCCGCAAGATGTAGATCGTCAGCTGGTACGAGAACCGTCCGTCAGAATAGATCCCGATGTTGTTCGAGTACCCCATATCGATCGCGGCCAGCACCGCATTGAGCGGCGCGGCGCCGCCGTGGAAGAAGTTCGACACCGGGAAGTTCGGGCGGCCCTTCTCCAGCCAGGGCGCCAATTCCCGCACCCGGTCGTAGGGCACCCGCGACAGGTTGAGGCTGGTGTCGAAGGACTCCTGCGCCGACCAGGCCGCCTCACCGAACGAGGTTGCGGCGATCGGAACCGTGATCGGAACCAGCCCGGTGAACCAGCCCTGGGTGGAGAAACCTTCCGAGGAGCGGCGGGTGTCGCGCGGGGTGAGCCCGTAATAAGTTGCGCCACCGGTGAATTCGTGCTCCACGCGGGCGGTGCAGGCGAACATGCCGCCGACGAACCGGGCGCCGGCCGCCGTGCAGGCCGCATCGAAACGATCGCTCTGATCGGGGTCCATCAGGACTTCGGTGACCATGTCGGCGACGGTGGGTTCCAGCGGATTGCCCAGCGGCAGCGGGAATTCCGGCAGCGTGCCGCCGGCGTTCTCAGCGAACTCCACCCACGCCCGGACCTCGGGAGAGTCGACGGTGAGCTCGGTCATGAATTCACGTTCCTGCAGACAGAATTCGTCGAAGCTGCCGGCGGGCGGCAGGGTCAGCGGCTGCCCGGTGGCCAGTAACGAGGTGTACATGCCGTGGGCTTCGAGCATGGTGATGCCGATCAGTGCGGCGTCCCCGTGGACATGGTCGACGGCGGCGTAGAAATCGAAATGGTCCTCGCTCTGGACGATTCCGAAGGAGAAGCAGCCCCACTCCAGCGGAGTGGGGATGTCGACGATGTGTTTGCGCGCGTCCTCGGCCGTCATCTCGCCGTGGTTGACCGGTTCGAGCTCGATGTGGTCGGGGTCGGTCAGCGTGCGCCGGACAGCGACACCGTCACCGGCGTATTCGAACCAGCTGCGGTAGGTGTCATGGCGGCGCAGATAGGCGTTGATCGCCTGGTTCATCGCGGCGATATCGCATCGGCCGGCCACCTGGCAGGTGGCGATGATCTGCCGCGAATAGTCCAAACCGGCTGCAGTCTGCTCATGGATACCGCGAATATGTTGCGTCTGCATATAACTGACCGGCACCGGGCTGACGGGCGCCTGCCGGGCCTTTTCCATCACCGCCGCCGTCGGATGCCACGAGGTCAAGACACCGGGGCTCGGCGACCAATCGTCGATGGTGCCGATCATCAATTTACCGACCTGCAAAGCTTCCTCCCGATTCCGGCCGGCCGGGTATGCGGAGCCTGCAACACCCGTGGCGAAACCAACATAGCCTCCGTTGCTGAGGTGGTCATCGTCGTCGCGGGTAAGCCTCGCCCGACCTGCGACGGGTGGCCTCCAACGGCTTGGGCGTGTCACCGGCGCTCATGCAATACTGGCCGCCGGGAGTTCGAGCCCGGCCGAGTGCTGGGGCCGTCGGCGTTTGGGGAGTTCTTCCTGGCGGGACGTGTTCTCCCGATGACATCACAATTCCACCGGCCGCAGCGGCCGAGGCGGGGAGCGCAACCTCATGTCAGTCACCGACCAGCCGATCGACCCTGCGACGGATCAGCCGTCTCGTTTCGCGATCATCGGTTACGCCGCCCGTCTTCCCGGTGCCGCCGACGCGGATGCGTACTGGGAGCTGCTGCACGCCGGGCGCGACGGGATCGCGGAGGTCCCGGCGGATCGCTGGGACGTCGATGAGTTCTTCGACCCGGACCCGGGTGCCCCCGGCAAGGTCGTCACCCGCCGGGCCGGCTTCGTCGACGACGTCACCGGATTCGACGCGCCGTTCTTCGGGGTGTCGGCGCGCGAGGCCGGCTTCCTGGACCCTCAGCACCGGCTGCTGCTGGAGACCTCGTGGCGGGCCGTCGAACATGCCGGCATCGCGCCGACCGCACTGGCCAACACCCGCACCGGGGTGTTCGTCGGTTTGTCCACCCACGATTACCTGGGCATGGCGTCCAATGAACTGACCTACCCGGAGATCGAGGCCTATCTGGCGATCGGCACCTCGTCGGCGGCCGGGGCGGGCCGGATCAGCTACCGGCTGGGCCTGCGCGGGCCCGCGGTCACCGTCGACACCGCGTGCAGCTCGTCGCTGGTGGCGATCCATCAGGCCTGCCAGGCACTGCAGCTGGGCGAGTGCGACCTGGCGCTGGCCGGCGGGGCGAACGTGCTGCTCAGCCCGGCAACCATGATCACCTTCTCGCAGTCGCGGATGCTGGCGGCCGACGGCCGCTGCAAGACCTTCGACGCCGCCGCCGACGGTTACGTCCGCGGCGAGGGGTGTGGCGTCATCGCCATCAAACGTCTCGAGGACGCCGTGCGCGACGGCGACCAGATCCGGGCCGTGATCCGCGGCAGCGCCGTCAACCAGGACGGTGCGTCGGGCGGTCTGACCGTGCCCAACGGGGTGGCCCAGCAGCGGGTCATCGGCGAGGCGCTGGAGCGCGCCGGCCTGACCCCACGCGATATCGACTACCTGGAGGCGCACGGCACCGGAACCTCGCTCGGCGATCCGATCGAGGTCAGGGCGGCCGCCGCGGCACTCGGCCAGGGGCGCGAGGCCGACCAGCCGCTACTGATCGGATCGGCCAAGACCAACATCGGTCACCTGGAAGCCGCCGCCGGCGTCGCCGGCGTGCTCAAGGTCGTCCTGGCGCTGGAGCACCAGGAGCTGCCCAAGCACCTGAACTTCCGCACCCCGTCCCCGCACATCCCGTGGGACCGGATCCCGGTCAAGGTGGTCGACGAGGGCCGCGCCTGGCCGCGCGGCGACCGGCCGCGTATCGCCGGGGTGAGCTCATTCGGGTTCTCCGGCACCAATGCGCACGTCATCCTCGAGGAGGCCCCGCAGACCGCACCGGTCACCGTCGTCTCCGCCGAGCCGGCCGACGACCGCCGGTTCATGGTGCTGCCGTTGTCCGCTCGCACCCCGGCCGCTCTGGTCACCGTCGCGCAGAACTACCACACCTGGCTGACCGAGCATCCCGAAGCCACCCTGGCCGACGTGTGCCTGACCGCCGGTGTCGGCCGCGCTCACCTGGAGCACCGGGCCGCGTTGGTGGTCAACTCGCTGGACTCCGCGCGCGATCTGCTCGGCGCGCTGGCCGACGACCGTCCGGCACCGGGTCTGGTGCGCGGCGACACCGCCGACACCCCGAAGACCGTGTGGCTGTTCCCCGGGCAGGGCAGTCAGTACGCGGGCATGGCCCACGAACTGTTCGACTGCGAGCCGGTGTTCGCCGAGACCATGAACCGGTGCGCCGCGGCGGTCACCGGGATCATCGAAAAGCCTTTGCTGGAAGTGATTTTCGCCGCCGACGCCGACAGCTCGGCGACGCTGCAGCAGACCCGGCATGCGCAGGCCGCGATCTTCGCCGTGGAGATGGGGCTGGCCCGGCTGTGGCAGTCGTGGGGTTTCGAACCCGACGTGGTCCTCGGACACAGCGTCGGCCAGTACGCGGCGGCATGTGTCGCCGGGGTGTTCAGCCTCGAAGACGGCGCCCGGTTGCTGGCCGAGCGCGGCCGCCTCTTCGGCGATCTGCCCGCCGGCGGCCGGATGGCCGCGATCTTCGCCGACCCCGACCGGGTCGAGCGTTTCACCGACGAGTTCCCCGGCCTGTCGGTGGCCGCCTACAACGGCGCCAACACGGTGCTGTCGGGGCCGGCCGTCGACCTGGAGCAGGCGGTCGCCCGTCTGAGTGCCGACGGTGTGCGCTGCGACTGGTTGGACACCAGCCACGCGTTCCACTCCGCGCTGCTCGATCCGGCCCTCGACGAGTTCGAGGCCTACGCAGGAGGATTCGAATTCGCTGCGCCGCAGCGGATTCTGGTGTGCAATCGCACCGGCGCCGCCCTCGGGCGCAACGCCAAGCTGGACGGCGCCTACTGGCGGCGCCATTCCCGCCAGCCGGTCGAGTTCGCCAAGGGTGTGGCCACGCTCGCCGAGTTGGGCTGCTCGCTGCTGATCGAGGTGGGTCCGCAGCCGGTGCTCACCGCCGCGGCGCTGCGGGCCTGGCCGGATTCGGCGAAGGCCCCGAAGGCCATCGCGTCGCTGCGCAAGAACAGCGCCGACCACCGTCAGATCGCCGAAGCGCTGGCCGCCGCGTACGCCGTCGGGCATCTGCCCGTCTTCGGCGCTCTGCTGCGCGAACCCGCACGTAAGGTCGACCTGCCGCTCTACCCGTTCGAGCATCGCGAGTACTGGTTCACCGACAAGAAGAGCCCGGCTGCCGTCCAGTCGGCGACTCAGGACACGGCCGCGCGCACCGAAGCCGTCCAACTGCTCGAAGACGGCCGTATCGACGAGCTGATCGCACTGCTCGGCGGGTCGACCGACGGCCAGACGACCGCCGAGGTTCTGACCAAGCTGGCCGCGCAACACAATCGGCAGCGCGGTGCGCAGTCAATCGCCGATGCCCGCTACGAGATCCGCTGGGAGAAGGCGACGTCCGGCGGCGCCACCCGCGACGACGCGACTTGGCTGATCGTCGCCGACAGCACCGAGAGCCTCGCCGACGTCACCGCCCCGTTGGTGGACGCACTCACCGCGGTGGGCCACCGGCATCGTGTGCTCGGGTTGCCGACGTCCGACGCCGACGAGGAAATCCTGGCCGCCGAACTGCGCGCCGCGGCGGACGAGGACCCAGGCCTGCGCATCCTGCATGTCGCCGCACTTGATCGTGACGGAGCGCCGTCAATGCGGTCGCTGCTGCGGATGCAGCACCGCGTTCTGGGTGGCACGCAGCGGCTGTTCCGCGCCGCGGCCGCCGCCGAACTGCGCGCGCCCATCTGGGTGGTGACCCGCGGCGCCCAACACGTCACCGACTCCGACACGGTGTCACCGGAACAGACCGTCCTGTGGGGATTCGGCCGCGTCGCGGCGCTGGAGTACCCGCAGGTGTGGGGCGGCCTTGCCGACCTGCCGGCAGGCGCCGACGACTGGTCCCGGCTGATCGGCCAGATCGCCACCGCCGCACCCGGGGAGGATCAGTTCGCGCTGCGCGCCGATGGCGTCTCTGTGCCGCGTCTGGTCCGCCGTACCGGGCAGCCCAACCCAACCGAGCTGGAATTGCGTTCCGACGCAACATATCTGGTGACCGGTGGACTAGGTTCCTTAGGCCTGGAAATCGCCGGCTTCCTAGCCGCGCACGGCGCCCGGAACCTGGTGCTGACCGGCCGGCGCGCGCCGGGCGAGAGCGCAAGCGCGCGCATCGACGCACTGCGCGAGCAGTACGACTGCGAAGTCCGCGTGCTGGCGGCCGACGTGTCCAACCCGCACGACGTCGCCCGGGTGCTGGCCGGCGTGCAGGCCGATCTCCCGCCGCTGGCCGGTGTCATCCACGCCGCCGGCGAGAACAGCACCACCCCGCTGAGTGCCCTCGACAGCGATGAGCTGGACCGGGTGTTCGCCGGAAAGGTCTGGGGTGCTTGGTATCTGGGTGAGCATCTGAGCGCAGCAGCTGCAGATCTGAAGCTGGACTTCTTCTTGACCACCTCCTCGATCTCCTCGGTGTGGGGCAGCTACGGCCAGAGCGCCTACAGCGCGGCCAACGCCTTCCTCGACGGGCTGACCTGGCGGCTGCGGCAGCAGGGCCTGCCCGCGATGAGCGTCAACTTCGGCCCGTGGGCAGCCGGCATGGCCGACGCGCAAGCCCGCGCGCAGCTGGAGCGGCGCGGGGTGCACACCCTGCCGCCGGCCGACGCACTCGCCGGGATGGCCGACGTCATGGCCAGCCCCGGCACACCGGAGGCGGTGGTGGCCCGCATCGACTGGGCCCGCTTCCTGCCGATCTACCTGCAGGCCGGCCGTCGGGCGCTGCTCAACGAGGTCGCCGCCGAGGCGCCGGGCGCCACACCGGCGACCGGGTCGGAGTCGGGCAGCACCGCGCTGGTGGACCAGCTGACCGCGGCGCCGATACAGCAGCGTCGCAAGCTGCTGCTGGACTACCTGCGCAACGCCGTCGCCCAGGTGACCCGCACCGACGTCGCCGAGATCCGCGAAGAGGCCGGCTTCTTCGACCTCGGCATGGATTCGCTGATGGCCGTGGAGCTGCGGCGCCAACTGGAGCAGGCAGTCGGCAAGGAATTGCCGGCCACCCTGGCCATGGATTACCCGCGGCTGTCCGACGTGGCCGACTATCTGTTGGGCGACGTGCTGAACCTCACCGAACGGGCGGGCACCAAGAAGGCCGCCCAACCGGTGTCGCTGGCGACGGCGGCGGCCGACGAGCCGATCGCCATCATCGCGGTGGCGTGCCGCTTCCCGGGCGCCACCGATCCCGATGCCTACTGGCAGGTGCTGGCGGGCGGGGTGGACGCCATCCGCGAGATCCCCGAGGACCGCTTCGACATCGACGAGTTCTACGACCCCGACCAGCAGACGCCGGGCAAGATCTACACCCGCAGCGGCGGCTACCTCGACAGCGTCGACGGCTTCGATCCGGAGTTCTTCGGCATCTCCCCGCGTGAGGCCGTCTGGATGGATCCCCAGCAGCGCCTGATGCTCGAAATCGCCTGGGAGGGAATCGAACGAGCCGGGTACTCCCCCGCCTCGCTGCGCGGCAGCCGCACCGGCGTGTTCGTCGGGGTGGCGGCCAACGAGTACTCCTACCTGTTGTCCAACGGTTCGATGGAGAACCTGGAACCGCATTTCATCACCGGCAACGCGCTCAACGCCATCGCCGGGCGGGTCGCCTTCACCCTCGGCCTGGAAGGGCCGGCGGTGGCGATGGACACCGCGTGCAGTTCGTCTCTGGTGGCCGTTCATCAGGCCAGTCAGGCGCTGCACTCCGGCGACTGCGACATGGCGCTGGCGGGTGGGGTCAACATTCTGCTCAGCCCGGCGTCGACCGTCGCCGCCTCCCGCGCCCGGATGCTGGCGCCCGACGGCCGGTGCAAGACGTTCGACGCCGCCGCCGACGGCTACGTGCGCAGCGAGGGCTGCGGTGTGCTGGTGCTCAAGCGCCTGCGCGACGCCCAGCGTGACGGCGACCGGATCTGCGCGGTGATCCGCAGCAGCGCGGTGAACCAGGACGGCGCCTCCAGCGGCTTGACCGTGCCCAATGGCGGCGCCCAGCAGCGGCTGATCGCCGCGGCGCTGACCCGCGCCGGTCTCACCGGCGGGGATGTCGACTACCTGGAGGCGCACGGCACCGGCACCCCGCTGGGTGACCCGATCGAGGTGCAGGCGGCAGCGGCGGTCTACGGCGCCGGCCGCGACCCGAACCGGCCGCTGCTGATGGGAACGGCCAAGACCAACATCGGCCACCTGGAGTCCGCGGCGGGCGTCGCCGGTCTGATCAAGGTCGTGCTGTCGATGCAGAACGAACTGCTGCCGCAGACCCTGCACTTCCAGAACCCGAACCCGCACATCCCGTGGGAAACCCTGCCGGTGCAGGTCGTGGAGAAACCGACCCCGTGGTACACCAACGGCCGCACCCGGCGGGCCGGTGTCAGCTCGTTCGGCTTCACCGGCACCAACGCCCATGTGCTGCTGGAGGAGGCGCCGCAGCATCCGGGCGCCGACGACATCGAGGACAACCCGACCGACGACACCACCGACAGCACTGTGCCTCATGAAAATGCCGTGTCCCAAGAGCTTCCGCGCGAGCCGTGGGGCGTGCTGCCGCTGTCCGCGCGGTCAGCACAGGGCCTGACAGCGCTGGCGCACCGTTACCTCGGCTGGCTGGACGAACATCCCGAGGCCTCGATCAGCGAGGTGTGCTTCAACGCCGGGGTGGGACGTTCGCACTTCGAGCACCGGGCGGCCGTGGTGGCCAATTCCCTGCACGAGGCGAAACTGGCGCTGGAGGATCTGGTGGCCAACCGGCAGCGCCCCGGGGTGTTCCGGGGCGAATGCGCCGACCGCCCGACGACCGCCTGGTTCTTCGCCGGACAGGGCTGCCAGTACCCCGGTATGGCACGCGAATTGTTCGACAGCGAGCCGGTTTTCGCCGAGACGGTGCGCCGCTGCGCCGAGGCTGTCGACCCGATGTTGCCGCGCCCGCTGCTCGACGTGCTGCTGTCCAGCGACCGGGAAGCCGCGGAAACCTTGCGGCACACCTCGTTCGCCCAGCCCGCGATCTTCGCCGTCGAGATGGGCCTGGCCCGGTTGTGGCAGTCGTGGGGCATCGAACCCGACGTGGTCCTGGGCCACAGCGTGGGTCAGTACGCCGCGGCCTGCATGGCCGGGGTGTTCAGCCTGGAGGACGGCGCCCGGTTGATCGCCGAGCGCGGCCGGTTGTTCGGCAGCCTGCCCGCGGGCGGCCGGATGGTCGCGGTTTTCGCCGACCCGGAGTACGTGGAGCGCGCCGGGGAGGCCTTCCCACGGGTGTCGGTCGGCGCGTACAACGGCCGCAACACCGTGTTGTCCGGTCCCGGTGAGGATCTGGAGCAGATCGTCGCCGCCTGCAGCCAGGACGGCACCCGGTGCACCTGGTTGGAGACCAGCCATGCCTTCCATTCCGAGCTGCTGGAACCGGTTCTCGACGAATTCGAGTCGTTCGCAACACAGTTCAGCTATGCCGCGCCGACGCTGCCGCTGGTGTGCAACCGGACCGGCGCTGCGCTCACGGCCGACACACCGCTGAACGCCCAGTACTGGCGCAAGCACTCGCGTCAGCCGGTGCAGTTCACCGAGAGCGTGCGCACCGTCGCCGATCTGGGATGCGCGGTGCTAATGGAGATCGGCCCTCAGCCGATCCTCACCGCCGCCGCGCTGCAATGCTGGCCGGAGTCCGCGGCGACGCCGACCGCCATCGTGTCGCTGCGCAAGGGCGCCAACGCGCAACGCCAGATCACCGAAGGGCTGGCCACCGCCTACGTCACCGGGCACCGGCCCGACTTCGCCGCACGGCAGCACTCGCCCGGTCGTCGGCTGGAACTGCCGACGTATCCGTTCCAGCGCCGCAGCTACTGGCCCAAGACGGCCGGTATCTCCGGCATGAGCGGCGACGGCGCGCGGCTGTCGGGAATCCTGGGCAGCGAGAAGGACCTCGCTTCCGGCGACACCGTCTACACCAACGTGCTGTCGGTCAAGACCCAGCCGTGGCTGGCGCATCACGTGATCTACGGCACTGTCGTCGTCCCCGGCGCGACGTACGCCACCATGGCGCTGGCCGCGGCCGGAGCTCCGGCCCGGGTGAAGGAAGTCTTCTTCTACGAGCCGATCATCCTGCCGGAGAAGGCTTCTCGTGAGGTCCAGCTGTCCATGCGACCGCTGGAAGCCGGAAACGGCTGGAAGTTCCAGGTGCACAGCCGCCCCTACGGCGAGCGCGAGGCGGAGTGGTCACTGAACGCCGACGGCACCCTGGCCACCGGTGTCGACACTGACGCGATCGAGCCGGACGAGGCCGTCGACGAGGTCATCGAGCGGCTCAGCCGCACCAGCCCGCAGCAGCTGTTCGAGACGTTCAACGACATGGAACTGGCCTGGGGCCCGACCTGGTCGACGTCGCTGAAGTCGCTGTGGGTGGGTGACTGCGAAGCCGTCGGCGACGTGTCAGTGGGCGACGAACTCGCCGAGCACTTGGGCAGCGAGCCCATCCACCCGGTGCTGCTGGACCTCTGCACGGGCGTGGCCTTCCCGGCCTTCCCCGCCCTGCAGGCGTTCGAGCACGGGGTGTCGGATCTGTTCCTGCCGCTGCGCTACGGGCAGGTGGAGTTGCGCGAGAAGATGCCCAAGCGGTTCTACTGCCGGGCACGCTGGCACGCCGGCGGCGTCGAGGGCGAGACGCAGGTCTTCGACATCGACTTCCTGGACCGCGACGGCCGTCGTCTCGGCGGCATCACCGAGTTCACCGTCAAGCGCGCCCCCCGGGAGGCTCTGCTGCGCGGCCTCGGTGGCGACACCAACCGGCTGCTCTACACCCTGGGCTGGCACGAAGCCGCCGCCCCGGTCGCCGGCGACGCGGGCGATGAGGCCGCTGCAGCCACACCGGCCGGCACCTGGCTGGTCGCCGGACTCGGCAACCTGGCGAGCGGGATCGCCGGCGCGGTCGAGGTCGACCCGGCCGGTTCCGCAGACGTGTGGAAGCAGGCGTTTGCCGACGCCGCCGAGCGCGGCGAGCCGGTCACCGGCATCCTCTGGCGCAGTACGGCGATGTCCGACGCGGACGGGCCGACCGAGGATCTCGCGGCACGACTGGAGGGCCGGATCGCCGGCCTGCTCGCCGCCGCGCAGACCGCGCTGGAGCAGGAGAAGCTGAACCTGCCGGGCGGGCTGTGGATTCTCACCGAGCGGGCGGTCGCGACCGAACCGGGCGAACCGGTCGATCCGGTGCAGGCCGCGCTGTGGGGCGTCGGGCGCACCATCGTCGCCGAGCAGCCCACGCTGCGGTGCCGGCTCGTCGACCTCGACACCGCCGAGGAGTCGGCGGCCTGGTTGGCCGGCGCGCTCGGCACACCGGTGGTCGAACCCGAAACCGCGGTCCGACAGGGCCGGTTCCTGGTGTCGCGGCTGCTGCACTGGGCCCGTAGCGGGCACCTGCCGATGCCGCGGTCGGACGACTTCGTGCTGGCTCCGACCGAGCGGGGCGCGATCGACAATCTGCGCCTTACCGAGAAGGAGATCACCCCGCCGGAGCTGGGTGAGGTGCAGGTCCGCATCGAGGCGGCCGGCCTGAACTTCCGCGATGTCCTCAACGTGCTGGGGCTCTACCCGGGAGATCCCGGCCCGATCGGCGGCGACCTGTGCGGCGTCGTGACCGAGGTGGGCTCGGCGGTCACCCGGTTCGAGGTCGGCCAACGCGTCTTCGGCTCGATGCAGGGTGCGTTCGCCAGCCGGCTCAACGTGCCCGAGCAGATGCTGGCCGTGGTGCCGGACGGGATCGGCGCGGTGGACGCGGCGACTATTCCGGCCGCGGCGCTGACCGTCCGGCTCTCGTTCGACTGGGCGAAGCTCAAGAAGGGCGACCGGGTGCTCATCCACGCCGCCAGCGGCGGTGTCGGGTTGGCGGCCATCCAGATGGCGCGCCAGCAGGGCGCGATCGTGTTCGCCACCGCCAGCGCCTACAAGCGCGCGACGCTGCGGCGAATGGGCGTGGAGTACGTCTACGACTCGCGCACAACCGATTTCGCTGACCAGATCCTCGCGGACACCGGCGGCGAGGGCGTCGACGTGGTGCTCAACAGCCTGACCAACGAGGGCTTCATCGAGGCGACGGTCCGAGCCACCGCCAAGGGCGGCCGGTTCGCCGAGATCGCCAAGCGCGATATCTGGACCGCCGAGCAGATGGCGGCCGTCCGGCCGGACATCGACTACGGGATCATTGCGCTGGACGTGACGATGATGACCGAGCCCGACCACATCCAGAAGCTGATGTGCGAGGTGTCCGACGGCTTGGCCAGCGGTGAGTGGGCGCCGGTTCCCGCGGAGGTCTACCCGCTCACGGAGGCCAAAACGGCGTTCCGCCGGATGCAGCAGGCGCGGCACATCGGCAAGATCGTGGTGCAGATGCCCAAGCCGCTGCAGCCGCGGGCCGACCGCAGCTACCTGGTGACCGGCGGCCTGGGCGCACTGGGCTTGCACACCGCCGGATACCTGGCGCAGCTGGGCGCCGGCGACATCGTGCTGACCAGTCGCCGTGGCCCGGACGCCGATGCCGAGCGAGCGATCGCCGCCATCTCAGAACGGTTCCACTGCCGGATTCACGTCTTCACCGCCGACGTCGGCCAGGAGGCCGAGGTGGCCGAGCTGCTCGGACGGATCCGATCGGAGTTGCCGCCGCTGGGCGGCGTGGCGCATCTGGCCGGCGTGCTCGACGATGCGCTGCTGGGGCAGCAGAGCCTGGATCGGTTCCGTACGACGTTGCGGCCCAAGGCCCTCGGCGCACATCACCTGCACCGACTGACGATGGACGACGAACTGGAGTTCTTCATCGTGTTCTCGTCGGCATCGGCCGTGCTCGGTTCGCCGTCGCAGGCGAACTACGCGAGCGCGAACGCGCTGCTCGACGGGCTGGTCGCCCATCGGCGCTCCCGCGGGTTGCCGGCGACGGCCGCCAACTTCGGTCCGTGGGGCCACGGTGGCATGGCCAGCTCGCAGGCCGCGATCGCCAACCTCAGCGCCCAGGGCATGATGCCGCTGGAGCCGACGGCGGCGCTGGCTGCGCTCAGCGAGATCATCCGGCACGGCACCGGTCAGGCGACGGTGCTCAAAGCCAACTGGCAGCGCACCGCGAAGATGCTCGGCGGCATCCGGCCGCCGATGCTCGATGCGGTGCTGCCCAGCGGCGACGGGACAGCATCCGGTGACAGCGAATTGCTGCGGCAACTGCAGGAGATCCCGGTGGCGCAGCGGGTGGACTTCATCACCGAGTTCCTGCAGAAAGAGGTGCAGGGCTTCCTGCGGCTTGCGCAGCCGCCGGCGGCCACGAGCCGGTTCCTGGATCTGGGCACCGATTCACTGATGGCGGTGGAACTGCGCAACCGGTTGTTCGGGCAGTTCGGCGGCAAGTTCGACATCACCCCCACCGCGGTGTTCGACTACCCGACGATCGGCGAACTCGCCGGGCATCTGGTGTCGCAACTGCCGGACTCGGATGAGCCGTCCGCTCCGGTCAGCAGCCAGTCGGACGACACGGCCGAGCCGGTCGCCGACCAGGTGGAGCAACCCGCCGCCGCGGACTGACGGCACTGCGGAATACGCGACAGCCAGCATTCCTGGCCGGCCTCCTCAACGCGGCTCATCCTTCGCCGCTAGATCGTCGCCGCTAGATCGTCGCCGCTAGATCGTCGTCCGGCGCCCCGTTTTAGCGCTGTAAGAGCGCAGCCGCGGGGGCTGGGTGCTATGGATCACAGCCGCTTGCAAAATGAAGCGGGTATGTAATAATTTAGCCCATGTTACTGGTGGGTAACTTGATTTAAGTACCCAACCGCGAAGTGGCGTTCTCATCGAGGAGGAACTAGTGAGCCACTACAAGAGCAATGTCCGCGACCAGGTGTTCAACCTCTTCGAGGTGTTCGGTCTCGAGAAGGCCCTCGGCCAGGGCGATTACGCCGATCTCGATGTCGACACCGCCACCGAGATGCTCGGCGAAGCGGCCCGGTTGTGTGCCGGCCCGGTTGCCGCGTCGTTCGTGGAGGGCGACCGCAACCCGCCGGTGTTCGATCCCAACACCCATACTGTGACCCTGCCCGAGTCCTTCAAGGCCTCGGTCCACGCCTACATCGACGGCGGCTGGGACAAGGTCGGCCTCAGCGAGGAACTGGGCGGCATGCCGACACCGAAGGCCCTGATGTGGGCCTGCAACGAGCACGTTCTGGGCGCCAACCCCGCGGTGTGGATGTATGCCGGCGGCGCCGGTTTCGCGCAGATCGTGCACCACCTGGGCACCGAGCAGCAGAAAAAGTGGGCGGTTCTGGCCTGTGAGCGCGGCTGGGGTTCCACCATGGTGCTGACCGAGCCGGACGCCGGCTCCGACGTCGGCGCCGGCCGCACCAAGGCGGTCAAGCAGGAGGACGGCTCCTGGCACATCGACGGTGTCAAGCGGTTCATCACCTCCGCCGACTCCGACGACATGTTCGAGAACATCCTGCACCTGGTGCTGGCCCGCCCCGAGGGCGCCGGTCCGGGCACCAAGGGTCTGTCGCTGTTCATGGTGCCGAAGTTCCAGTTCGATCCCGAGACCGGTGAGCCGGGCGAGCGTAACGGCGCCTTCGTCACCAACGTCGAGCACAAGATGGGCCTGAAGGTTTCGGCCACCTGCGAGCTGACCTTCGGCCAGCACGGCATCCCGGCCAAGGGCTGGCTGGTCGGCGAGGTGCACGAGGGCATCGCGCAGATGTTCGACGTCATCGAGCAGGCCCGCATGATGGTGGGCACCAAGGCCATCGCCACCTTGTCCACCGGGTACCTCAACGCGCTGGAGTACGCCAAGCAGCGTGTGCAGGGTGCCGATCTGACCCAGATGATGGACAAGACCGCGCCACGCGTCACCATCACGCACCACCCCGACGTGCGCCGCAGCCTGATGACCCAGAAGGCCTACGCCGAGGGTCTGCGCGCGGTGTATCTGTTCACCGCGACCTATCAGGACCCCGAGGTGGCCAAGGCGCTGCATGGCGTTGACGCCGAACTGGCGTTCAAGGTCAACGACTTGATGCTGCCGATCGTCAAGGGTGTCGGCTCCGAGCAGGCCTACGCCAAGCTCACCGAGAGCCTGCAGACCCTCGGCGGGTCGGGCTTCCTGCAGGACTACCCGCTCGAGCAGTACATCCGCGACGCCAAGATCGACTCGCTCTACGAGGGCACCACGGCCATCCAGGCGCAGGACTTCTTCTTCCGGAAGATCATCCGCGACAAGGGCCAGGCGCTGGCGCACGTGGCCGGCCAGATCGAGGAGTTCGTCAAGAACGAGTCGGGCAACGGCCGGCTCAAGACCGAGCGTGCGCTGCTCAAGACCGCACTGGAGGACGTCCAGGGCATGGCGGCGTCGCTGACCGGCTTCCTGATGGCCGCGCAGGAGGACCAGAAGGCCATCTACAAGGTGGGCCTGGGCTCGGTGCGCTTCCTGATGAGTGTCGGCGACCTGATCATGGGCTGGCTGCTGTTGCGTCAGTCGACGGTGGCCATGGCCGCTCTCGACGCCGGAGCCGCTGGGCCGGCGACATCAGGCAGCGGCGCTTCGGCTGCCGACCGCCACTTCTACGAGGGCAAGATGGCGGCCGCGTCGTTCTTCGCGAAGAACTTCCTGCCGCTGCTCACCGGCACCCGCCACGTGATCGAGGCGCTCGACAACGAGGTGATGGAGCTCGACGAAGCAGCCTTCTAAGCCGCGAAACAACGGTGCCCCGGGACGCGTCGTTCCGGGGCACCGTTGTTTTCGCTGGTGCTACGGTCGGGGCTGTGACCGCTGGGCAAGAAAAGCCGGGGACCAAGAAGATCAACAAGCTTCCGGGCGCCGTTAGACCCATCGCGGGTTCGCTGGCAGGCTCGTTCGTGAAGGCAGGCGGCTTCTACGCCAGGTCCTGGAGCAAGTATCTCGGTGGCACCCCCAGCGAACTGCCGACGGCGCGGCCCACTCTCTCGTTGGCCACCCATGCCCTACGGGACGAGCTGGTCCTCACCGGCCTGCTGTTTCGCCGCCCGGTGAGCGACCCGCACGCTTTCGAGGAGTTCAACCGCGAGATCACCGAGGCGGTCGAGTTCTACGGCGAACAGGGCTGGCTGGACAAACCGGAGGGCTTCTTCCCAGCACCGCCACCGCTGACCGACGTTGAGGTCAGGTCGTTCACCCGCCGCAACCGCACGCATGAGCGGCTGACATTCGACAGCGGCTATCAACCGCATCCCGGCGAACCCGGCGCCGAGAGGTATGCGAGCTACACGGCCAACCAGCGCGGCTACGGCCTGATGCTGCGCCACCCGGAAAACCCGGGCCAACCGGGGCCGCGCCCGTGGCTGATCTGTGTGCACGGCACCGAGATGGGGCGCGCGGAACTCGATCTGGCCGTGTTCCGGGCGCGGCACCTGCATCAGGACTTCGGACTCAACATCGTGCTGCCGGTGCTACCGATGCACGGGCCACGCTCCCGGGGCCTGCCCAAGGGGGCGGTGTTCCCCGGGGAGAACATCATGGACGACGTGCACGCCACCGCACAGTCGGTGTGGGACATCCGCCGGGTGATGGCCTGGATTCGGTCCGAGCAACCGGGTGCGCGCATCGGCCTGAACAGCATCTCACTCGGCGGACTCATCGCCGGCCTGGTGGCCAGCCTGGACGACGACCTGACCTGCGCGATCCTCGGCGTCCCGCCGTCGGACATGATCGAGTTACTGAACCGGCAT
>NZ_JBIIOV010000184.1:0-6002 GCF_044342925.1 Mycobacterium sp. | reverse complement strand
CTTGTTAACGGATTCGAGGGGTTGCATTAACAGATCAGTAACAAATCTGTTGACAGGCGCGCCGATGAATGTAGATTGCCTATGTGATCCAGACCACGGGCCACCGAGGTTTACGACTCCCCCAGGGTGTGCAGGGGAGTGCTGACCCGAACTTCGCTTGCGCGGTGCGCGGGTTCGCGGCCCTATTCCCCCACGCCCGTCTCGGCGGGGGTGCCCTCTCGGTCTACCTCGACGGCGAGCCGGTGGTGGACGTATGGACCGGGTACTCGGATCGCCGCGGCCGACGGCCCTGGACCGCCGACACCGCTCCGATGGTGTTCTCGGCGACCAAGGGCGTGGCGTCGGTGGTCATCCACCGCCTCGCTGATCGTGGCCTGATCGACTACGACGCCCCCGTCTCCGAGTACTGGCCGGCGTTCGGCGCGAACGGCAAGGCCGAGATCACCGTCCGGGACGTGATGCGACACCGAGCCGGACTTTCCCATCTGCGCGGGGTCCGCAACCGTGACTTGTTCGACCACCGGCGCATGGAGGAGCGGATCGCCGCGGCCCCGCCCGGACGTCACTTCGGCAAGTCGGCCTACCACGCACTGACCTACGGGTGGCTGCTGTCCGGTCTCGCCCGCTCGGTCACCGGCCGGGGCATGCGCGAGTTGATGCGCAGCGAGGTCGCCGCGCCGCTCAACACCGACGGCGTCCATCTCGGCCGGCCGCCGGCCGACGCGCCGACCAAGGCCGCCCGGTTCATCGGATCTCAGATGAACCTTCCCAATCCGGTGTTCAACGTCCTCGCCCCGGCCGTCGCCGGGATCGAGTTGTCCGCCGCCTTCGGCGCGATGTACGTCCCGGGCGTGAAATCGCTGGTGCAGCGGGATGTTCCGATGTTGGACACCGAGCTTCCGTCGGCGAACGGCGTCATCACCGCCCGGGCTATGGCCCGGATGTACGGCGCAATCGCCAACGGCGGCATCATCGACGGCCAGCGTTACCTGTCGGCGGATCGCGTCGCCATGCTCGCCGGTCGTCGGAACCTTCGGCCGGACCGCAACCTGATCCTGCCGATGGCGTTCCACCTCGGCTTCCACGGACTGGCCATTCCGGGCGTGCTGCCCGGCTTCGGGCACGTCGGCCTCTGCGGGTCGTTCGGCTGGGCAATCCCCGAAGAGGGCCTGTCCTTCTCCCTGGTGCACAACCGGCTCTCGACACCGCTCGTGATGTCGGATCAGACCGGCTTCGTCGGAACCTCGGCGCTGGTGCGCCTCGGGGCGGCGGCCGCCCGTAAGCGTGGCTTCCAGCCGGTGACTGAGCATGGATCGCCGTTCGGACCGATGCTCGCCGGCGCGGTGGCGGGCTAGTTTCTTCCCCGGTCGGCATCCCGACAGGACGCCAGCCCCCGGATGCCGTCCGGGCACGCGATACACTCGCGGTCCACAGGCGTCGATCCGGCCATCACCGGGGAGCCTTCGGAAGAACAGCCGCACCAGCGGCCCAGTAGAACCGAACGGGTGGCCCGTCACAGCCGCAATGAGCGACGTACGTCCCCTCACCACGGGGAGCGTGCGTAAGCGGGGTGGTACCGCGGCTCTCGCGCGTAGCGCGACGTCGTCCCCGTGCCCGAGACGGCACAGGAGACGACGCGTGACCGAGCAGACCGGCTACCCCAGGACCGCCGGCGGTTCCCCGGACTTCCCCGCCCTGGAGCGCGACGTGCTGGCCCACTGGGCCGACGACGACACCTTCCGGGCCAGCGTGGCCCGCCGCGACGGTGCCCCCGAGTACGTCTTCTACGACGGCCCGCCGTTCGCCAACGGCCTGCCGCACTACGGGCATCTGCTCACCGGCTACGTCAAGGACATCGTGCCTCGCTACCGCACCATGCGCGGCTACAAGGTGGAGCGCCGGTTCGGCTGGGACACCCACGGGCTGCCCGCCGAACTGGAGGTGCAGCGCCAGCTCGGCATCACCGACAAGGCCCAGATCGAGCAGATGGGCATCGGGGCGTTCAACGACGCCTGCCGCGACTCGGTGCTCAAATACACCAACGAGTGGCGCGCTTATGTCACCCGCCAAGCCCGCTGGGTGGACTTCGACAACGACTACAAGACCCTGGATCCCTCCTTCATGGAGTCGGTCATCTGGGCGTTCAAACAGTTGTGGGACAAGGGATTGGCCTACGAGGGCGTGCGGGTGCTGCCCTACTGCTGGAACGACGAGACCCCGCTGTCGGCGCACGAACTGCGGATGGACGACGACGTCTACCAGCGCCGCCAGGACCCAGCCATCACAGTGGGATTCCGGGTAGACCAACCGGATTCCGACCTTGATGGCGCTTACCTGCTGGTGTGGACCACGACGCCGTGGACGTTGCCGTCCAACCAGGCGGTGGCGGTCAACCCCGAGGTGGACTACGTCGTGATCGAGGTGGACGGCCGTCGGTACGTGATGGCCCGGGCCCGGGTGGCGGCCTACGCCCGCGAGCTGGGGGAGGAGCCGCAGATCGTGGGCAGCTACACCGGCGAGCAGTTGCTGGGGCTGCGGTACGCACCGCCGTTCCCATATTTCGTAAACTCCGCCACCGCTTTTCAGGTTTTGCCGGGTGACTTCGTCACCACCGAGGACGGCACCGGCGTGGTGCACATGGCCCCGGCCTACGGCGAAGACGACAAGGCCACCACCGACACCGTCGGCATCGTGCCGGTGACGCCGGTCGACGCCAAGGGCCGGTTCGACTCCACTGTCCCGGACTATCAGGGCCTGCAGGTCTTCGACGCCAACCCGCAAATCATCCGCGACCTCAAGAACGGGACCGGCGCGGCGGCCGTCAACGCCCCGGTGCTGATCCGGCACGAGACCTACGACCACCCGTACCCGCATTGCTGGCGGTGCCGCAATCCGCTGATCTACCGGGCGGTGTCGTCGTGGTTCGTTCGCGTCACCGAATTCCGTGACCGCATGGTCGAACTCAACCAGCAGATCACCTGGTATCCCGAGCATGTCAAGGACGGCCAGTTCGGCAAGTGGCTGTCCAATGCCAGGGACTGGTCGATCTCCCGGAACCGCTACTGGGGCACCCCGATTCCGGTCTGGGTGTCCGACGACCCGGCCTATCCCCGGATCGATGTCTACGGCAGCCTGGATGAACTGGAGCGCGACTTCGGGGTGCGGCCGACAAACCTGCACCGGCCCTACATCGACGAGCTGACCCGGCCCAACCCCGACGACCCGACCGGCATGGCCACCATGCGGCGCATCGAGGACGTCTTCGACGTCTGGTTCGACTCCGGCTCCATGCCGTACGGGCAGGTGCACTACCCGTTCGAGAACGCCGACTGGTTCCTGGGTGGGGCGGACGAGGAAGCGCATTTCCCCGGCGACTTCATCGTGGAGTACATCGGCCAGACCCGCGGCTGGTTCTACACCCTGCATGTGCTGGCCACCGCGCTGTTCGACCGTCCGGCCTTTAAAACCTGTGTTGCCCACGGCATCGTGCTGGGCAACGACGGGCAGAAGATGAGCAAGTCACTGCGCAACTACCCTGACGTGAACGAGGTGTTCG
This sequence comes from Mycobacterium sp., assembly GCF_044342925.1. Classification (GTDB taxonomy): domain Bacteria; phylum Actinomycetota; class Actinomycetes; order Mycobacteriales; family Mycobacteriaceae; genus Mycobacterium. The sequence goes on along the minus strand of NZ_JBIIOV010000184.1, from coordinate 2,446 downwards.
ACCGCGACGGCTCCGATGCCATGCGCTGGTTCCTGATGGCTTCGCCGATTCTGCGGGGCGGCAACCTGATCGTCACCGAGCAGGGCATCCGCGAGGGTGTGCGTCAGGTGCTGCTGCCGCTGTGGAACGCCTATAGCTTCCTCGCGCTGTACGCGCGTGAGAAGGGAACGTGGCGCACCGACTCCACTAATGTGCTCGACCGCTACATCCTGGCTAAACTCGCCGTGCTGCGCGACGACCTCACCGCCGCGCTGGACATCTGCGACATTTCCGGTGCCTGCGAGCAACTGCGTCAGTTCACCGAGGCACTGACGAACTGGTATGTGCGCCGGTCGCGTTCGCGGTTTTGGAATGAGGACCGCGACGCCATCGACACCCTGCACACGGTGCTGGAGGTCGCCACTAGGCTGGCGGCCCCGCTGCTTCCGATGGCGTGCGAGGTGATCTGGCGCGGCATCACGGGGGAGCGGTCGGTGCACCTGGCCGACTGGCCGGCCGAGGATCTGCTGCCACCGGAGCCCGACCTCGTCGCGGCGATGGACCAGGTGCGCGAGGTGTGCTCGGCGGCGTCGTCGCTGCGCAAGGCCAAGAAACTGCGGGTGCGCCTGCCGCTGCCGAAAATCACTGTCGCGGTGGAGAACCCGCACCACCTGCAGCCGTTCAGCGGTCTGATCGCCGACGAGCTCAACGTCAAGGCCGTCGAACTCACCGACGACATCGCCGCGCACGGCCGGTTCGATCTGACCGTCAACGCCCGCGCCGCCGGCCCCCGGCTGGGCAAGTCGGTGCAGGACGCCATCAAGGCGGTCAAGGCCGGCTACGGCGTGCTCAACCCCGACGGCACCCTGAGCGCCGGGGAGGTCGTTCTGCAGGAGGGGGAGTACGAGTCCAAACTCGTCGCCGCCGATCCGGATTGCACCGCCGCCCTGCCCGGCGGCGCCGGCCTGGTCGTGCTCGACGACACCGTCACCGAAGAACTGGAGGCGGAGGGCTGGGCGAAGGACCGTATTCGCGAACTACAGGACCTGCGCAAGTCCACCGGGCTGGATGTCAGCGACCGGATCACCGTCGTCATGGCGGTTCCAGACGCGCACGCCGACTGGGCGCACACTCACCGCGACCTGATCGCGCGGGAAATCCTGGCCACCGGTTTCGAATTCGGCGATCCGAGCGACGGCGTGCAGATCGGCGATGGCGTGCGGGTGGCGATCGCGAAGGCGTGAGCGGTGCGTCGCGCGCCGGACACGAGACTTAGATCGGCTTCCAATCCCGGTCTATCAGGGCCTCGACGGTCTTGGCGCCGTAGACGTGTTTGCCTGTTGTGTCCTTGAGGTCCAAGTCCGGCGTGTGTTGAGGTGCCCCGTGGGACGGTTGGCCTTGGGTTGCGATTAGGAAGAAGCCCGCGCCCTTAGGGCCTTTGACGATCGCCAGCGACTGGGCGAACCGGTCGTTGAACGTGTTGCCGTGGGAATCCTTTTGCGTCGCAACGTGATCGTTGAGCAGGATGAACGGGTTGGTGTTGATGTCGTCCACATGGGCGATGCGATAGACGTACGTGTCGTCTTTGCCCTGCTCATCTTTGGTGGCGAGGATGTAGAGGTTTCTGTTCCAGGTGCTTAGTCCGAGCTTCGTCATGTCGAGGTTGTCCAACTGGGTCCGGACGTCGCTCTTGAGAACGGTCAGGTGAAAGTGCAGTTGGTCCTGGGTTCGTCCGTCCATGGAGTTGACGCTCACCAAGACCTTGGGTTCGCGCAGGTTCAGGCCCTTCGCCTTATCCCAGGCGGATGTCCAGTAGTTCTGGGCTTGGGGATCGACGACCTTCGGGCATTCGATGCCCTTGATGCGGGTCTTGGCGACCAGAAGTCCGTTGTAGGCGCCTTTGAACCCCAGGACGTTGCCGCCGAAAACCACGTACTCGTGGTGGAGAGGGTCCGGCGCCTTCTGGGCGCCGTCCCACCACAACTTATCGCGGTCGGTGTGATCGTCGTCCCTGCCGCAGTCGGAGGGTGGGGTGTAGCCGGAGCCAGCCATGGAATCTCCTCAGGAACGTTGGTCAAAATCCGCGATCGGTTACCTCAGTATCACCGCAAAACAGGCGGGCCGTCGGAAGGGCATTTGAAGCGCGCTGACCCGCCGGCCCTGCGGGGAGGTCATGTGCCCCGCCTTCCCGGCGGTGGAGCTGCCGTCACGCGGAGGGGTGTTCTGGGCTGCGAAGCTCCTCAGCCCCATTGAGTTGTGCTCCGCCCGGGATAGCCTGCAGAGGTGTCGCGCTGGGTGCTGCATTTCGACATGGATGCGTTCTTCGCCTCCGTCGAGCAGCTGACCCGGCCGACCTTGCGGGGCCGGCCGGTGCTGGTCGGCGGCACGGGCGGCCGGGGAGTGGTGGCCGGCGCCAGCTACGAGGCCCGCGCCTTCGGCGCCCGCTCGGCCATGCCGGTGCATCAGG
>NZ_JBIIOV010000183.1:0-6047 GCF_044342925.1 Mycobacterium sp. | reverse complement strand
CGATGCCATCCTGGCCGGACGGCTGCCCTGGCCGCACAAGGATCCGTTCGACCGGGCGATCGTCGCTCAGGCGCTGCGCCGCAATCTGACGATCGCCACCCGCGACACCCAGATGATCGACGCCGCGCTGACCGCCGTGCTGAGCGCCTGAAGCCCATGCTCCACCACCGCAGTGCTTCCGGTTTGCCCTGTCTCGACGACGGTAGGGTCTCCCCCATGCCTTCTGTCGTCGACATCGCCACCGCACTCGCGGTGGGCACCGTCAGCGCCGTGATCAAACCCGTCCGCCCCGACCCAGGTCCGGCCACCGAGCGCTGGGGCATCGGGGTCGGCGAGGCGGCCGCTGGGCTGCTGAACCTACCCGGTCCGGTCCGCGGGCTGGCCCGTCAGCTCAACCAGTTCGGTTCGGTGGTGGTCAGTCCGGACGGCATCGAGTTCGACGGCGACGAGGTGGACTGGTCGCGGGTCACCGAGATCCGCACCCGCCGGCTGGTCGGCTACCTGGTCACCGACGCGGTCACCGAACGGGTGAACCGGCTGCCGATATGGCGGTTCCCCGGCCGGGGAATGCTGCTCAGCGGCCTGAGCCACACCGCCCTGACAGTCATCGCGGTGGTCGCCGACCTCAAGCTCGACCGGGGTGTCTTCACCCTCTACATCCCGGCGGACGTCAAATTCAAGGGTCTGATCCGCAGCAAGCAGATGAGCCCGGGGGTCCCGGCGGCGCTGGTGCTGGCCGATCCGGCGGTGCGGGACTGCGTCGAGGCGACAGCCGCCGCGCACGGCGTCCCGGTCCGGCAGGCCGACGACGACGCGCTGGAAGCCGCCGCGGAAAGGGCGGCGGTGATCCGCTACGTCGCGGGTCAGGCCGTCGCGGGGCTGAGCGGTTTTCTGGGTCAGACCGGGACGAGATCGTCGGCGTGAACGGCCGGTCGGCGTAACTCCGCAGGCAGGTCCGCCGTGGAACGTCCGACCATGCTCGCCAATTCGGTTGCGTCGTAAGCCACTACGCCGCGGCCCACCAGCTCGCCGTCCGGGCCGTGCAGTTCCACGACATCGCCGCCGAAGAACCGTCCCGAGCACGCGGTGATCCCGGCGGGAAGCAGGGAGCGTCGCTGGGTGGCCACGGCCCGCACCGCGCCGGCGTCCAGGCTCAGCGAGCCGGCGGATTCGGCGGCGTAGCGCAGCCAGAACCGGCGGGCCGACATCCGGGTGGGACGGGGGGCGAAGACGGTGCCCACCGACGCCTCGGTGAGCGCGTCGGCGGCGTCGGCGGCCGCAGCCAGCAGCACCGGCAGCCCGGCATCGGCGGCCAGCAGCGCCGAGGACAACTTCGAAGCCATCCCGCCGGTGCCCAGTTTGCTGCCCTGCCCGGCCACCACACCGGCCAGATCGTCGGGCCCGGCGACTTCAGCGATGAAGCGCGCGTTACCTTTTCGCGGATCGGCGTCGTACAGGCCGTCGATGTCGGACAGCAGCACCAGCGCGTCGGCCCCCACCAGATGGGCCACCAGCGCCGAGAGCCGGTCGTTGTCGCCGAACCGGATCTCGTTGGTGGCCACCGTGTCGTTCTCGTTGACGATCGCCACCGCGTGCAGCGACCGCAGCCGGTCCAGTGTGCGCTGGGCGTTGGTGTGTTGCACCCGCTGGGCGATGTCGTGGGCGGTCAGCAGCACCTGCCCGACCGTGCGCTGGTACCGGCCGAACGCCGTACTCCACGCATTGACCAGCGCCACCTGGCCGACGCTGGCGGCGGCCTGCTTGGTGGCCAGATCGGTGGGCCGGCGGCTCAGGCCCAGCGGCTCGATCCCGGCGGCGATGGCGCCCGAGGACACGATCACCACGTCGGTGCCGGCCTTCATCCGCGCCTCGATGGCGTCGGCCAGGGCCGCCAGCCGGGTGGCGTCGAACAGCCCGGACGGGTCGGTCAGCGCGGTGGTGCCGATCTTGACGACGATGCTGCGCGCCGTGCGAACCGCGTTGCGGTGCAAGCTCACTGCTCGTCCTCAGCCTCACGGCGCTGGCGGCGGGCCTCCTTGCGCTCAGCGGCACCGGTCCGGTCGTTGCGTTCCACCCGAATGTCGGTGCCGCGCCCGGACAGAGTGACGTCCACCCCGGCCGGAGTCTGCGGCTCCCAGTCGAATGTCATATCGCCGATGGTCACCGAACAGCCGGATTTGGCGCCACGCTTGAACAGTTCGTCCTCCACACCCAGCCGGGCCAGCCGGTCGCCGAGGTATCCGACCGCCTCGTCGTTGGTGAAGTCGGTCTGGGCGACCCAGCGCTGCGGCCGGATGCCGCGGACGATGAATCCGCCGGTGTGGCTGGGGTCCGGTTCGACGGTGAAGCCGCTGGAGTCCACCGGAACGGGACGGATCACCGGCCGACGGGCCACCACCGGCGGCTGCGCGGCCCGGTAGGCGGCCACCATGTCCCACAACCCGAAGATCAACTCGCGCAGGCCTTCCCGCGCCACCGTGGACACCTCGTAGACCGGCCAGCCGCGCATCTCGATGTCGGGGCGGACGAAGTCGGCCAGTTCGCGTGCTTCGGGTACGTCGATCTTGTTCAGCACCACCGCCCGCGGCCGCTCGGCGAGGTCGCCCAGCGTCGAGTCACCCTGCAGGGTGGGCTGGTAGGCGGCGAGTTCGGCCTCCACGGCGTCGATGTCGGAGACCGGGTCGCGCCCGGGCTCCAGAGTGGCGCAGTCGACGACGTGCACCAGCACCGCGCACCGTTCGATGTGCCGCAGGAAGTCCAGACCCAGGCCGCGCCCCTCGGAGGCGCCGGGGATCAGACCCGGCACGTCAGCCACGGTGAAGGTGTGCTCGCCGGCGGAGACCACACCCAGGTTGGGCACCAGCGTGGTGAACGGGTAGTCGGCGATCTTGGGTTTGGCCGCCGAGATGGTCGAGACCAGTGACGACTTGCCCGCCGAGGGAAACCCGATCAGCCCGACGTCGGCGACGGTTTTCAGCTCCAGCGTGAGGTCGCGGGCCTGACCGTTCTCGCCCAGCAGCGCGAAGCCGGGGGCCTTGCGGGCCCGAGAGGCCAGCGCGGCGTTGCCCAAGCCGCCGCGGCCGCCCTCGGCGGCGACGAAACGTGTCCCGTCACCGACCAGGTCGGCCAGCAGCCGGCCCTGTTCGTCGAGCACCACGGTGCCGTCGGGAACGCGGACCTCCAGATCGGTGCCGGCGGCGCCGTCGCGGCTTCCGCCCTGCCCGCCCTTGCCGGAGGGGGCGACGACGTTCGGGTGAAAGTGGAAGTCCAGCAGCGTGTGCACCTGGGGGTCGACCACCAGCACAACACTGCCGCCGCGACCGCCGTTACCGCCGTCGGGGCCGCCGAGCGGCTTGTACTTCTCCCGGTGCACCGACGCGCACCCATTACCGCCGTTGCCCGCGCGGGTATGAATCACCACGCGGTCGACGAAGCGGGGCAAGCTACTCCGGTCGCGCGGTGCGAACGATGTTGACGACCTTGCGACCGCGCTTCTCGCCGAATTCGACCGCACCGGGGGCGGTGGCGAACAGGGTGTCGTCGCCGCCGCGTCCGACGTTCACGCCGGGGTGGAAGTGGGTGCCGCGCTGCCGCACCAAAATCTCGCCGGCCTTGACCACCTGGCCGCCGAACCGCTTGACGCCGAGTCGCTGGGCATTGGACTCGCGTCCGTTGCGTGAGCTGGAAGCGCCCTTCTTGTGTGCCATGTCTGTCGCCTCCTGCGGCTAGATGTTCTGGTTCTTCGCCTGACGGCTCATCAGTTGATTCCGGTGACCTTGAGCACGGTCAGCGGCTGACGATGCCCCTGGCGCTTGTGGTAGCCGGTCTTGTTCTTGAACTTGTGGATGCGGATCTTCGGGCCCTTGGTGTGCTCGAGGATCTGGCCGGTGACCGCGACCTTGGCCAGCTCGCCGGCGTCGGTGGTCACAGTGGCGCCGTTGACGACAAGGGCCACCGGCAGGGACACCGAAGCGCCCGGCTCGGACTCGATCTTCTCGACCTTCACGATGTCGCCGACGGCGACCTTGTACTGCTTGCCACCGGTCTTGACGATCGCGTAGCTGGCGTTGTCGGCCATCAGTTCCTCTTCAGTCGTGCGCGCGCGCTATTCCCTAGCGCGGGCTGGTCTGGATTGCGGGCCGCCGGCTCGGTGAAAATCCTGGCCTGGCGGCAACTGGTCAAGGGTACTCGGACCAGCGCCGGAGGGTCAAACCACGGGTGGTCCGGCAGGCCGGGCCGCGGCTCTGCGGCGCGGACGGCGCCCCGGGGGCGCCTGTTCGGCGACGATCTCGCGGGGTTCATCGGCGTCCTCGTCGTCGTCCTTGTCGTCGTCCTCGTCGTCGTCCTCGTCGTCGTCCTCATCGTCCTCGTCGAGGTCGTCGTCCTCATCGTCCTCGTCGTCGTCCTCATCGTCCTCGTCGAGGTCCTCGTCGAGGTCGTCGTCCTCGTCCTCGTCGTCGTCCTCGTCGAGGTCGTCGTCCTCATCGTCCTCGTCGAGGTCGTCGTCCTCGTCGTCGAGGTCGTCCTCGTCCTCATCGTCGAGGTCGGCCACCAGGTCCAGCTCGGCAGCCTCGACGACCACGCCGTCTTCACCCACGAGTGCCTCGAAGTCTTCGGCGAGCTCCTCGTCGCCGTCCTCTTCGTCGCCGGTCTTGGCCGCGGCCATCGCCTTGAACATCGGGTGTTCACCCGGCACGTGCGAGGGCACCCGCGCGACCTCGGCCACCGGCCCGGCCTCTTCGGTGCGGCCCTTGCGGCCTCGCCTGCTGCGCCGACCGCCGCCGCCGGCGGTGCTTTCGGCCTTGCGACCGGCAGCAGGTGCGTGGTCCACCGGTTCGGCGTGCACCAGAATGCCGCGGCCGCTGCACTGCGCACAGGTGCTGGAGAACGCCTCGACCAGGCCGGTGCCCAGCTTCTTGCGAGTCAGCTGCACCAGTCCCAGCGAGGTCACCTCGGAGACTTGGTGGCGGGTGCGGTCACGGGCCAGGGCCTCGGTAAGCCGGCGCAGCACCAGATCGCGGTTGGATTCCAGCACCATGTCGATGAAATCGACGACGATGATGCCGCCGATATCGCGCAGCCGCAGCTGGCGCACGATCTCCTCGGCCGCCTCAACGTTGTTCTTGGTGACGGTTTGCTCCAGATTGCCGCCGGCGCCGGTGAATTTGCCGGTGTTGACGTCGACGACCGTCATCGCCTCGGTGCGATCGATCACCAGGGTGCCGCCTGAGGGCAGCCAGACCTTGCGGTCCATCGCCTTGGCCAGCTGCTCGTCGATCCGGTGGACCGCGAACACGTCCGGCCCGTCCCCGCCGCCGGCCGGCGAGTACTTGGTGATCTTGGGAAGCAGCTCGGGCGCAACCGAATTCACATAACCGGTGATGGTCTCCCAGGCGCTGTCACCGGACACGATCAGGCCGGAGAAGTCCTCGTTGAACAGGTCGCGGACCACCTTGACCAGGACGTCGGGCTCCTCGTAGAGCGCCACCGCCGCTCCGGCCCGATTGCCCTTGATCCGCTCGGCTTCGGCCGCGATCGTGTTCCAGCGCTCCTGCAGCCGGTTGACGTCGCCGCGGATGTCGTCTTCCTTGACGCCTTCGGAGGCGGTGCGGATGATCACCCCGGCGTCCGCCGGAACGACATCACGCAGGATCTCCTTGAGCCGCTGCCGTTCGGTGTCGGGCAGCTTGCGGCTGATTCCGGTCGACGAGGCGCCCGGCACGTAGACCAGGTAGCGGCCGGCGAGCGAGATCTGGGTGGTGAGCCGCGCGCCCTTGTGCCCGACCGGATCCTTACTCACCTGCACGACGACGCAGTCACCGGGCTTGAGGGCCTGCTCGATCTTGCGGTTGGAGCCGCCCAGTCCGGCGGCTTCCCAGTTGACCTCACCGGCGTAGAGCACACCGTTGCGGCCGCGGCCGATGTCGACGAACGCAGCCTCCATCGAGGGCAGCACGTTCTGGACGATGCCCAGGTAAATATTGCCCACCAGCGACGCCGAGGCGGCCGAGGTCACGAAGTGCTCGACGAGGATGCCGTCTTCCAGA
>NZ_JBIIOV010000033.1:0-23418 GCF_044342925.1 Mycobacterium sp. | reverse complement strand
CGGCGGCACCACCGGGCTGTGCGTCGGCCATGTCGCCCCCGAAGCGGTCGACGCCGGGCCGATCGCGTTCGTCGCCGACGGCGACCGGATCCGGCTGGACGTGGCCAGCGGGACGCTGGACATTCTCGTCGACGCGAGCGAGTTCGACGCCCGCAAGCCGGGCTTCACCCCGCCCCCGCCGCGCTACACCAGCGGGGTGCTGGCCAAGTACCGCAAGCTGGTCGGCTCGGCGGCCGGCGGCGCGGTCTGCGACTGAGCCTGACTGGCCTGACTGAGCCTGGAAATTGTCGCGCGGGTGGCGCACAGTGGGGCAATGAGCCGCACCGCACTTCGTATCTGTCCGCTCTGCGAGGCCACCTGCGGGCTGGTCCTCACCGTCTCCCGAGACGGCGGGGCTGAGCGGGTCACCGGTGCCCGCGGCGACGGTGATGACGTCTTCAGCCACGGCTACATCTGCCCCAAGGGCGCCAGCTTCGCCGAACTGGACAACGACCCGGACCGGCTGCGCGCGCCGCTGATCCGCCGCGACGGAGAGCTGGTCGAGTGCGGGTGGGACGAAGCACTGGCGGCGGCGGTGGCCGCCCTGCGCACGGTGCAGGCCGACGCGGACGCATCCGTCGGGGTGTATCTGGGAAACCCCAACGCCCACACCGTCGCCGGCGGACTATATGTACCGCCGTTGGTGCGGTCACTGAAGACCCGCAACGTGTTCTCCGCCAGTACCCTGGACCAGATGCCCAAGCAGGTCGCGTGCGGCTATCTGTTCGGCAACGCGTTCGCCTTCACCGTGCCCGACGTCGACCGCACCGACCACCTGGTGGTGATCGGCGCCAATCCCCTGGTATCCAACGGAAGTGTCGCCACCGCAGCCGATTTCGGCGGCAAGCTCAAAGCCCTCAAGCGCCGCGGTGGGCGGCTGACCGTCATCGACCCCAACCGCACCCGCACCGCCGCGATGGCCGACCGCCATCTGGCGCCACGCCCCGGCACCGACGGCGCACTGCTGTTCGCCGTGGTCAATGCGCTGTTCGACGAGGATCTGGTGGACCCGGAGCTGGGCGGGCTGGCAGCGCACGTCACCGGGGTGGAGCAGGTTCGCGCCGCGGCGCTGGACTTCCCGCCTGCGGCGGTGGCCGGGTACTGCGGGGTTGCGGCCGACGAGATCCGCATCCTGGCAAGGGATATCGCCGCCGGCCCCCAGAGCCGCGGAGCCGGCGACAGACCAAGGACCGCCGTCTACGGGCGCATCGGCACCTCGACGGTGCGGTTCGGCACCCTGACCAGCTGGCTGGTCGACGTGGTGAACCTGCTGACCGGGAACCTGGACCGCCCCGGCGGCGCCATGTTCGCCACCTCCCCCATCGGGCCGGCACCGCGTCTCCCCCGGCCGGGTCGCGGCTTCACCATCGGCCGCTGGCACAGCCGGGTGTCGGGCCACCCCGAGGTGGCCTCGGAACTGCCCACCGCGCTGCTGCCGGAGGAGATCGAAACCCCCGGCGCGGGGCGGATCCGGGCGCTGGTGACCATCGCCGGCAACCCGGTGCTGTCCGCACCCGACGGCGAGCGCCTCTCGGCGGCGCTGGACGGACTGGAGTTCATGGTCAGCATCGACCCGTATCTCAACGAGACCACCCGGCACGCCGACGTCATCCTGCCGCCGCCCCCGCCGTCGCAGGCGCCGCATTTCGACATCCTGCTGTCCGGGGTGACCGTCCGCAATAACGCCCGCTACTCACCTGCGGTGATCCCGCTGCCCGACGGCCGGCCCGGCGAAGCGGAGATCCTCTGCCGGCTGACGCTGGGCATGCTGGGGCTGGGCACCGACGCCGACCCGGATCTCGTTGATGCCCAGATCATTTCCACCGTCCTCGGCAAGGAAGTGGCCGACCCGTCGTCCCCGGTGAGCGGCCGTGGCGTCGAGGAGTTGACCGCGATGCTGCAGGACGGCCCGGGTTACGAACGCCGGCTGGACATGATGCTGCGGCTGGGTCCGTTCGGCGACGGGTTCGGCGCCACCCCCGACGGCCTGACCCTGCAGCGCCTCAAGGAAAACCCGCACGGCGTGGACCTCGGGCCGCTGACCCCGCGCATCCCCGAGATCCTCCGAACCCCCTCCGGGAAGGTGGAATTGGCGCCGGATCCGATCCTGGCCGACATCCCGCGGCTGCAGCGCGCACTCGACGAGCCGCGGGACGGCTTGCTGCTGATCGGCCGCCGCCATCTGCGGTCCAACAACAGCTGGATGCATAACCTGCCCGCCCTGGCCGGCGGTACCAATCGCTGCACCCTGCTGATCCATCCCGACGACGCCGCCCGGCTGGGCATCACTGACACCGCGATGGTGACCGGGCCGGCGGGCAAACTCGAAGTCCCGGTGGAGATCACCGACGCCATCCGCCCCGGGGTGGTGTCACTGCCGCACGGCTGGGGCCACACCGCGCCGGGCACTCGAATGTCGGTGGCGGCCACCCAGGCCGGGGTGAACGTCAACAGCCTGCTGGACAGCTCACTGATCGAGCCGCTGTCGGGCACCGCCGTGCTCAACGGGGTGCCGGTGACGGTGCTGGCGGCCGGCGCAGCGGCTGGCGGTCTCTTACAGCCGCGCGCCCTGCCAGGTTGAGAGGCTGCCCCCAGCTGCCAGCGCCAGGGTGGTGCCGGCCGCATCGGTAGCCGGATCGGGGTAGCGCAATTCGCTGATGCAGGCCGCTGGGCGCTCGATGGCGTCATTTGCCATCGAACCTGGCCCGAGCTCGACGCGGTGGCGCAGCAGCGGTATTCCGGGCAGATCAGCGCGCAGCCGGCCGCTCCAGAAGCCTGCGCATTCCCCGCTCCTTCCGATCTGCACACGTTCGCGAATCCGGATCCGGGCACTACCGCCCACCTGGACGCGAACGTCGGACAAGTGTCGGGAATGTGCGGCGATGACGGTGGGCTCGGGATCCAGATCCAGCTGACCGGCGACATCGAGTTCCCACCGGACCTGCGACTCGGGGTCGTCCCGTCCCGGCAACACGATGCTTGCGGCCGTGGTGCGCACCCACAGCTGTGCCTCGGGTTCGACAACCACCCGGATCGTAGTCCTATCGCCACCAAGGGGATTGGCCGCCGTGGATACCAGATGCACGGTGTCCGGACCGGTAGAACGGACAGCGAGGGCGCCCCGGCACCGGATGTGCGGAAGCCGTCCCGGTCGGGCGACCACAACCACGTCAGTGCGCACGACCTCAGACGACTCCGCCGGCGTCAGCGGCGTCACGGTGTTCGCGGAGTTGGTCGCGGACCCAGCTCACCACCGCGGTCGCGGCTGGATCTTCGGTCAGCGAAATCAGCGCCGTCGGGCGACCCTCGCGAACCTTCGCAGCATCCCGCCTCATGACGTCGAGGTCGGCGCCGACAAACCCAGCCAGATCGGTCTTGTTCACCACCAGCAGGTCCGAGAACGTCACCCCGGGACCGCCCTTGCGGGGAACCTTGTCACCCCCGGCGACGTCGATGACAAAGATCTGGACATCGACAAGCCCGGAGGAGAAGGTGGCCGTCAGGTTGTCGCCACCCGACTCGACCAGGATCAGGTCGAGATGCGGATGGGCGGCGATCAGATCGTCGATAGCGTCGAGGTTGGCCGTGATGTCGTCTCGGATGGCGGTGTGTGGACAGCCGCCGGTCTGCACGGCTGCGATCCGGTCGTCGGGCAGCACCGCGTTGCGACGCAGGAAATCGGCGTCTTCGGTCGTGTAGATATCGTTGGTCAACACCGCAAGGGAGAGTTCAGACCGCAGCTGGCGGCAAATCGCTGCCGCCAGGGCCGTCTTTCCCGAGCCAACAGGGCCGCCAATTCCGATGCGCAGCGGCTCGCCGGCCCGCCGCAACCGCCTGGGCCGCTCGGCGTGATCGTGCGGCCTGCCGTCGAGAAGGTGTGGTGGCATGAATATGTTCCTTTCGGGCTTTAGGACGCGAACAACGGGCGGTCCCGCGTCGCGTGCCGTTCGGCCAGTTCGTCGAGCAGCGGATCGGACAGGTCGGCGATCCCGGTGGCGGCCAGGTCTGCGGTGTCCTGGCACAGCCCGGCCAAGCCGAACATCAGTGCCGCGACATCCCCGGGATCCAACGCCAGGAGCCGCTGTGCGGCAGTGGCCGTGCCGGTCATGGTGGTGTAAACCGTTGACAGAGAGGTCATTTCCGGCGCAAGTCCCGCAACCTCTCCGACGCGGCCGGCGACGACGGCCAGATGCGGCCGTGCGCCGAGAGAGTCCCAGCCCGATTCCGGCCACACCCGTCGGGCCAGGCGCAGCAGACCACGGCCTTGTGCGCGCGATGCCAGTCGGGCCGTCGGGGCCGGAGTGTGGGCGTCAGCCTCGGCGTCGGCGGCGGCAACGCCGAGGTCAGCGCGATGCACAGCCGCGGCGATCGACGCGCTCACCAGTCCGGTGCTGCGGATACGGCGACAGAGATACGCATCGAGCGTGACCAGATCGCGAACCAGACCGGACGTGATGGCCTCCTCAACCCCACCGGAATGGACATGGCCCCCGGTCGGCAGCCTTGAGTCGGTCAGCATGAGCAATTCGGCAAGTGCAGACATCGGATTCGGTCAGCTCTCAGAACAGGAAATACCGCTGAGCCATTGGCAATTCGGCAGCGGGCTGCTCGTGCCAGACCTGGCCGTCGATTCGCACCGTGAATGTGTCGGGGTCCACCTCGATTCGCGGTTGGGCGACGTTAAGCGGCATGTGCCTCTTACCGATCGACCTGACGTCACCGACCGGCACCAGTCGCCGGTCAACGGCGATCCGATCAGCAAGCTTGTCGTCGATGGCCTGCGGCGCCACGAAGTGCACCGAGGTGGCTGCGGCGGTCCGCGCCGCAGCGCCGAACATCGGTCGCGGCAATACCGGCTGCGGCGTCGGGATGGAGGCGTTGGCATCTCCCATCGCTGCCCAGGCGATCATTCCGCCCTTGAGCACCGCGTGGGGACGCACGCCGAAAAAGGCGGGCTCCCAGAGCACCAGATCGGCGAGCTTGCCAACCTCGACCGAACCGATCTCACTATCCAGACCGTGCGCGACGGCAGGACAGATCGTGTACTTCGCGACATACCGGCGGACCCTGTTGTTGTCGGACTCTCTGGTTCCGGAGGGGTCGCCGTCCAGGGCGCCGAGTCGTTGCTTCATCACATGCGCGGTCTGCCAGGTCCGCAGCGCCACCTCACCAATCCGGCCCATCGCCTGCGAATCGCTGCCGATCATTGAGATCGCACCCATATCGTGGAGCAGATCCTCGGCCGCGATCGTCGACGGGCGGATGCGGCTCTCGGCAAAAGCCAGGTCCTCGGGGACGGTGGGGTTGAGGTGATGGCACACCATCAGCATGTCCAGATGCTCGTCGAGAGTGTTGACGGTGTGCGGACGGGTCGGATTGGTGGAGCTGGGTAACACATGGGCCTCTGCTGCAACGGTGATGATGTCGGGAGCGTGTCCGCCGCCGGCCCCTTCGGTGTGATAGGCGTGAATCGATCGGCCGGCGATGGCGGCCAGGGTGTCCGAGACGAAGCCGGCCTCGTTGAGGGTGTCGGAGTGCAACGCGACCTGAACACCGGCGGCGTCGGCCACGGTCAGACAGGCGTCAATCGCGGCCGGAGTGGAACCCCAGTCCTCGTGCAGCTTGAAACCCGCTGCGCCGCCGCGCAACTGCTCCCACATGGCATCAGCGCTGACGGTGTTGCCCTTGCCGAGCAGCGCGATGTTCAGCGGCCAGGAGTCCAAGGCTTCGAGCATGCGGCCCAGATGCCAGCCGCCGGGCGTGACCGTGGTCGCCTTACTTCCCTCGGCCGGACCGGTTCCGCCGCCGATGATCGTGGTGGTGCCGGCCCCGAGTGCTTCGGTGAGGATCTGTGGGCAGATCAGATGGACGTGGGAGTCGATCGTGCCGGCGGTCAGTATCCTGCCGTTGCCGGAGATCACCTCCGTCGTCGGTCCCACCACAAGGTCGGGGTGCACACCGGTCATAGTCTCGGGATTGCCGGCTTTCCCGATAGCGCAGATGCGGCCATCACGAATTCCGATGTCGCCCTTAATAATTCCCCAGTAGTCGATGATGACTGCACCGGTGATCACGGTGTCGGGCGCGCCGTCGGCCCGGGTGGCACGGCCCTGGCCCATCGACTCGCGCAGCACCTTCCCGCCGCCGAAGACCGCCTCGTCGCCCGCCAGGCCAGGGCCGCCGCAAAGATCCTGGGTGATCTCGATGATCAGGTCGGTATCGGCCAGCCTGATTCGGTCACCGGCGGTAGGACCGTAAAGGGACGCGTAACGGGCACGAGACAACGCGGTCATCAGTCGTCCAGCCGCCCGGGGGCATCCACGGTGAGCCCGTGAATCTCACGGGATCCGCCAAACTGAACCAGCCGAAGGCTTTGTCTCACTCCGGGTTCGAAGCGCACCGATGTGCCGGCCGGAATATCGAGTCGGTATCCATGGGCTGCCTTGCGGTCGAAGGACAGCGCGGCATTGGACTGCGGAAGATGAAAATGGCTACCCACCTGAATCGGACGGTCACCGGTGTTGAGGATCTCCACTTCGATTCGGGTAGATCCCGGACTCAGCGGGATATCCGCGTTATCGAGGATGATCTCACCAGGAATCACGTTGTCCTCCAGCTATGGGATCGGGTAGTGGACGGTGACCAGCTTGGTACCGTCCGGGAACGTCGCCTCCGCCTGGACCTCGGGCAGCATCTCGCGCACCCCGTCCATCACATCCTCGCGGGTGAGAACTTCACGGCCACTGACCATGAGGTCGGCGACGGCTCGGCCGTCACGGGCGCCCTCCAGAATGTGATCGGTGAGGATCGCGACTGCTTCGGGATAGTTCAGGCGCAGTCCGCGGGCTTGCCGGCGCCGGGCGAGCTCGGCGGCGTAGGAGATCAACAGCCTTTCGGTCTCATGCGGTGTCAGGCGCATCCGGACCGTCCCTAGATCGCCATCGCGGCGCGGACATCGGACTCCGATGCGGCACCCCCGGCTCCGGTGGAGGTGACCCGTCCGGATTCCAGAACGTAGTACACCTGCGCCGCGCTCAGGGCAAAGCCGATGTGCTGTTCGACCAGCAGCACGCCGAGACCGCCGCGGCGGGTCAAGGCAAGGATGGTGTTCTCGATCTCGGCGACCACCGACGGCTGGATGCCTTCGGTGGGCTCGTCGAGGATCAGCACCTTCGGCTCGGTGATCAGGGCGCGAGCAATCGCGAGTTGCTGACGCTGGCCACCGGACAACAGGCCCGCTCGCCGGGACAGCAACTCCTTGAGGGCGGGGAAGAGTTCGAGTTGTTCGTCGATCAGCCGCCGTCCGTTTCTTCGGCCGTCAGCCACCAGCTGCAGATTCTCCGCGGTGGTCAGCTGACCGAACGACTGCTGCCCCTGGGGAACGTATGCCAGCCCGCGGGCTACCCGCGCGCTGGGTCGAAACTTGGTCAGGTCTTCGCCATCGAGCAGCACCGCGCCCGATGTGCAGGCAAGCAGACCTACGGCCGCCCGCAGCAACGACGTCTTGCCGGCACCGTTATGCCCCATCACGGCGGCCACCCCGTTGGACGGCACTTCCACGCTGACGCCGTGGATGACCTCGGAGCGCCCGTAGCCGGTCTTGACGTCGATCAGTTGAAGCATGGTTCACCGGCTTCCGGCACCGAGGGCGCTGCCGCGGTGCCCAGATAGACCTCCTGCACTTTCTGGTCTGCCTGAACATCGGCGACGGTGCCCTCGGCGATCACCTGACCGCGCGCCATCACCGTCACCGATGTCGCGAAGGCCCGCATGAAGTCCATGTCGTGCTCGACGACGACTACCGTTCGGCTCGCACCGATGCGCCGTAGCAGGTTGCCGGTCTCTTCTCGTTCTTGCCGGGTCATGCCAGCCACCGGTTCGTCGAGCAGCAGGACATCGGCGTTCTGCACCAGCAGCATGCCGATCTCCAGCCACTGGCGCTGACCGTGGGCAAGCGCGCCGGCAGGCCGGCCGGCGCAGTGGACGAGTCCGATGGTGTCGAGCACCTCCTCAATGCCCGACGCCACACCCCGGCGCCGGCGCAGTAGCGTCCGCCAGGTTCTGTCGGCGCCGGCGGCGATATCGAGGTTTTGCAACACGGTCAGTTGGTCGAACACACTTGCCGTCTGGAAGGTACGCCCGACACCGAGCCGGGCGATCTGGTGCACTTTCTTTCCGAGCAATTCCACGCCGGACTTGTTCACCGAACCGGACCCTCGAACCAGTCCGGTGATCGCGTCGATAACGGTTGTCTTTCCGGCGCCGTTCGGACCGATCAGGAACCGCAGATCACCCTGAAACAACGTCAGGTCCACGCCGTCGACGGCCTTGAATCCATCGAAATCGACGGTGAGTCCGCGCACCTGGAGGTACTCACTGTCCATTCCGGCATTGCCGCCGGCCACTGGTTCGGCTGGTTCGTTCACGGCGTCGCCCTCGCTTTCCGGGGTTCGGGTTTCATGACGGCCCGCTGAGCACGGCGGCTTCTGCAGCAATGTCCGGCCGGCCCTGCGGCACGGCGTCTTTGACGTGATTTTGCGGCCCAACGGGTTTCGCGCGCCGGCGACGCATCAACGCTCCCAGCCCGGCCAAGCCGGCTGGGAAGAATCCGACGACGACGATGAACAAGAGGCCCTGCGCGTAGATCCACTGCGATGGGAAGCGCTCGGAGAACAGCGTCTGCGCCCAGGCGACGCCGACCGCGCCGAGCACCGGCCCGAGCAGTGTGGCGCGACCACCGATCGCCACGCCCACCAACATCGCAATCGACGGGAGGACACCCACTTGGGACGGCGCGATGAAGCCGACGATCGGGGTGAACAAGGCACCGGCGACACTGGCGAACAGCGCTGCCACTGTGTAGGCCAGTACTTTGACGTTGGCGGGGTCGTAACCCAGGAACCGCACTCGCTCCTCGTTGTCGCGCACTGCCACCAGTAACTCACCGTAACGGCAGCTCATCAACTGGCGGGCCACCGCGACCGCGACCAGCAGGGTTGCCGCGGTGATCAGGTACAGCATCCGCCGGTTGACCGGATCGTTGAGCGCGTACCCGAAGAAACTGCGGAAGCTAGTCAGACCGTTGCTGCCCCCGAGACTGGTCTGGCCGACCAGCAGGATCGCCATCGCAGCCGCCAGCGCCTGGGACAGGATCGCGAAGTAGGCGCCTTTCACTCTGCGCTTGAACACTCCGAGTCCCAGCGCCGCGGCGACCCCGGCCGGGCCCAGCACGATCGCGGCCACCGTGAAGGCCGGCGACGTGAACGGCTGCCAGTACCAGGGCAATTCGGGAATGCCGGCGATCTGCATGAAATCCGGCAGGCCGGAGCCGCGTTGCTGCGCATCGGCAATCTTCAGATGCATGCCCATCATGTAGCCGCCGAGGCCGAAGAACACCCCCTGACCGAGCACCAGCATTCCGCCTCGACCCCAGGCCAGTCCGATCCCGACCGCGACGATAGCCAAGCACAGGAACTTGGCCAGCAGGCTCAGCCGGAAGTCGGACAACAGCATCGGCATGACCCCGAAGAGAAGCGCCGCGGCCAGTCCGAACCCTGCCCAGGTCCGCCAGCCACGGGAGATCACGCGAGACTCCTTGAGCGCACCGTGAACAGCCCCTGCGGACGCACCTGCAGGAACGTCACGATGAGCACGAAGACGATCACTTTCGCTATCGATGCCGTGGTGCTGTATTCGATGAACGAGTTCATGAAGCCCAGCCCGAACGCAGCGATAACTGTGCCCTTGATCTGGCCAAGCCCGCCGACGACGACAACAAGAAACGCGTCGATGAGATAGCTGGTTCCGATGGTCGGGCTGGTCGACCCGATGAGGGTCAGCGCGACACCGGCAACGGAGGCCAGGCCCGAACCGATGAAGAATGTCGTGATGTCGGTGCGCCGGCTCGAAATGCCGCTGGTCTCGGCAAGATCGCGGTTCTGCACCACCGCCCTGATCCGGCGGCCCATCGAGCTGTACCTCAGTGCTGCCGCCAGCATCGCAACGCATACCACGGCAAGGATCAAGATGAAGATCCTGGCTTTAGGAACGACTGTCCCCAGGATTTCGATGCCGCCGGTCAGCCAGGCCGGTGCCACGACGTTGACCGCGGGGGCACCGAACACGTCGCGGGCGATCTGCTGGAGGATCAGTCCGACACCGAAGGTCACCAGCAGGGTGTCTAATGGGCGGACGTACATGCGCTGGATGAGGCTGACCTCCAGCAGCACTCCCAGTAGGCCGCCCACCAGAAACCCCACGATCAGAGCAACAGGCAGCGCGGCCCCAGCGCTGGTGATCAGTTTCTGGACCACGTATGCGGTGTAGCAGCCGGCCATGATGAATTCGCCGTGCGCCATATTGATGACGCCCATTTGGCCGAAGGTCAAAGCCAGTCCGAGTGCGGCAAGCAGCAAAATCGAACCGAGACTTAAACCTGTGGCCAGTTGCCCTATCAGGGCATCCATCCGCCGATCCCTCAGCCGGAAAGTCCAGCGGCCCAGGGGTATGTCTTCAGATACGGGTCGGGCTCGATCGGCCCCGGCGACTCCCAGACCGTATAGATCAGTCCGTCAGAACGGATCTCGCCGATGCGTGCCGTCTTGGTGATGTGGTTATTGGCGCCGTCGATGGTCACCAGACCTTCCGGTGCGTCGTAGGTCACCCCGCCGGCGTTGTCCTGAATCGCTGCGACGTCGAACGACTTTGCCTTTTCCACCGTGTTCTTCCACAGGTGGACCGAAGCGTAGGCAGCCTCCATCGGGTCCGAGGTGGGCTTGTCCTGGCCGTACTTTGCCTTGTAGGCGGCCACGAACGCCTTGTTCGCCGGGGAGTCGTTGGTCTGGTAGTAGTTCCACGCGGCCAATTGACCTTCGACGTTCTGCACCCCGATACCGCCGATCTCCTCCTCGGCTATCGACACCGACACCACCGGCATCTTCTGGGCGGTCAGTCCGGCGTTCTTGTACTCACGGAAGAATGCCACATTCGAGTCGCCGTTGAGGGTGTTGAAGACGGCATCGGCGCCCGCTGTCCGGACCTTGTTGACGATGGTGGAGAAATCCGTTGATCCCAGCGGGGTGTAGTCCTCGCCTTTGATCTCGATCCCGTTGGCGTCCGCATATGCCTTGATGATGCGATTGGCGGTCTGCGGAAACACATAGTCGCTTCCCACCAGGTATAACGACGTTATGCCCTTCTCTTTGAGGTAATTCAGTGCCGGCACGATCTGTTGATTCGTGGTGGCTCCGGTGTAGAAAATGTTCTTGCTCGATTCCAGGCCCTCATACTGGACGGGGTAGTACAGCAGTGCATCGTTGCTTTCGAAAACCGGAAGCATTGCCTTGCGGCTCGATGAGGTCCAACCTCCGAATACTGCTGCCACGCAGTCGTTTTTGATGAGCTTCTCGGCCTTCTCGGCGAACACGGTGGGCTCTGAAGCGCCATCCTCACCGATCAGTTCGATCTTCTTGTCGAGCACCCCGCCGGCAGCGTTGATTTCTTCAACCGCCAGTGCGATGGCGTCACGAACTGTGACCTCTGAGATAGCCATGGTTCCCGACAGTGAGTTGAGCGATCCAACTTTGATCGCGGGACCGCTTACATCGACGCACGAAGGTGCTTCGGCTGTAGGGCTATTGGCCACTTTACTTCCACAACCGGAGAGAACCAGGCCGGTCGTGATGAGTATGGATCCAACCGTCACAGCCTTAGTTTTAGCGGCGGAGCTTTCGAGGAGCATTGAGCACCTTTCACTTTCGATGGTCGCCGCAGGCCGCGATCAACACTGACAAGCCAACAGCCCCGCGAAACGTCGTGCGGGTCGAACGCTAGCGGCGTGAAGTGTCCGGGCGATTTCGCCCTGTAACGAGAAAATTAACGCGGCGCAGCAGGTTGGCCCGCCCACCGCGAGAGCTGTTACCGCATTCGTGCGATGACCAGGCCGTCCCAGCCCTTGGCGCCGACAGTCTGGATTCCGGCCGCCTCCAATTTCGGGTTGCCGCCGACGAATTCGAGCATCTCCCGCACCCCGCGGGCCTGGTGGTCGTCCTGGGCGGGGGCCACGATGCGCCCGGCCCGCACCGCGTTGTCGACCACGATCACGGTTCCCGGGCGGCCGAGCCGGATCGCATGGCCGACGTAGGCGACGTTGTTCTCCTTGTCGGCGTCGATGAAGACCAGGTCGAACCCGCCGGTCATGCCGCGCAGCGTGTCCAGTGCGGGGCCGACGCGGATGTCGACCCGGTCGGCCACCCCGGCTCGTTTGAGGTTGCCGGCCGCGATATCGGCGTGGCGCTGATCGCACTCCAGCGTCACGACACTGCCCTCCGCGCCGACACCGCGGGCCAGGCAGATTGTGCTGAAGCCGCCGAGAGTACCGATCTCCAGGACCCGGCGCGCACCGCTGATCTTCACCAGCAGGTAGAGCAACCGGGCGGTCTGCGGGGACACTTCGATCGGCGGCAGGCCGCCCGACTGGGACTCGGTCAGCGCGGCGCGCAGCGCCGGGTCGTGCCCGAGCAGGACGTCGTCGAGCAGTGCGTCGACGGGCAGCCAGTGGTCGGGACCGATCAGATCGTCCACGACGTCCAGGGTAGGCGGGGGATTGAGCCCGGCTACCGCGCACCCTCTTTGGCGTACACCACCCGCAGCACCAAGCCCGCCTCCGGACCCATCACCATCGCGGCCAGGCCGCAGAACGTGGCGACGAAGTCGGGGCCGTGCGCGGGGGCGTCCGGGTCGCACAGGTGATGGGCCACCTCGTGCAAGACCACCAGTTCCCGCATCGCCCAGCCTGAACCGGGCCGGTGCGGCACCGCGATCACCGCCCGGTCGGCGGTTCTCTCGTAGTGCGCGGCGTTCACCCCGCGGCGCGGCCGGACTGCGAGTGGCCCGCAGCCGGGCCGCAGCTGGGCCACCGCCGGCAAGGAGAGCACCTCGTCGACGTAGCGCTGCACCGACTCCACCGAGGCGAAGCGCGCCTCCGGCGGCAGGGTGATGGACTCGCCGAAGAAGTCGACGGTGCGCGAACTGTGTTGGGCGGCACGGTCGAACATGGTGCGCACGAACGTCTCGGCGGCGTACACCCGGGAGCGCTGGGTGTCGCGCGCGGTCACCGGGTCAGCCTGGTCCGCGCTCCCGGCAGTTCCGGACTGGCCCCGAGCCGAGCCTGCTGCCCCGCCCGGTCGCCGGCCCGGCGGGCGGCCGACGAGTAGCCCGCCGAGCTGGTTGTCGCCCGCCAGGTTCCGCGGGCCTTGGACTGAGCTCGGTAATGGTCTTTGAGTTCGATCTCTTTGTTGCGCAACGCCAATTCCGTTCCGGGTGCGCCGGCCGCGGCCTGGGTGGCCTCGTGGCGGGCCTCGTCGCGGGCCTGCGCCAAGCGCCGGCCGATGCGGGCGCCGAAAGCCAGTTGGAAGTTCAGCCGTGCGGTGATGGTGGGGGTGGGCCGGTGCGCGCCGGTGGCCAGGTAGGCATCGCAGGCCCGGACCATCTGCACCACCAGGCTGGCGTACAGAGCGTGGCTGGTGTCGATGTCCTCGGCGAACCCGTAGGCGTAGACGAACGTCGAGTTGGATGCGACATCGCAGCGCACGTCGTTGGCGGCGGCGATGGCGGCGAACAGCTGCACGTAGGTGCGCAACCCCCGACTGCCGGGCTCACCGATGGTGATGGTCCGCTGGGTGGGCACCTGAGCGGCGGTGCGGCTGGCCGCGTGGGAGCGGGCCACCGCCAGGTCGATCGACGTCGCGGTGGCCAGCCGTTGCGCGGCGGCCATGAACGCCTCGGCTTCGTGGGCGTTGTCGGTGCCCTCGGCCTGACGCAGCAGCGCGGCGATCCGGGCCAGCATCTTGTCGTCGGTCATGAGGCCCTCTGCGCTACTTGTCGACGAAGGCGTTCAGGGCGGCGGTGAGCTGCGGCGAGAGCGGGGCCTTCTTGGCGTAGTTGGCAACGTTGTCCGTCGGGTCGTCGCGCAACACATGGTTGACGCCCTGCAGCTGCACCAGCGTCAGGGCGGTGTGTTCCAGCGCGCCGGCCAGCGGTGCGATGCCGGTGCAGCTGGCCTGGGCGTCGGAGTCCGAACAGGTGACCAGCACCGGGGTGCCGGCTGGGATGCGGGCGGCCAGGTCCAGCGGGTCGATGGCGTCGGCCTCGGCCACCGCTTTGGCGTTTCCGGGGTTGACGATGGCGCCCAGCCCGTCGGGCAGCTTCTCCGGCGCCGACCCGCTGGTCCGGACCTGCTGCACCGCGGCCTGCCAGGCGGCCAGCGTCTGATCGGCCTGCTGCTGGGTCTTGGCGCCGCTGCGCACCGCTGCGGCGACGTCGGCGCGCACCCGTCCGCTGATCAGATCGAGATACCGCGCGCCGAGCGGCTGCAGCAGACCCAGCGAGTGGATCTTCGGCGCCCCGGCCGAGGTGTCGTCGGCCAGCGTCATCGCGTGAATGGTGCCCTCTCCCAG
Organism: Mycobacterium sp.; assembly: GCF_044342925.1. GTDB lineage: Bacteria > Actinomycetota > Actinomycetes > Mycobacteriales > Mycobacteriaceae > Mycobacterium. Next base: position 8,923 of record NZ_JBIIOV010000033.1, on the reverse strand, counting down.
CGCGTAGACCGAAACTCTGCCGGCGTCGGTGCCGGGCCGGCCGGCCAGGAACCGCACCGCCGCCTTGGCCCCGTCGGTGTAGACGGCACTGCCGACGTCGGCCGGCCGGTCGGAGTGCGGACCGAGCCCGGTGGCGCCGGTGCCGACCTTGTCGTACCGCAGCGTCGCCACGCCGTGATCGGACATGAACTCCGCAAGCTGACGCATAGTGCCGATCGGCCCGGCCACGTTGTTGTCGCCGTTGCGATCGGTGGCCCCGCTCTCGGAGATCAGCAGTGCGGCCGGGCCCGGTTGCGCCCCGGACAGATGCCGGTAGGTGCCGTGCAGAATCAGGCCGTCGGCCTCGAAGGTGACCTCGTCGTCGACCCAGACCCGTTCGGCGGTGCCGGACCGGCCACAGCCGGTGAGCAGGGCGAACATCAACAGCGCCGCGAGCAAGCGCGCCGTCATAGGCGCACTCCGGCTGATGCGCGCATCACAGCCGCGCCGAGATCCAGGTCACGACGTCGTCGAGCACCTGGTCGCGTTCGGGCTCGTTGAACACCTCGTGGAACAGCTCCGGATACACCTTGAGTTCGACGTCACGGGATCCGACGTGCTTGACCAGGCGGCGGCTGCCCTCGGCGGCGACCAATTTGTCCTGCTCGCCGTGCACCACCAGCAGCGGGGCGGTGATGCCCGGCGCCAGCAGGTGCATCTTCTCCCCGACCACCAGCAGCGCCTTGCCGATTCCGGCCGGAACCTTGCCGCGGTACACCAGCGGGTCGGCCTTGTAGTCGGCCACCACCTTCAGGTCACGGGACACCGCGTCGGCGTCGATGGCCTCGATCGGCAGATCGGGCAGGGTCGAGCCGAGGGCCTTGCCGATGATCGCCTTGGCCTTCGACACTCCGGTGTGCGCGGCGATCGCCGGCCCGGACAACACCATCAGGTCGTAGTCGTCGGCGTGCTGCACGCCGTAGGCGAACACGATGGCGCCGCCCATGCTGTGACCCAGGACGATCACCTTCAGGTCGGGGTGGTCCCGCCGGGCGATCGTGACCAATTGGCGGAAGTCGGAGACGAACTCGTCCATGTGCCGAACCCGGACGCGTTTGCCGCCGGCCCGGCCGTGCCCGCGGTGATCCAGCGCGTACATCGCCAGGCCGGCCTTGCCGAAACGCTCGGCGACGTGGTCGTAGCGGCGAGCGTGCTCGCCGTAGCCGTGGGCGAGCACCACCACCGCACGAGGCGGTGTGGGAGGTGCCCATACGTCGTAGACGATGGGCACCCCGCCCACACCGGTGAACGTCTTTTCCGTGCGTGTGACCATAGGCCGAGGGTAGCGGCCCGGCCCGGATTACCCGATCATTGGTCGATGCCGACGATCTCCTGGGCGATGGCCGCCACCCGGGTCTGGGCAGCGGAGATCAGGCGTTGGCGCCGCTTGTGCGCCTCCTCGTAGGCGATGATCACCCGGACATCGGCCAGATCGGTGAGTTCCTTGACCGCGGCGACCGCGTCGCCGATAGTGAGCTCGTCGTAGCCGGGGATGGGCAGCTCATCGGACTCCAGCACACCCACGGAACTCCGCATCGCGTGCAGTCGGTCGGCGGCGCCGTCGGCACCCTCACGGCGGGTGACCTGCTCGGCGGTGTGCAGCGCGGCATCACGCCCGGCTGACATCGCCTTCGCGGCGACCTCGCTGGCGTGTGCGCCGCGAGTCACCAGTCTCTCGAAGGCCGGCCGGGTGTTGCGGACGACCTGCGCCGCGCGGTCGGCTCCGCGCACGCTCAGCGCCACCGGCAGATTGGCCACCCTGACGGCCATCCCGACGGCGGCCTGCATCGGGGTGCGCCGCAGCGCGGCCGGACCGCCGAGGGCGTCTTCGGCCAGGACCGTGGTCAGCCAGTCCACCGTGGCGGCGTGGGCGGTGATCAACCGGTCCGCCAGCTTCTGGACCTCCGGTTGCTGGGCGGCCACCGCAAGCGCCTTGGCGTAGCGGGCGCGGTCAAGCAGCTGATTCTCCAGGGCCAGGTCGCCGAGCAGGGCCTCGTCGAACGGCTGAGCCTGCTCGGTCAATGCCTTGACGGCCGCCTGCGCACGGCCGATGAATGGTCCGATCACATCGGGTACGCCACCGAGATCGCGGATCGCGTTCTCGATTGCCATGACCCGGTCCCGGCCGTTTTCGGCGTTCTGCGCAAGTTCTCGGCGGACAGCTTCGGTCCGCGCCTGCGCCACCCTGGTTTCGGCGATTTGAATCTCGGTGTGTGTCAGGTCGAGCACTGCCCGTAACTGGGCGAGCAGCCTGGTGGTGTCTGTCATGGTTCCCTCCTCGATGGTTGATGGGCGGATGCGTTCTCGCGATGCACTCCTGTGCCCTCTACCCGATCAGGTCGATCCGTATGCACGAGAGGCTGTTCGGACGGCGTTGCGGGATCACGATTGCGTTACGGACCACTATGGCGATGGCCTAAGAAAGGGCGCTCGATCGTGAGGAATCTCGTTGGCAGCTCAGGATTTTCGGGCGAGTTTGAGACCAATGTCACTACCAGGGATGTAACGTCGCGCGCGCCTTCGGACCACGGACGGTTGACCCCGTTTTGCTGACCTCTCCGTCGGAAACCACTGCATTACTTTGGCTTTCAGGGTCCGGAGACGACAAGAGTTTCCCCCGGAAAGGAATGCAGATGAAGATCCACCGATTCGCTACCGTCACACTGATGGGTGGGCTGGCTGTGGCGGCGCTGTCCGCTCCGGTGGCCTCCGCCGACGAAGTGTGTTCGGCCAGCGGTGTGGCAAACACCGTCAACGCGGTGACCGGCTCGGCCCAGCAGTATCTGGCCGGGCATCCCGGCGCCGGTCAGGTGCTGCACGCGGCAATGCGGCAGTCGCCCGCCCAGGCCGCTGCCGACGTCCGCGGCTACTTCACCGCTAACCCGCAGGAGTACTACGACCTGCGCGGCATCCTCTCGCCGATCGGCGATGTCCAGCAGCGGTGCAACGTGTCGGTGCTGCCGCCGACGCTGGCGGCCGCCTACAACCAGTTCATGGCCGGCTAGGCCCGGGGCGATCTTCGCAGGACGCGACGAAACCCGGCGGCAGGCTGGATGTGGCTCTGCCGCCGGGTTTCCGGCCGCGCGGGATCAGCGGACTGTGGTACCCCGCCGCCCGACCATGGCCACGTAGATGCCGATCAGCACCACGGCTACGACGATCCCGACCAGGAACGGAAGGATGGCGAAGCCACCATTGGCGTTGTAATAGCCGAATTGCGCGGTGATCCAGGATCCGAGGAAGGATCCGATGATGCCCAGCAGGATGGTCATGACCATCCCGATGCCCTGCCGACCCGGCATAGCGAGGCGGGCGAGCGCGCCGATAATGGCACCCACCACGATCGCCGAAATAATCGTTCCGATCATTACTGCTCCTTGATTGTCGGGCGGAGCCCATCAGCGCCGCACTAGGGACCGGTATTCCCCATGCGGCGCCGCGGTAACCCCGTCGCGGGCCACCGAGCCTCCGACCCGCGCGACGGCGGCGTTACATCCCCAGCTTGGGGGTGAGGTCCAGGGAGGTCACCGTCGTCATCTTGGTGACCCGCCAGTCACGGCCGTGGCGGTGCATCTCCAGCCGGTAGGACAAGTACTTCATCGACGGGATGTTGTTGCTCTGCGGTGTCGTCGAGGTGGTGTTGGTGTAGACGATGGCAGTGGCGTCGTCCCCGCGCAGCGACTCCACTCCGACGCCGACCACCTGAGTGGAGCTGGTGACCTTCGCCTGCTTGTTCGTCGGCGCGATCGCGTCGACGTAAGCGCGGTACTGATCCTCCAAGTCGCCACCGAGGTACTTCGCCGAGCGGTTGGGCAGGCTGTCCATGTCCTCCGGCGTATAACTCCACAGCGCGGTGATGGCGTCGGCGGCGGTCCGCGCGATCGTCAGTTTGGTGGTTACCGCGGCCCGCTCCATCAGGTAGGGCTGGACGGCCGCACCGGCGAGCCCCCCGGCGAGGACGAAAGCCGCCACCGCGGCGGCCGCTGCCGCTGTCTTGTTGCGGGAGAACCACGTCGACACTGTCTTCTTCTTGGCCGGTACCACGGCCGCGACTGGCTCGGCCGCAGCTTCGTCGGCCGCCGCTTGGCCGGCTTCTTTCTCCTCCGCGGCGCTCACAGCACCTGGATCAGATCGCTGACCTTCCACTGGTCCCCTTCCTTGACCGCCGTGACTTCCCAGCGGCTGGCGCTGTCGATCTTCTTGCCATCGGGCAGTTTTGTCGTCATGTTCGCCACGGCGATCACGCTGGCACTGCCGTCGGGATTCCACCGCTCGATCCCGACGTCCTGCTCCCCCACCGAACCGAAGCCGGGTTCGGCGGTGGCGACCTGCAGCACAACCTCGTTCATCCGCTCGGAGAACATCTTGGCGAAGTTTCCGGTGCCCAAGGCGAGCACTTTGTCGGCGTAGCCGTTGGCGTTGAACGGATCCGGCGACGTGTACTGGATGACGAACGCTCGGACGAAGCTGAGCACCGCGGCGTCGCGGACCTCCGCGCGCCGGGCGGTCTGGTTCTTGGTGAACACTGTCGCGCTGGTGATGACGGCTGCCAGGGTCAGTGCGGCGGCCAGAGCGGCGAGCAATCGCAGGCCGCGGCGGCGGGGCTGCGGCTCCGGTGCCCGGAACAGTGCGGATTCGGCCGGCGATATCCGGCGACGCGGGCTCATCGGCCGCCTCCACCGGGATTGGGAGCGGCAGGGCTCGGCGTCGGTACCGCCGACTTCGGCGAACTCGGCTTGGGCGCTTCGGATTTCGGCGAACTCGGCTTGGGCGCTTCGGATTTCGGCGCCCCAGACTTGGGCGCTTCGGATTTCGGCGCCCCAGACTTGGGCGCGTCCGGCTTGGGTGCGTCCGGCTTGGGTGCGTCCAGCTTGGGTGCGTCCGGCTTGGGCGCGTCAGCCTTCGGCGCCGACAACACCGTCAGGTTCGACAGCTTCCAGTCCTGCGATCCGGCTCTGACGAAATCGACCCGCACCGAAGCGGTGACGAAGCGCTGGTTGGGGGCAGCGCCCCGCTGGCCCTGCAACAGCATCAACATGGTGGCGCGGTCGGACTGCGCCGACAGGACCGAGCTGTTGCTCACCCAGTAGTCATTGTCCACCGGGTTCTTGCGCACCGCGTCCTGTTGCTTGGCCAGTTCCGGGCGGTACTCGTCGGTCACCAGCGACTGCGCTTTGGCGAAGTCGTCCGGGGCGGTCTTGGCGGTATAGCTCAGCATGTCGCTGACGATCTTGGGGCCCTGCAGGGCGATCTGCTCGCGGGCGGTGTCCACGGCCCGTTGGTGGCGGTAGACGAGCGCGTAGCCCAGCGCCGCCACGACGACCGACAGCGCGGCCACACTGGCGATCACCCGCGCGGCCAACGTCCGGCGGTCCGGCCGGGGTGCCATCTGCTCCCGGACCTCGGTGCCCACCAAGATGTCGGCGAAGGTGCGGCTACGGCGGTCGATCAGCGGCCACAGCCAACCCAGGAACAACGGGAGCGTGTCCACCAGGTGGGCGAGATCGCGCAGCGCCAATCGGGGGGTACCGACCAGGTCGCCGTCCCGGTCGACCACCGCGATACCGAAGACCGCGCGGCCCAGACTCCATCCGGTGTTGGCGGGCAGCAACAGGCGGTTGGCTCCGATGGCGACGACAGTGACCGCGGCGATGATCATGCACAGCCACCACAACCAGCCGCGGGGCGGGGCCGACCAGCCCGTCATCAGAGCTGCGGCAACCAGACCCGCCCCGAGCACGACGTCGAGGCCGAAGGCGCCGGCGCGGGCCCACCAGCCGGCAGGCTGCCCGACCGGCGAGACGTCCGGGGCGGCGTCCAGGGCGGCGTCCGGTCCGGCTTCGGGGCTGTCCGGGGCGCTGTCGAGCGCTACCGTCACTTGCTCACCGGTTCGATGTTGTCGATCTTGTAGGTGCCGTCCTCGGGCACCATCCGCACGCGCAACCGGTAACTCAGTTCCTGTTCGAGCTCCTGGTTGTTGGACATCAGCACCCGGGTGGCCACCAAGACGTCGATCGATCCATCGGGATTGTGCCGCTCAGCGGCCGCCCGCATGTCGGAGACCTTCACCTGGGCGTTGACCGTCTTGTAGGCATCGAACAACAGCCCGCCGTAGAGATTCGCCTGAGCGGCGTAGTTGAGCGACGAGCATTCGACGATCTTGCGCTGGCTTTCGTCCATCGCCGTGATATCGGGGGCCTGAGTGGCAGTGATGCACTGCTTGGCTGTGGCCACCGCGACCTCTTCGCCGCGGGCGGCGGCGGCGCTGTGCCGCTGACCGATGAACGCCAGCACGGCGGCTGCCGTGATCAGCAGTGCCGCGATGCCGATGCCGGCGATCACCCAGCCCAGCCGGCGGCCGGACAGCCGGGTGTCCGACGGCGCCGAACCGGCGTCATCCCGCGCAGCGGCGCTCCCAGCGTCATCCACGTGATCGCTGAGCTCTGGATCGGGTACTGCCGATTCGTCAGCTGTGAGTGGCGGGGTTGGGGTCAGCTGGCCGGAGCCAGCATCTCCTTCCATCCGTCGTCTCCTGTAGTGGTCGAGTTCTTGACGGTGTACGTCGTGCCGTCCGGCCCGACGATCTCGCCGCTAGCAGCATTGTAGGTGGACGAGGTGTTCGTCGCCGGTGGGGCTGCGGGGGTGTAGTCGCACGGGTTGGGCTGCTGTCCGTTGCACTGCACCGAACCGCCACGCGGCTTCGACGGCGCGTCGCTGATCGGGGCAGTCGGCGCCGGCAGCAGATCGGCCGGCAGTGGATTCATTCCGTTGTTGATCGACGGAGCGGGAATCACGGTGCCGGGGTTCACCGGCTGGTTGCAGGCCGCGCCGGGGGCGGGGCAGTTGACGATCTGATTCGGATCGCCGTACCACGGGTTGGTGCCGAGCGGGACGTAGGGCTCGTCGCTGCGGCACTCCATCGGGGTGGCCGCCCGCTTGCCCGGAACGTCCACACAGGGCACGTTGCGCGCACCGCGGACGGTGTTGGACGGAACGTCCTGCGGCACCTTGCAGTACAGCCCGTCCTCGACTGGCTTCAGGCTGGTGTCGGCCGGAGACCGCCACTCGGACGCCGGCAGGAAGCCGGTGAGGCACGGCGGCGGCTGGTTGATCGACAGACCGAGGTCCAGCGACGCCTCACCGGGGAACGGCGCGGCAACGGCCTGGCCGGCCGCGGGGGCCTGCGGCAGCAGCACCAGAGCCTGTTCGACGCCCTTGTTGTAGCGCTTGAGCATTTCGATGATGATCTCGAGGTTGGCCAGCGTCTGCGGCAGCGCGTCCTTGACGTCGACGAACAGCGTGTTCAGCTCTTCGGCCGTCGGTGCGCCCTCCTGCAGGATGCTGCGCACCGCCGCGTCCTGCTCCTTGGCCTGGGCGGTGATGGAGTTGAGGTTGGCCGCCCACGCGTAAATGGCATCAGCGGACTGCACCTGACTGGCGAAGATCGGTGGCGAGTTGTCGATGATGTCGTTGACGTCGCCGATGTTGTTCGTCAGTTCGTCGACAAAGCTGCTGGTGTTGTCCACCAGCGCCTGCAGGGTCGGGCCGAGGCCGCCGACGGCTTGGGCCGTCTCGTCGAGCAGGTTCGGGATCTTCCCGGCCGGGATGGACGCTAGGGCGGCATTCGCGGCGTCGAGGGCCGGACCGACCGGCACCGGGATGGTGCTCTTGGTGATGGTCTGGCCGTCCTGGAAGTACTCGTTCGGGTTGCCGGTCGACACCAGGTCGACGTACTGCTCACCGACGGCGGTCACCGACCGCACGTTGGCGGAGGCGTCCACCGGGATCTTGTGCTTGTTGGCGATACTCAAGGTGGCCCGCGCGCCCGTCGCGGTGGGCTCCACGTCGGTGACCCGGCCGATGGTGACACCGCGGTAGGTGACGTTGGCGGTCTTGTAGAGACCACCGGCGGCGGGCAGGTCGACGTTGAGCTTGTATTGCCCGATGCCCGCCACGGCCGGGAGCCGCAGGTAGAACACCGACAGGGCGACCACCGCAAGCACGGTCAGGATGCTGAAGATCAGCAACTGCATTTTGACGAAGCGGGTAAGCACTCAGATCACGTCCTTACTCACTCGCCGCGCTCGACGAACGGGCCGCCACCGTCGGTCATGTTCGGATGCGGGGTGAACCGAACGTCGGGGATCATCGTGCTCGGATCACGACCCCACGACTGCTCCAGCGCACGCAGCATGCCGGACACACCGGTTCCGGTGAGCAGGCCATTGTCAATCGCACTCAGCGTCAGGTCGACATTGAGCGACAGGTTGATGTAGTCGCCGCGGATAACCTTCGGGATGTTGTCCAGCGGATACGGGTTGGTGACGATCAGCCGCAACGCGTCCAGGAAGTAGGGCGAGCTGCGTCCGAGCTGCACCAACGGCCGCTGCAGGGTCTCCAGGTTGGTGTGCAGATCCGGACGGGCCGCGGTGAGCGTCTCACCGGTCACCTTGCCGAACCGGCCCAGCGCGATGACGGCGTCGGCCAGCTTGTCGCGGGCACCGGCCAGGTATTCGGCCAGCGGCGGCAGATCCACCAGCAACTGGTCCAGGGTGTCGTTGCGGCTGGCCACGTAAGTGAACAGGTTGTTCGTCGAATCGATGGCGCGCGCGATGTCGTCGCGCTGCTTGTTGAGCTCGGCGGTGAAGACGTCCAGCTTGGTCAAAAACGCCCGGATCTGATCGGCGTTGCCGGTCAGCAGGTTGTTGACCTCGTTCTGGATGATCTCCAGGTTCGGGATACCGCCGCCGCGAAGCACGGTCGCCAGGCTGGCCAGCGTGCGCTCGATGGTCGGGAACGCCGAAGTCCGGTCCAGCGGGATGGTGTCACCGTCGCGCAACGGCTCCGACGACGGATCCGCCGGGGCGGCCAGCTCCACATGCTG
>NZ_JBIIOV010000032.1:0-23508 GCF_044342925.1 Mycobacterium sp. | reverse complement strand
GCTGACGCTCTGGTGGTGCCGGAGCGGCCGGCCGGCGACGCCGGTGGAGTCTCCGCGACGTTCGACGAGCAGCCGGTGAGCGCCAGCACAGTGGCAAGGCCCGCTGCGCCGAGCAGGCGACGGTGAGTGGTCATATTTTTTAGAGTCCCTCCGGTTGTGCGGAGCATTCTCCCGACGCGCCGCTGTCGATGCACGAACCAAGACGGCACAATAGATCGGTGAGTTCCGCCAATCGTCTGCGCGTGTTGATTCTCGGCAGCACCGGGTCGATCGGAACCCAGGCGCTGGAGGTGATCGCCGACAACCCGGACCGCTTCGAGGTGGTCGGCCTGGCCGCCGGGGGCGCCAACGCCGAACTCCTCGCGCGCCAGCGCGCCGAGACCGGCGTGACCCGGGTGGCCGTCGCCGACCCGGCTGCCGCAGCCCGCATCGGTGACGTCAGCTACGCCGGGCCGGACGCCGCGACCCGGCTGATTCAGGACGCCGCTGAGACGACCGGAGTCGACGTCGTTCTCAACGCCCTGGTCGGGGCGCTTGGGCTGGAACCGACGCTGGCCGCGCTGGCCACCGGCGCGCGGCTCGCACTGGCCAACAAGGAGTCGCTGGTGGCCGGCGGCCCGCTGGTGCTCAAGGCGGCTGCGCCGGGGCAGATCGTGCCGGTGGACTCCGAGCACTCCGCCCTGGCCCAATGCCTGCGTGCCGGCACCTCCGACGAAGTGGCTGCGCTGGTCCTGACCGCCTCCGGCGGCCCGTTCCGCGGCTGGTCGGCCGCCCAGCTGGAGTCGGTCACTCCCGAGCAGGCCGGCGCGCACCCGACCTGGAACATGGGGCCGATGAACACGCTGAACTCGGCGTCGCTGGTCAACAAAGGTCTGGAACTGATCGAAACGCACCTGCTGTTCGGTATCCCGTACCGGCGCATCGAGGTCGTGGTGCACCCGCAGTCGATCGTGCATTCGATGGTCACCTTCGTCGATGGATCGACGATCGCCCAGGCCAGCCCGCCGGACATGAAACTGCCGATCAGTCTTGCCCTCGGGTGGCCGCAGCGGGTGGCGGGGTCGGCCGTCGCCTGCGACTTCAGCACCGCCTCGACGTGGGCTTTCGAGCCGCTGGACGCGGCGGTGTTCCCGGCCGTCGACCTGGCCCGCGCGGCCGGTGAAGCCGGGGGCTGCATGACGGCGGTGTACAACGCCGCCAACGAAGAGGCCGCCGCGGCGTTCCTGGCCGGGCGCATCCGGTTCCCGGCCATCGTGAGAACAATCGCTGACGTCCTGAGCAGCGCGGATCAGTGGGTTGCCGAACCCGCTACCGTGGAGGACGTACTCGACGCCCAGCGATGGGCCCGGCAACGTGCCCGCGACGCCGTTGACGCCGCCGCACAGGAGGTCGCTTCCGCACCGATGAGGTTGGACTCATGATGTTCGCGCTTGGCATCGCGCTGTTCGCGCTGGCCATCCTGGTTTCGGTCGCGCTGCACGAGTGCGGCCATATGTGGGTGGCCCGCGCCACCGGCATGAAGGTGCGCCGCTACTTCGTCGGCTTCGGCCCGACGCTGTGGTCCACCCGGCGGCCCAACAAACTCGGCTCCACCGAATACGGCATCAAAGCCATTCCGCTGGGTGGGTTCTGCGACATCGCCGGCATGACGGCCGAAACGCCGATAGCGCCCGAAGACGAGCCGTACGCGATGTACAAGCAGAAGGTCTGGAAGCGGGTGGCGGTGCTGTTCGCCGGGCCGGCGATGAACTTCATCATCGGCCTGGTGCTGATCTACGCCATCGCCGTGATCTGGGGCCTGCCCAACCTGCATCCGGCGACATCGGCGATGGTCGGCGACACCACCTGCGTCAAGGCCGAAGTCACCAAGGGCGAACTCGGCGACTGCACCGGATCCGGTCCGGCCGCGGCCGCCGGCATCAAGCCCGGGGACGTGGTCGTCAAGGTCGGCCCCACCGAGGTCACGACGTTCCAGGAGATGGTCGCCGCGGTACAGAAGTCCTCCGGACCCACCCCGTTCGTGGTGGAGCGCACCGTCGACGGGTCGACGGCCACGCTGGACGCCGTCGTCGACGTCACCACCACCCAGCGATGGGTGGCGCCGGCCGGCGGCGGCGAGGCGACCGGACCGTCGGACGTCGGCGCGATCGGCATCACCGCCGCGGAGTTCGGCCCGACGCAGCACAACATGCTGTCGGCGGTGCCCGCCACCTTCGCCTTCACCGGCGATCTGGCCGTCGAGATCGGCAAGTCGCTGGCGAAGATCCCGAGCAAAGTCGGTGCGCTGGTGCACGCCATCGGCGGCGGAGAACGCGACCCGGAGACCCCGATCAGCGTGGTGGGCGCCAGCATCATCGGCGGCGACACCGTCGATCACGGTCTGTGGGTGGCGTTCTGGTTCTTCCTGGCTCAGCTCAACTTCGTCCTGGGTGCCATCAACCTGCTGCCGCTGCTGCCCTTCGACGGCGGCCACATCGCCGTCGCCGTCTACGAGAAGCTGCGCAATATGCTTCGCGCGGCCCGCGGCCTGGTGCCCGGGGGACCGGTCGACTACGGGAAGCTGATGCCGGCCACATACGTGATCCTGGTTCTGGTGATGGGTTACATGGCTTTGACCGTCACCGCCGACCTGGTGAACCCGATCCGCTTGTTCCAGTAGGAGATTTACATGACCTCCATCGGCTTGGGTATTCCCGCCGCCCCCCCGCCCACGCTTGCGCCGCGGCGTAAGACCCGTCAGCTCATGGTGGGCGATGTCGGCATCGGCAGCGACCACCCCATCGCGGTGCAGTCCATGTGCACCACCAAGACCCATGACGTCAACGCCACACTGCAGCAGATCGCCGAGCTGACTACCTCGGGCTGCGACATCGTGCGGGTGGCCTGCCCGCGCCAGGAGGACGCCGACGCGCTGGCCGAGATCGCCCGCAAGAGCAAGATCCCGGTGATCGCCGACATCCACTTCCAGCCGAAGTACATCTTCGCCGCCATCGACGCCGGCTGCGCCGCGGTGCGGGTGAACCCCGGCAACATCAAGGAGTTCGACGGCCGAGTCGGCGAGGTCGCCAAAGCCGCAGGGGCGGCGGGCATTCCGATCCGGATCGGCGTCAACGCGGGCTCGCTGGACAAGCGGTTCCTGGAGAAATACGGCAAGGCCACCCCCGAGGCGCTGGTCGAGTCCGCGCTGTGGGAGGCCTCGCTGTTCGAGGAGCACGGCTTCGGCGACATCAAGATCAGCGTCAAGCACAACGATCCGGTGGTGATGGTGGCCGCCTACCGGCTGCTCGCGCAGAAGTGCGACTACCCACTGCACCTGGGTGTCACCGAGGCCGGCCCGGCGTTCCAGGGCACCATCAAGTCCGCCGTCGCCTTTGGCGCGCTGCTGGCCGAGGGCATCGGCGACACCATCCGGGTGTCGTTGTCGGCGCCGCCGGTCGAAGAGGTCAAGGTCGGCAACCAGATCCTGGAGTCGCTGAACCTGCGGCCGCGCGGTCTGGAGATCGTGTCCTGCCCGTCGTGCGGCCGGGCGCAGGTCGACGTCTACACCCTGGCCAACGCGGTCACCGCCGGACTGGAGGGTCTCGACGTCCCGTTGCGGGTGGCGGTGATGGGCTGCGTCGTCAACGGTCCGGGGGAGGCCCGCGAGGCCGACCTGGGGGTGGCGTCGGGCAACGGCAAGGGGCAGATCTTCGTCAAGGGCGAGGTGATCAAGACCGTGCCGGAGGCCCAGATCGTCGAGACTCTGATCGAAGAGGCGTTGCGGCTCGCCGCCGACATGAAGGACGTCGCGTCGGACGGTGGATCGCCGGTGGTCACCGTAAGCTCCAGCTAGCACCCAATCCGCGGGCCAATTCCCCAGAAGGACCACCATGTCGGCTCCGTCGCTGTTTCGTCCGGTCGACGGTCGCCGGGTGTCGGTCGTGCGCGACACCGACTCGGTGGTGCCGGTGCTCGCCGAGGATCCGGTGGGCAGCTGCATGGTGGCCGCGCGGGTCGCCGATCACGGCGCCGAACCGGCCGCCATCGGCGGAGAGTTGTGGACGCTGCGCCGGGTCGAGGAGTCGCTGTGTTATTCCGGTGCGAATCTGATTCCGCTGCGCGGTGGTCCGGCTGATCTGCGGACGTTCGCCGACCACGCCCTGAGCACGCCGAGGCGGTGTTCGTCGGTGGTCGGCCGCGCCGATCTCGTTCTGCCACTGTGGGATCGGTTGCATCGCGGCTGGGGACCGGCGCGCGATGTCCGCGAACGCCAGCCGCTGATGGCAATGGGCTTCCGGCCGCGGTGCGTCATCGATCCGGCCGTGCGCCGGGTGCGGGTGGACGAACTGGACGCCTATCTGGTCGCCGCGGTCGACATGTTCATCGGTGAGGTCGGCATCGATCCGCGTGCCGGCGATGGCGGACGCGGATACCGGCGCCGGGTGGCGCACCTCATCGCCGCCGGGCGGGCGTTCGCCCGGTTCGAGCAGGGCCGGGTGGTGTTCAAAGCGGAGATCGGTTCGCGGTCGCCGTCGGTGGGCCAGATCCAGGGCGTGTGGGTGCATCCGGAATGGCGCGGCCACGGCCTGGGCACCGCGGGAACCGCCGCGGTGGCCGCCGCGGTGGTGGAGAGCCGGCGTATCGCCAGCCTCTACGTGAACAGCTTCAACACCGTGGCCCGGGCCGCCTACGCCCGGGTGGGTTTCCGCGAGGTGGGAACTTTCGCCACGATCCTGCTCGACTGAACCGCGCAAGGCCCGGTGCGCCTGCGCGCGATGGCGGTCTCGAACTCATAACATTCGCCTCAATGACAACTCTGGCAACAAAAGTCACAGGCATCGCGGCGGCCCTGACCGTGGTCGCGGGGACGCTGTCGGCGTGCACTCCCAAGCAGGACGGGCCCGCGCTGGCCGCGGCACAGTTCCTGGCCGACCTCGGACGGGGCGACACCGGTGCGGCCGCCGCGCTGGCAGACCGCCCGACTGAAGCGCACGCCGCGCTCAACGAGGCGTGGTCGCGGCTGCAGGCCACCCGTCTCGACGCCACTGTCCTGGGCGCGCGCTATACCGAGGACACCGGCAGCGTGCACTACCGCTTCACCTGGCAGCTGCCCAAGGAGCGCAGCTGGACCTACGACGGCACGCTCAACATGGTCCGCGACGAGGGTTCCTGGCGGGTCCGCTGGTCGCCCAGCGCACTGCATCCCAAACTCGGCGAAAACCAGACCCTTGAACTGCGCGCCGACCCGCCCCGGCGGGCGTCGGTCAACGAACTGGGCGGCACCGAGGTTCTGCTTCCGGGCACCCTCTTCCGCTACCAGTTGGACGCCACCCGGGCCGGCGGCAATCTGATGGGCACCGCCCGGGTGGTCTCCGATGTGCTGCGCCAATTCGACAACACCCTCAACCCGCAACGGCTCGCCGAAACGGCCAGCTCCATGAAGGGACCGCTGGATCTGATCACGCTGCGACCGTCGGATCACGACAAGGTCGCCGCAGCGCTGGACAACCTGCCCGGCGTGATCGTCGCGCCGGTCGCCGACATGCTGCCCACCGACGACGGTTTCGCGCCCGCCATCGTCAACGAGGTCAAGAAGGCCGTCCTCGACGAGCTCGACGGCGAAGCCGGCTGGCGGGTGGTCAGCGTCAACAAGAACAGTGCCGACGTCGACGTCCTCACCGAGGTGGCCCCCAAGCCGGCGCCGTCGATCTCACTGACGCTGGACCGGCTGGTGCAGAACGCCGCCCAGCACGCGGTGGGCGGGCGGTGGAACAAGGCGATGATCGTGGTCATCAAACCGTCCACCGGCGAGATCATGGCGGTGGCCCAGAACGCCGCGGCCGACGCCGACGGTCCGGCCGCCACCACCGGCCTGTACCCGCCCGGTTCGACGTTCAAGATCGTCACCGCCGGTGCGGCCATCAGCTCCAAGATGGCCACCCCCGACTCCATGGTGGGGTGTCCGGGCATGATCGAGATCGGCGATCGCGTCATCCCCAACTACGACAAGTTCGACCTCGGCGTGGTGCCGATGACCCAGGCATTCGCCAACTCGTGCAACACCACCTTCGCCGAGCTGGCCAGCCGGATGACCCCCACCGCGCTGCCCGTGGCGGCCGCGCAGTTCGGCATCGGGCCGGACTACACCATGGAGGGGCTGACCACCGTCACCGGGACGGTGCCTCCGACCGTCGACCTCGTCGAACGCACCGAGGACGGTTTCGGCCAGGGCAAGGTGCTGGTGACCCCGTTCGGCATGGCGCTGGCCGCGGCCACCGTCGCCGCCGGGCGCACCCCCACGCCGTTCCTCATCGCCGGCCGTCCGACCGTCGAGAGCGGCGACCACCCGCCGGTCGATCCGGTCGCGGTGGACGGTCTGCGGACGATGATGCGTCAGGCCGTGACCAACGGCACAGCCAAGGACATCGACGGTCTGGGCCAGGTGTACGGCAAGACCGGTGAGGCGGAGTTCCCAGGCGGTTCACACGCGTGGTTCACCGGCTACCGGGGAGACCTGGCGTTCGCCGGTCTGATCGTCGGCGGCGGCAGTTCCAGCTACGCCGTGCGGATGGTGCGGCAGATGCTCGAAGAGCTGCCGCCGGACTTCCTGGCTTAGCCCGCGACGATCTCGCCGCCGCGCACGGTCACCGGCCGCGTCTTCAGCGGCTTGGTGGCGGGCCCACGCTCGACCGCACCGTCGATGGTGAATTTGCTTCCGTGGCAAGGGCATTCGATGCCGCCATCCTTTACCGCCAGCGCACAGCCCGCGTGCGTGCAGCGGGCGACGAAACCCTTGAAGACGCCCGGGGTGGGCTGGCTCACCAGGGTGCCGTCGATGATGCGGGCCTCACCCACCGGCACGTCGGCGACGGCGGTCAGCACCTCACCGGCGGTCGGCGGCGGTTGGGCGGGAACCTTGCCGGCCTGCCCGCAGCCCGCCAGGGGAGCGGCCAGCGGGGTCAGGGCAGCCCCGATCAGTACGGATCGTCTGGGCATCTCGGACATGGACGCTGAGCTTACCGAGCGGTGACGTGGGCGGTGGGTGGTGCGGTCGAGGGAGCGTCCGGAGCCTGATCAACGGTAAATTAGAGAGGCTATGACTGACATCGAGAACCGGTACGACACGTCCGCCGTCCTCAGGTACGACAGCCCGCCTGCCGTGCGAGTGTCCGATGCCGACCGCAATGGGACCTTGCGGCGACTGCACAACGCCGTCGCGATGGGCCTCATCGATATCGGCGAGTTCGAAGAGCGCTCGGCCCAGGTCTCGACCGCCCGCCAACCGGGTGAACTCGAGGCGCTGGTCGACGACCTTCCGCGTGCCGGCGCCATCGCCTCCTCCTCGGCCGACCACTTGGAACTGCGCGGCTGGCTGGGTTCGCTGCGCCGGCACGGCGAGTGGATGGTGCCCACCCGCCTGTCGCTGGTGCGCCGGGTGGGATCGGTGGACCTCGATCTCGCCACCGCCCGGTTCGCCGGCCCGGTGGTGGTCATCGAACTGGACATGGTGCGCGGCTCGGTCGACATCCGGCTTCCCGACGGGGCCAGCGCCTCCCTTGACGACGTCACCGTCTACGGCGGCAGCGCCCGTGACCGCCGCAAGAATCCGCCTGCGGAGGGCAAGCCGCATGTGGTGCTCACCGGCCGGGTGGTGCTGGGTTCGGTGACCATCCGCGGACCCCGCCGGTCCAAGGTGCCGGTGCCGCCGGTGTTGCGGCGCCGATGACGCGCGGTCCGCTGAGCGCCGGGGTGCTCTCGCCCATCCTGCCGGTGCCCAAATTGATTGAACGGCCGGAGTACGTCGGCCGGGCCGGTGCCGCCGAAGGCCACGAGCCCTGGGTGCAGACGCCTGAGGTGATCGAGAATATGCGCGTCGCGGGCCGGATCGCCGCCGGGGCGCTGGCCCAGGCCGGTAAGGCCGTCGCGCCGGGGGTGACCACCGACGAACTCGACCGCATCGCCCACGAGTACATGCTCGACCACGGTGCGTACCCTTCGACGTTGGGCTACAAGGGATTTCCCAAATCCTGCTGCACCTCCCTCAACGAGATCATCTGTCACGGCATCCCGGATTCGACGGTGATCGCCGACGGCGATATCGTCAACATCGACGTCACGGCCTACATCCACGGCGTGCACGGCGACACCAACGCCACCTTCCTCGCCGGTGATGTCAGCGAGGAACACCGGTTGCTCGTCGAGCGCACCGAGGAAGCCACCCTGCGCGCCATCAAGGCCGTCAAACCGGGCCGCGCGCTGTCGGTGGTCGGCCGGGTCATCGAGTCGTATGCAAACCGTTTCGGCTACAACGTCGTTCGCGACTTCACCGGCCACGGTATCGGGACCACGTTCCACAACGGCCTGGTTGTGCTGCACTACGACCAGCCGAGCGTGGAGACGGTTCTGGAGCCGGACATGACGTTCACCATCGAGCCGATGATCAACCTCGGCTCGCTGGACTACGAGATCTGGCCGGACGGCTGGACGGTGGTCACCAAGGACCGCAAATGGACGGCGCAGTTCGAGCACACCATCGTGGTGACCGACGACGGCGCCGAGATCCTCACCCTGCCTTGACCGGCGCAGCGCTGCTGGTGGCCGGCACCACGTCTGACGCCGGCAAGTCCATGGTGGTCGCCGGCCTGTGCCGGATCCTGGCGCGCAAGGGAATCCGGGTTGCGCCGTTCAAGGCCCAGAACATGAGCAACAACTCGGTGGTCGCCCTGGACGGGGATCTGGACGCCGACGGGGTCGGCGCCGGGGAGATCGGCCGGGCCCAGGCGATGCAGGCCCGCGCCGCCGGGCTGGCGCCCAGTGTGCGGTTCAACCCCGTTCTGCTCAAACCCGGCAGTGACCGGACCTCGCAGCTGGTCGTGCGGGGCCGTGCGGTCGGCGTCGTGGGGGCCCGCGACTACATCACCCACCGCGACCGGCTGGCCGCGGTAGTGGCCGACGAATTGGCTTCTCTGCGTGAGGAATTCGACGTCGTAATTTGCGAAGGTGCCGGCTCACCGGCCGAGATCAACCTGCGCGCCACCGATCTGGCCAACATGGGTCTGGCGCGGGCCGCCAATCTGCCGGTGGTGGTCGTCGGCGACATCGACCGCGGCGGTGTGCTGGCCCACCTGTTCGGCACCGTGGCGGTGCTGGAACCGGAGGACCAGAAGCTCATCGCCGGCTTCATCGTCAACAAGTTCCGCGGCGACCCGTCCCTGCTGACGCCGGGGCTCGACCAGCTGGCCGATCTCACCGGCCGGCCGACCTACGGCGTCCTGCCCTACAGCGACGACTTGTGGCTGGACGCCGAGGACTCGCTGTCGGTGGCGCCCGGCGGCCTGGTGGGCCGGCCGGGCCCGCCGGTCGGCAGCGACTGGTTGCGGGTGGCGGCGGTGCGGCTGCCGCGGATCTCCAACTCCACCGATGTCGAGGCGCTGGCCTGCGAACCCGGGGTCGAGGTGCGTTGGATCACCGAGGCGGCCGAGGTCCGCGACGCCGACGTCGTGGTGCTGCCGGGCAGCAAGGCCACCGTCGCCGACCTGGCCTGGCTGCGCGAACGCGGACTTGCCGACGCCGTCGTCGGCCACGCCCGCGCCGGCGGTCCGGTGCTGGGCATCTGCGGGGGCATGCAGATGCTGTGCCGGCAGATCGAGGACACCGTGGAGAGCGGCCGCGGCGTGGTAACCGGTCTGGCTCTGCTCGACGCCGACATCGTCTTCGCCGCCGACAAGGTGCTGCGACCGTGGAACGGGCTGCTGCAGGGCTACGAAATTCACCACGGGCGGGTGACCCGGTGCGCCGAGCAGGTCTGGTTCGAGGTGGACGGCACCGCACACGGTTTCGTCCGCGACGGCGTGTTCGGCACCCACTGGCACGGGTTGATGGACAACGACGACTTCCGCCGCGGCTGGCTTGCCCGGGTGGCCCATGCCGCCGGCCGGAGCGGGTTCCGAGTCGCCGCCGGGATCAGCGTCGCCGACCGCCGCGACGCCCAGCTCGACCTGATGGCCGACCTGCTCACCGCACATCTGGACCTCGACGCCGTGCTGGGGCTCCTGGGCGGGCCCCCGGTCGCGGCGCCGGTCATCACCGTCGGTCGCCTACCCTGAACGACATGGTGCGTGCGGCGGTGGCGGGGACGTTGGGGGCGGTCGTCCTGCTGTCCGGGTGCGCCGCCACGGTACCCGGTACCGCCACCTGGCCCGGGGCGGCGCTGCAGCAGGCCATGCTCACCGAAGCCGACTTCCCGCCCGGCGTGCGGTACGACCGCATCGTCGAGAAGCCGGGGGAGCCCGACGGCGCGCACGAACCCGGGTCGATGCTGTCGCGGCCGCAAGGGTGTGCCAACGCCCTGACCAACGTCATCAAGCAGTCCGCCGAACTCGGTCCGGGCAGCGCGGCGAAGTACGCGGTCTCCTACGACGGGGCCCGGATGGTGATGACGGTGCTGTCCTGGAATCTCGACCTGGCGGCGCTGCAGTCCGCCGCCGACCGGTGTGCGAGCTACGAGGTCTTCTTCGACCCCGCCTCCATCGGTATTCCGATGACCACGACCGCGCTGCCCGGTCTGCCCGACGGCGCCCTGGGCTATGAGCAGACGATGAGACTCAACGGCGCCCAGAGCAGTGCCTACATGGCCTTTCAGAATGTGGGGCGGCGAGCGGTGTTCGGCTCGGTCACCCCGACGCCCAACCCGTCGGTCGCGGCGAAAGCAGAACTGCCGCAGACCTTCCTGGAGGTCTTCTCCCGGCAGGCCACCAAGCTCGCGGCTTCCTGAATACTCTCTGAGAGCTCCGACGTAACCTCACCGGCCCGCGCGGCGGACTTTAGCGTGTTCAAGATGCCCACGACGATCAGAACCGTCGACGGGTTCAGCTTGCCGGTGACTGTCGCCGGACCCGATAAGGGGCCCTGCGTGTTGCTGCTGGGCGCGGCCCAGCATCCTCCCGCCGCGTACGACGCGTTGTGCAAGCGCCTGCACAATTCCGCGGCGCGCACCGCCGTCATCGGCGGCGACCCGCGGCTGCAGTCCAAGAACGTCGTGGAGGTGCTTGACGTTCTCGAGATTCCGTCCGGGGTGCTGTTCGGTGACCGGTTCGGCGCCGAACTGGCCTGGCAGGTGGCCGCCGCACATCCGGAGCGGTTCATCGGGATGGTGGTCGTCGACCGCGGCCATCCCCGGGTTCCCGATCCGCACGGGGTCACCCGCGACACCGACTGCCCGCCGGTGGAGATCAACACCACCGTTCTGGTCAGCAACCCGGCGGCGCGGGCCGCCGCCATGGCCAGCCAGCGGTTCGTCTACAGCGACTTCCGGCTGGTCGAGTTCGGCGGCCGGGCTGCCAACGCCGAGATGGTCACCGCCCAAATGGCCGCCGAGATCGTGCTGCGCACCAGCACCTGGTGAGCGGCGCGGTAGTCAGCCCCGACTGCTCTCGCCGAGGGTGCCCAACGTCAGATCCAGGAACGTCGCGCTGCCGTAGGCCACCGAGGCCAGGATGGCGATCAGCCCGATCAGGTTCAGCCAGCCGGTGTAGAAGCCGGCCTTAGGCCCGCCGAGTGTGGCTGCCCACCAATAGATTCCGCCGGACGTCGGGTAGGCCGAGACCAGTTCGGACGTGCACAGGCCGATCAGCAGGATGAATGCCGACAGGATCGGTCAGCCCCACGCGATCGCCGCCGGGCCGCCGTTGTTCCAGCCCAGTAAGAAACGAGGTGAAGCAACCCGCGAGGATCGCGATGATCGAGAACGAGATGGCGAAGTTGTTGAACCCCGTCCACGTCATGTAAACCTTGTGGCAGCAAGCAAGTCCAGGAGTGCCCGTGAAGTCCGAGAGCGCCCACCGCCGCCGCGGCATGCTGACGCCCGGTGAACTGGAACGGTTGATGGCGGCCGGCGAGATCGACACGGTGATCGTCGCTTTCGCCGACATGCAGGGCCGGCTGACCGGCAAGCGGGTGTCGGCGCGGCTGTTCGTCGATGAGGTTGCTGCCCACGGCGCGGAATGCTGCAACTATCTGCTGGCCGTCGACGTCGAGATGAACACCGTCGGCGGGTACCGGATGTCGGGCTGGGAGTCCGGCTACGGCGACATGGTGATGCGCCCGGACCTGAACACTCTGCGGATCCTGCCCTGGCTGCCTGGCACGGCGTTGGTGATGGCCGACCTGCAGTGGCACAGCGCCGGTGGCGCCGCCTCCGCGGCGGGTGAGGATCCGGTGGCCGCCGCACCGCGCAGCATCCTGCGCCGCCAACTGGACCGGCTCGCCCAGCGCGGGCTGAAGGCATTCGTCGGCACTGAACTGGAATTCATGGTGTTCGACGACACCTACCGCGCGGCGTGGGCAGCCGGGTACCGCGGGTTGAGCAAGACCACCGACTACAACGTCGACTACGCCATCCATGCCTCCACCCGCCTGGAGCCGCTGCTGCGCGACATCCGGCTGGGCATGGACGGCGCCGGAATGTACTGCGAAGGCGTCAAGGGCGAGTGCAACCTCGGCCAGCAGGAGATCGCCTTCCGCTACGACGACGCCCAGGTCACCTGTGACAACCACACCATCTACAAGAACGGCGCCAAGGAGATCGCCGACCAGCACGGCCAGAGCCTGACCTTCATGGCCAAGTTCGACGAACGTGAAGGTAACAGCTGTCATATCCACCTTTCGCTGCGCGGTGCCGACGGCAGCGCGGTGTTCGCCGACGACACCGCCCCGTTCGGCATGTCGGGAATGTTCGGCAGCTTCCTCGCCGGGCAGCTAGCCACGCTGCGCGAAATGGCGTTGTTCTACGCGCCGAACATCAACTCCTACAAGCGCTTTGTTCTGGGCAGCTTCGCCCCGACCGCCGTCGCCTGGGGTGTGGACAACCGGACCTGCGCCATGCGGGTGGTCGGCCACGGCCACTCCCTGCGAGCCGAATGCCGCGCCCCGGGCGGCGACGTCAACCCGTACCTGGCGGTCGCCGCGCTGATCGCCGGCGGACTACACGGCATCGATAACGGAGTGCAGCTGCCCGACCCGGTGACCGGCAACGCCTACGTCGGCGACGCCGAGCGGCTGCCTGGCACGCTGGCCGAGGCGGCCGGACTGTTCGAGCGGTCCGCGGTGGCGCGGGAAGCCTTCGGTGACGACGTGGTCGAGCACTATCTCAACAACGCGCGGGTGGAGATCGGCGCGTTCAACTCCGCGGTCACCGACTGGGAGAGGGTGCGCGGTTTTGAGCGCTGCTGAGGTGGCGGGCGCACCCCCGGTGATCGGCTTGACCACCTACCGGCAACAGGCCCGCAGCGGGGTGTGGGATGTGCAGGCCAGCTTTCTGCCCGGGGTCTACATCGACGGTGTGACGCTGGCCGGCGGGATCGCCACCCTGCTGCCGCCGCAGCCGGTCGACCCGGTCACGGCCGCGCGTGTCATCGACGGCCTCGACGGCCTGGTCATCACCGGCGGCACAGACGTCGACCCGGCCGCCTACGGCCAGAACCCGCACCCGGCCACCGACGCCCCCGCTGGTGACCGCGACGACTGGGAGTTCGCCCTGCTCGATGCGGCGTTGCGCCGTCGGCTGCCGGTGCTGGGCATCTGCCGGGGAGCCCAAGTGCTCAACGTCGCGCTCGGCGGCACGCTGCACCAGCACCTGCCCGACGTCCTCGGGCACAGCGGGCACCGGCAGGGTGACGCGGTGTTCGCCACCTCGACCGTCTCCACCGTTCCCTGCAGCAGGCTGGCGCAGCTGGTGGGTGACGGCCTGGAGGTGCAGTGCTACCACCACCAGGCGATCGATCGATTGGGGGAGGGCCTGATGGTCACCGCCACCGACGCCGGCGGCGTGATCGAGGCGGTGGAACTGCCCGGGTCGGGCTTCGTGGTCGCGGTGCAGTGGCACCCCGAGGAGAACCTCGACGAGCTCCGGCTGTTCGGCGGGCTCATCGCCGCCGCCCGCGACTACGCGACAGGAAGGGTGGGTTCGTGAGCACACAGACCACCACACTGATCAACCCGGCCACCGAGGAGGTGCTGCGAACCGTCGACCAGTGCGACGCCGCCGCGGTCGACGACGCGGTGGCGCGGGCCAGGGCGGCCCAGAAGCTCTGGGCGGCAAAGCCGCCCGCCGAACGTGCGTCCGCGCTGCGGGCCTTCGCCGCGGTCGTCGACGCGCACATCGGGGAACTCGCGGCCCTAGAAGTTGCCAACGCCGGACACCCGCTGTCGGCGGCCGAGTGGGAGGCCGGGCACGTTCGCGACGTGCTGCAGTACTACGCCGCCGCGCCGGAGCGGTTGAGCGGCAGGCAGATTCCCGTCGCCGGCGGTCTCGACGTCACGTTCCACGAGCCCATCGGGGTCGTCGGGGTGATCACCCCGTGGAACTTCCCGATGCCGATCGCCTCGTGGGGTTTCGCCCCGGCGCTGGCCGCCGGCAACGCGGTGCTCCTCAAGCCGGCCGAGTGGACCCCGTTGACCAGCATCCGGCTGGCTGAACTGGCCGTCGAGGCGGGTCTTCCGGCCGGCCTCTTCTGTGTACTGCCCGGCAAGGGCAGCGTGGTGGGGGAGCGCTTCATCAGCCACCCGGACGTGCGCAAGCTGGTGTTCACCGGCTCGACCGAGGTCGGCACCCGGGTGATGGCGGGGGCGGCGGCTCAGGTCAAGCGGGTCACCCTGGAACTCGGCGGCAAAAGCGCCAACATCATCTTCGACGACTGCGACCTGGAGAAGGCGGCGGCCACCGCACCGTACGGGGTATTCGACAACGCCGGCCAGGACTGCTGTGCGCGCAGCCGGATCCTGGTGCAGCGCAGTGTGTTCGATAGGTTCATGGAACTGCTCGAACCCGCGGTCAAAGGGGTGGTGGTGGGCGATCCGGCCCGGCGCGACACCGAGATGGGGCCGCTGGTGTCGCGCCCGCACTTCCAGTCGGTGGCCGCCTACGTCCCCGACGACGCCCCCGTCGCCTTCCGCGGGGCCGCCCCGGGCGGGCCCGGATACTGGTTCCCGCCAACGGTTCTCACCCCGGACCGGACCGACCGCACGGTGACCGAGGAGATCTTCGGTCCGGTGGTGGCGGTGCTGCCGTTCGACGACGAGGCCGACGCCATCGCGCTGGCCAACGACACCGACTACGGTCTGTCCGGATCGATCTGGACCGACAACCTGTCCCGGGCACTGCGGGTGTCGCGGGCGGTGGAGTCGGGCAATCTCAGCGTCAACTCGCACTCCTCGGTGCGCTACAGCACCCCGTTCGGCGGATTCAAGCGCTCCGGCCTGGGCCGGGAACTGGGCCCGGATGCCCCCGAGCACTTCACCGAGACCAAGAACGTCTTCTTCGCGATGGGAGAAAGCTAGATGGACCTGACCCAGCGACTGGCCGGCAGGGTGGCCGTCATCACCGGCGCAGCCAGCGGTATCGGCCTGGCCACCGCACGGCGCATGCGGGCCGAAGGCGCGATCATCGTCGTCGGGGACATCGACCCGAAGGCCGGGGAACCGGTTGCCGACGAACTGGACGGGTTGTTCGTCTCGGTCGACGTCTCCGACGAAGACCAGGTCAACAACCTGTTCGACACCGCCGCGGCCGCCTACGGCGCGGTCGACATCGCGTTCAACAACGCCGGCATCTCCCCGCCTGACGACGACCTCATCGAGACCACCGAACTGCCCGCCTGGCAACGGGTTCAGGACGTCAACCTCAAAAGCGTGTACCTGTGCTGCCGGGCGGCGCTGCGCCACATGGTGCCGGCCGGCAAGGGGTCCATCATCAACACCGCCTCCTTCGTGGCGGTGATGGGCTCGGCCACCTCGCAGATCTCCTACACCGCGTCCAAGGGTGGGGTGCTGGCGATGAGCCGCGAACTGGGAGTGCAGTTCGCCCGGCAGGGAATCCGGGTCAACGCGCTGTGCCCCGGCCCGGTGAACACCCCGCTGCTGCAGGAGTTGTTCGCCAAGGACCCCGAGCGCGCCGCGCGGCGGCTGGTGCACGTCCCGATCGGCCGGTTCGCCGAGCCCGAGGAACTCGCGGCCGCGGTGGCGTTCCTGGCCAGTGACGACGCGTCGTTCATCACCGGTGCCACCTTCCTCGTCGACGGCGGCATCAGCGGCCACTACGTCACCCCGCTGTAGACCCATGGCCGGCGGTGCGACTGAGTCAGGACAGTGCGACTGAGTCAGGACAGTGCGGCCCGCACGCGCCACACCGCGATCGCGACAACCCAGGTCATTGCGAACAGTGCCACGATGATGTAGCCGACCTTGTCGAGGGTGATTCCGCTCAGCCACTCGGTGACCGGGTTGGCCCAGCCGAAGTCGTCGTGCAGCACCGACACCAGTTCCACCGTGCCGACGCCCCAGGCCACCGCTACCGATAGCGCGGTGATCGCCAGGTTGTAGAGGATCTTGCGCATCGGGTTGGCGAACGCCCAGTCGTAGGCGGCCGCCATGAACAGTCCGTCGACGGTGTCCATCAGGCTCATCCCGGCGGCGAACAGCACGGGCAAAGTGAGAACCGCATACCAGGGGATGCCGGCGGCTGCGCCGGTACCGGCCATCGCCAGCAGCGTCACCTCGGTGGCGGTGTCGAATCCCAGTCCGAACAGCATGCCCACGGCGAACATCTGCCCTGGCCGACGGATCCGACTCATCACCGGCCGCAGCAGCCGGACCACCAGGCCTCGGCCCTCCAGATGCCGGTCCAGCTGGGCCATGTCCAGCGTGCCCCTGCGCATCGCGGTGAAGGCGCGCCAGATTCCTGCCAGTGCAACCACGTTGACGAGGGCGATCACGTAGAGGAAGCCGCCGGAGGCCAGCGTGCCTGCGATGCCGAGCGTCCGCCGGGTGGAGGAGCCTTCGTCGAGCAGGCTCCCGGCCATCCGGGCGGCGGCGACCACCAGCAGCGCCAGCACCACCACCATCGCCGAATGGCCGAGCGCGAACCAGAATCCGACCGACTTCGGCCGCCGGCCGTCCGCGGCCAGTTTGCGGGTCACGTTGTCGATCGCGGCGATGTGGTCGGCGTCGAAGGCGTGCCGCAGACCGAACATGTAGGCGGTGACGCCCAAGCCGATCGAGAACGCCTGCGCTCCCAGCTGATAGTGCGCCGGGGCGACCGCGAGGATCAGCGCGCCGAACCCCACCACGTGCAGGACGGCCACTGCCCCCAGCAACCCCGAGGCGTGCACCCAGTCGCGGCGCGTCCATGTGCCCAGCAGATGAGCAGCCATCCGCCGCCTTCCTGCGGGATTGCGCGTCCCGCTCGTGGGTGAAAACCCGGACGGGAAGGTCTGGCTACCGGTTAACGAAACAACCGGACACAGTGGCGCGACCGCACCGGAATCACACCGGTTTCTCACACCATCCGAGTACTTGCGGCGACCTTACCCGGTGAGCCAAACCGGTGGCTGACTCTGCGCTGAGTCCATCGACGCTGCGGTGAGCGCGTCGAAACGTCGCGGGAGGCGATCTGGACGCAGAGTCGATCCGCCCAGAGGCCGCGTGGCTCAGGTGATGGCGCGGGCTACCGCGTCGGCCACCTGCTCGTCGGTGAGCGTGCTGCGCTCGATCAGCGTGTGTGACAAGACCGTGCGCACCACGAGCTCGGCGGCCTGCATCGGTTCCAGTGTCAGCCGGGGGTCCCCGGGTGCGGCGATCACCGGCGCCACCATCGCAGCCACCGTCTGAACCAGGTTCATCGGGGTATCCCCGACGACGAGCACGGCGTTGAGCAGCCAGTGCGGCTCGTGATCCCGGATGTAGGTGAAGGCGGCGTGGTTTCGCAGGTACCGCAAGGCGAACAGCACCGTCGAGCGCACGATGGCCGCCGGCTCGGCCCGCATGTCCACCCCGCCCAGCGTGGCGACGACCATCGCCTGCACCTCGTGTTGCGCCGCCGCGCTGATCAGCCCTTCTTTATCGCCGAATTCCCGGTATGCGGTGGCCCGGGACACCCCGACTCGGCCGGCGACCCGGCTCAGCGTCAACCCGTCGAGGCCGGCTTCGGCGATCAGCTCCACCGCGGCCCCGACCAGCTCTTCGGAGGACCGGGTCGAGGACATCACCGGTATTTGTACCGCAGCGCCAATCCGGCGTGGCTGGTTGACGCACTTCGCGAACTGAGACTAGGTTCACATTTAGTCTCACTCAACGATCAGGAGTAAGTCGTGGCTTCCCGTTCAGCATCGTCGTCCTCGCGGGCCACCGCTCTGGTTCTCGACAAACCGGACCTGCCCGGCCTCGACGAGTATCTGGACTCCCTCGACGACGACGAGCGTGCCCGCGCACTGGAGCGGATGGCGACGATGGGCGACGCCGACCTGCGCAGTCTGGGGGTCAGCGAACCGCAACTCAAGGAGTTCGACTACGTCGCGGCGGTCGAGGGCGAGCTGCCGGCCGAACTGAATGGAACGCTCTACCGCAACGGCCCGGGCCGCTGGCAGGACCACACCGGCCGGCCACTGCACCATCTGTTCGACGGCGACGGCATGATCTCCGCCTTCCGGATCGACCGCGGCACCGTGCGCTACCGCAACCGGTACGTGCGGACCCAGCACTACCGCGGGAAGTCCGGAACCCGGCACATGGGCACCGACGCCGTCGGTGGTCTCCTGGCCAATATCGGCCGGCTGCCCACCAACCTGGCCAACACCAACGTCGTCGAGCACGCCGGTCACCTGTACGCGCTGTGGGAGGGCGGCCCGCCCTACGAGATCGACGCCGAGACCCTGGAGACCAAGGGCCTGCGACGATTCGGCGGCGAATTGCGCTGGATCGGTTCGTATTCCGCGCATCCCTGCTTCTGCCCGAGCAGCGGTGACATGTTCAACTTCGGCGTCGAGTTCCTTCCGACCCCGCATCTGCGGGTGTACCGCACCGACCGGCAGGGCAAGCTCAAGCACTACCGCTCGCTGTCGCTGCCGTACGTGGCCATGGTGCACGACTTTGCGATCACCGAGCGGTATCTGGTGTTCCTGGTGTCCCCGATCATCCCGGACGGCATCCCGATCGCCCTGGGGCTCAAGTCATTCGGCGACGGCATGAAATACCATCCGGAGCGGGGCAGCTCGTTCGTCCTGATCCCGCGGGACGGCGGCGACATCCGTCGTATCGAGCACGACGCCGTGCTGCAATTCCATCTCAGCAACGCCTTCGACGACCGCGGCGACGTCGTCCTCGACGTGGTCACCTACCACAACGGCGAACTGCTGGAATGCATCTCGCGGTTCCGCACCAGTCCGCTGGACAACGCCACCTCGGAGTTCACCCGGTTCCGCATCACCGCCTCCGGCCGGGTGATCCGCGAACAACTCAGCGACCGGTCGTGCGAGTTCCCGCGGCACCACCCCGACCGCGAAGGGCGCCCGCACCGGTACTCCTACTTCAACACCCGCCACCAGCTCGGCACCATGTTCGACGAGATCACCAAGATCGATCTGTCCGACAACACCGAGACCAGCTACGCCGCGCAGACGCCCGGCAACAGCTTCTGCGAGCCGGTGTTCACCCCGCGGCCGGGCGCGACCGACGAGGACGACGGCTGGCTGCTGTCGGTGGAGTACCGGGCGGACACCCACACCTCCCGGCTGGTGGTCCTCGACGCCCAGGACGTCGCCGGCGGCCCGGTGGCAACCGCGGGTCTCAAGCACCACATTCCGCAGGGATTCCACGGCAGCTTCGTGCCCCGCTGAGTTCCAGACCGGCGGGTCAGAGCTGCGCCAGCCACTGCTCCAGTTCGCGGTACGCGGCCTCGCGCGGCCCGGCCAGGGACAAGAACACGTCGTGCTTGGCGTCGACCACCGGCACGATCGTCTGCCGGTTGCCGATGCACCCGGCCCACCGGGCGATGTGGGTGACGTCCAGCACGGCGTCGCCGCGCTGAATCCCGTCGGTGCCCGTCGTCTCGGCCACGCTGTGGTCGGACCGCAGCACCAGATTGGGCACGCCGACGTCCAGCCCGAGGTGCAGCCGCGCCTGGCCGCTTCGAATGGCATGCACCCAGCCGACGGTGATCGGGAAGCCGCCCAGCGGTTTCCACCGCAGGTCGTAGTCGAACTCGCCGTGGTAATCGCGGTGCAGGCTGCGCCCGTAGCCGCCGTTCCCCGCCGCGCGCACCACCCGGTTCTTGTTGACTCGCGACAGCGCCCCGATGGCGCCGGAGGTGACCGCGGTGCGCAGGATGGCCGGACCCTGCAGATCCAGGAACGGGCTGTTGAGTACCAGGCCGGACAGCCCGAGCCCGGCGGTGTCGCCGCGGCGGCGCGCCCGGTCCAGCCACAGCGAGACCACCAGACCGCCGGTGGAATGGCCGTACATGACGGTTCGCGCGCCGGGGTTCTCCGCGGTCATGATGCCCAGCACCAGTTCCAGCTCGCGGTCGTACCGGGATAGATCGGTGGTGAAATGCGGGGTCTGTCCCGGCCGCCAGGACCGGCCGCACTTGTGCAGGTCCACGGCGTAGAGGCGGTAGCCGCGGGCGGCGAGGAAATCCACCAGTTCGGTATTGAAGAAGTAGTCGGTGTACCCGTGCACCGCCAGCACGACCCGGTCGGACGGCGCGGCGTCGGCCCGGGTGACCAGGGTGGCGACCAGGTCGCCCTCGTCGTCGGGATCGGCTCCCAGCGCCACGGTGGCCTGGCGATAACCCGGCAGTACGTCGTCGGTCCAAGAGACGGGGCCAGACCAGTCGCCACGCCCAGCCGCCACGGGACACACAGTAACGATGTGTGGCGCTCGCTACTACCGGGATCGCGGCCGGATAGGGCGGGATAACCTAGCTCTACGCCCGCCCCCACGCCCGGGGGCGGATCTCCGGAAGGACGTACCCGTGGCTGACAACCCCAAGTCCGACGCCAGGACCGACGTCGTCCTCGTCGGTGCCGGAATCATGAGCGCCACCCTCGGCGCTCTGCTTCGCCTGGTGGAGCCGGACTGGTCGATCACGTTGGTGGAGCGGCTCGATGCGGCCGCCGCCGAGAGTTCCGACCCGTGGAACAACGCCGGCACCGGCCACTCGGCGCTGTGCGAGCTCAACTACACCCCGGCCAAGCCGGACGGCAGCATCGACATCGCCAAGGCGATCAACGTCAACGAGCAGTTCCAGGTCACCCGGCAGTTCTGGTCGTACGCCGTGGAGAACGGTCTGCTCAGCGACGTCCGCAGCTTCCTCAACCAGGTGCCACACGTCAGTTTCGTCGAGGGTGCCGACAACGTCGACTACCTGCGCCGCCGCTACGAGACCCTCAGGCACAACCCGCTGTTCGCCTCGATGGAGTTCATCGACTCCCCGGACGAGTTCGCCCGCCGGCTGCCGCTGATGTCGCAGGGCCGGGACTTCTCGGTCCCGGTCGGACTGAACTGGACCGAGGCCGGCACCGACGTCGACTTCGGGTCGCTGTCGCGCCAGCTGCTGGCGTTCGGCTCCGAGCGCGGCATGAACACCCTGTTCGGCCACGAGGTCCGCGACCTCGACCAGGAGTCCGACGGCAGCTGGACGGTCAAGATCGTCAACCGGCGCACCGGTGAGAAGTCGCGGATCCGCAGCAAGTTCGTGTTCGTCGGCGCCGGCGGCGGCGCCCTGCCGCTGCTGCAGAAGGCCGGCATCAAGGAGGCCAAGGGCTTCGGCGGCTTCCCGGTCAGCGGCCAGTGGCTGCGCACCGACAAGCCCGGCCTCACCAGCGAGCACAACGCCAAGGTCTACGGCCTGCCGCCGCTGGGCGCCCCGCCGATGTCCATGCCGCACTTGGACACCCGTGTCATCAACGGCAAGGACTGGCTGCTGTTCGGCCCGTTCGCCGGCTGGTCGCCGAAGTTCCTCAAGGCCGGCAAGTCCACCGATCTGCCGCTGTCGGTCAAGCCCGACAACCTGTTGTCGATGGTCGGCGTCGGCCTCACCGAGCTGCCGCTGCTGAAGTACCTCATCGGCGAGTTGCTGCAGTCCTTCGGTGACCGGGTCAACACGCTGCGCAAGTTCGCCCCCACCGCCGAGGGCCACGACTGGGAACTCGATATCGCCGGTCAGCGCGTGCAGGTGATCCGCCGCGACTCCAAGAAGCTGGGTATTCTGGAGTTCGGCACCACGGTGCTCGCCGCCGCGGACGGGTCCATCGCCGGGCTGCTCGGGGCCTCGCCGGGCGCATCCACCGCGGTGCCCGCCATGCTCGAGGTGATGCAGCGCTGCTTCCCCGAGGAGTACCGGGGCTGGGAGCCGCGGATCAAGGAGATGGTGCCCTCGCTGGGCTCCAAGCTGTCTGAGGAGCCGCGGCTGTTCACCGAGATCTGGGAGCACGGCAGCAAGGTGCTGGGTCTGGGCACCCGCCCCACCGGCCAGCCGGAACCCGCGGGCTTGGTGTGACGCTGGCCCTGCGGCACAGCTGGGGACCCGATCTGGACGCGGCCAGCCTCTACGCGCTGCTCAGGTTGCGCGTCGAGGTGTTCGTCGTGGAGCAGGCCTGCCCCTACCCGGAACTCGACGGCCGCGACCTGCAGCCGACCACCCGACATTTTTGGCTGGACGACGCTGGGGGACAGGTGATCTCGACGCTGCGGCTGATGCGGGAAGGCGGCCCCGCGGCGCCGGTGTTCCGGATCGGCCGGGTCTGCACCCGCGCGTCGGAGCGTGGCCGCGGCCACACCACCCGCCTGATGCAGGCCGCCCTGGCTGAGGTGGGCGAGCAACCCTGCCGGCTCAGTGCCCAGAGCTACCTGGCCGACATGTACGCCCGGCACGGTTTCGTGGTCGACGGCGCGGAGTTCGTCGAGGACGGCATTCCGCACGTGCCGATGATGCGGCTCGCACTGACCGGCGGCACCCGCCGATGACCCCGCCGTATCCGTTCAGCGCCATCGTCGGCCACGACAAGCTGCGACTGGCGCTGCTGCTGTGCGCGGTGCGCCCCGAGATCGGCGGAGTGCTGATCCGCGGCGAGAAGGGCACCGCCAAGTCGACGGCCGTGCGGGCGCTGGCCGCGGTGCTCGGCCAGGCCACCCGTCCAGGTGAAGCCGACGCCCGGCTGGTGGAGCTGCCCATCGGCGCCACCGAGGACCGGGTGGTGGGATCGCTGGACCTGCAGAAGGTGCTGCGTGACGGCGAACACGCCTTCTCGCCCGGGCTGCTGGCCCGCGCGCACGGCGGCGTGCTCTACGTCGACGAAGTCAACCTGCTGCCCGACCACCTCGTCGACGTCCTGCTCGACGCGGCCGCGATGGGTCGGGTGCACATCGAGCGCGACGGGGTGTCGCACTCGCATGAGGCGCGGTTCGTGCTGATCGGCACCATGAACCCCGAAGAGGGGGAGCTGCGCCCGCAGTTGCTCGACCGGTTCGGGCTGGCCGTCGACGTGGCGGCCTCGCGCGACGTCCCGGTGCGCACCGCGGTGATTCGTGCGCGGCTGGACTACGAGGCCGACCCGGCCGGCTTCGCCGACCGGCACGCCGCCGCCGACACCGAGTTGGCCCAGCGGGTCGCGGTCGCCCGGCAGCTGGTCGGGTCGGTGCGGCTGCCCGACTCCGAACTGCACCGGATCGCCGCGCTGTGCGCGGCCTTCGACGTCG
>NZ_JBIIOV010000031.1:0-23578 GCF_044342925.1 Mycobacterium sp. | reverse complement strand
ATCACTTCCGGTACTTCGCCGGGGCGATCCGCGCCCAGGAAGGCTCATTGAGCCAGATCGACGACGACACCGTCGCCTATCACTTCCACGAACCGCTGGGCGTGGTCGGCCAGATCATCCCGTGGAACTTCCCGATTCTGATGGCGGTGTGGAAGCTGGCACCGGCGCTGGCCGCCGGCAACGCGGTGGTGCTCAAGCCGGCCGAACAGACCCCCGCCTCGGTGATGTATCTGATGTCGCTCATCGCCGACCTGCTGCCGGCCGGCATTGTCAACGTGGTGAACGGATTCGGCGTCGAGGCGGGCAAGCCGCTGGCATCGAGCAACCGAATCGCCAAGATCGCCTTCACCGGCGAGACCACCACCGGCCGGCTGATCATGCAGTACGCCTCGCAGAACCTCATCCCGGTGACGCTGGAATTGGGCGGCAAGAGCCCGAACATCTTCTTCTCCGACGTCATGGCGGCGGCCGATGACTATCAGGACAAGGCGCTGGAGGGCTTCACCATGTTCGCCCTCAACCAGGGCGAGGTGTGCACCTGCCCGTCGCGTTCCTTGATCCAGGCCGACATCTACGACGACTTCCTGGCGCTGGCGGCCATCCGCACCAAAGCCGTACGGCAGGGCGACCCGTTGGACACCGAGACGATGATCGGCGCGCAGGCCTCCAACGACCAGCTGGAAAAAATACTGTCCTACATCGAGATCGGCCGCAGCGAAGGCGCCACCGTGCTGACCGGCGGGGAGCGTGCCGACCTCGGCGGCGATCTATCCGGCGGCTACTACGTGCAGCCCACCATCTTCGCCGGCGACAACGCGATGCGGATTTTCCAGGAGGAGATCTTCGGCCCGGTGGTGTCGGTGACGTCGTTCACCGACTACGACGACGCCATCCGCATCGCCAACGACACCCTCTACGGCCTTGGCGCGGGGGTGTGGAGCCGCAACGGCAACGTCGCCTATCGGGCCGGGCGCGACATCAAGGCCGGGCGGGTGTGGACGAACTGCTACCACCAGTACCCGGCCCACGCCGCGTTCGGCGGGTACAAGCAGTCCGGTATCGGCAGGGAAAACCACCTGATGATGCTCAACCACTACCAGCAGACCAAGAACCTGCTGGTGTCCTATAGCAACAAGGCCCAGGGATTCTTCTAATGAGCACTGAGCCTGCTCCTGTGAGCACTGAGCCTGCTCCTGTGAGCACTGAGCCTGCTCCTGTGAGCACTGAGCCTGCTCCGGCGCGTGCGCTCATCACAACCGCCGCCGCAGACCTGCTCAACCGCCTGCGGACCCGGCACGGCCCGGTGATGTTTCACCAGTCCGGCGGCTGCTGCGACGGGTCCTCGCCGATGTGCTATCCGGAGGGTGAGTTCATCGTCGGCGATCGCGACGTGCTGCTGGGCGTGCTGTGCGGAGCACCGGTGTGGATCTCCGGGCCGCAGTTCGACGCCTGGAAGCACACTCAACTGGTCATCGACATCGTCCCCGGCCGCGGCGGCGGCTTCAGCCTGGAGGCACCCGAAGGGGTGCGCTTCCTCAGCCGCGGGCGCGCGTTCACCCCAGCCGAACTGGAGGCCTTGGCGGCCGACCCGCCGATCACCGGCGCCGACTACGAGCAAGGTCTGCGACCCCCCGAGCGGGAGGACGTGGTGATCGCTCACCCGGACGAGGCCTGCCAAATACCCGGTCGGCACGCCGACGCAGGTCCGAGGTAGACGGCCTGCCAGCCCGTATCGTCGTCAAGCGTGATACCCCTGCCCAGGGCATGGCTGCTCACAAGCGCATTGCTCCTCGGCTGCGTCGCGGGGCAGATCTCCGCAGTCGCCGCCAAGTTGATGGTGGACGCAACCATCCGGCCTGACCTCGTCGTCGCTCTGGTCATCGGTGTTCCCAGCGTCGTCGGGCTGTTGGTAGTCCTGTGTTCCGGCCGACGGTGGGTAACCACGGTGGGTGCTTTCATCCTGGCCATGGCCCCCGGCTGGTTGTCGGTTCTGCTGTTGCTGCAGGTGGTCTCCGGGTGACTGACACCGCTGCTCCGATCACCGAACCGCACCTGACGCCGATGTTCGCCACCGGCGGCCAACCCGCGTTGGCGTCCAACACCGAACCCAATCCGGCGCCGATCTTTGACACCGGACCGCACCCGAACCCTCTCAACGCGACCTCGGCGGAGCCGACCGTCGAACCCGAGTCGGACGAGCCGCAGTCGACTGCCTGGGCGGACGCCGAGTGGGACTCCGACGAATGGCGCAATGCCGAATGGCGGCACACCGAGGTCTCGGATTCGGACCCGACTGCCGAATCGGAATCGAACGCGAGCGAGAAGCCGAAGGCGGATCGCGCATCGGCAGCCGAATCCGCAACCACCGAGGAGGCGCCGGAAGCTGCGCCGGAATTCACACCGGCGGCGACCTCCGAGCCGGATTCGGCCGGCATTGCGGCCGACCTGCATCTCGCGCTGGGCGCTCTCGATCCGGAGCCGGCGCCGCCGGTGCCCAGGCCGGAGTGGAAGGCATTCAGCGAACTCGACAACGTCGACACCGACGCGTTCCTGCGGTCGGTCACCGGCCACATCGAACCGGTGGTGATCACCGCGCAGCCCGTCGCTGTTCCCAGCGCATTCCAATTCGTCAAACGCTGGAAGTTCGCCCTGATCGTGGCCGGGGTCTGGGTGGTGGCCGCGGCTGCGGGCCTGGGCTTCTACTACTGGTGGTACACCGCCATGGACAAGACCCTTCCGGTGTTCGGCATCCTGCTGTATCTGGCGGTCTGCATGGTGGCGAGCGTAATGGTCTCCATGGTGCCCAACCGCCCGCAGGTGACGGCCTTGGCTATCGCGTTGATGGCCGCCCCATTGGCGTCCACGGCGGCCGCCGCCGTCCTGCACGGCGCTTATTACTTCGAATGGATTGCCCGACCGGCGATCGGCTGACAAGGCCCTTCCGCGAGCGTCGTTCCGGCTAGGGTTAGTCCGTGACTCACTATGACGTCGTTGTCCTCGGCGCCGGTCCGGGCGGGTACGTCTCCGCCATTCGCTGCGCGCAACTCGGCCTGAATACGGCCATCATCGAGCCCAAGTACTGGGGCGGGGTGTGCCTCAATGTGGGCTGTATTCCGTCGAAAGCACTGTTGCGCAACGCGGAGCTGACACACATCGTCACCAAGGAAGCGGCGACGTTCGGTTTCAGCGGGCAGGTGACCGCCGACTTCGGAGCCGCCTTCGACCGCAGCCGCAAGGTCGCCGACGGCCGGGTGGCCGGCGTGCACTTCCTGATGAAGAAGAACAAGATCACCGAGATCCACGGGTACGGCCGGTTCACCGACGCCAGCACCATCGCCGTCGACCTCAACGAGGGCGGCACCGAGACGGTCACCTTCTCCAACGCGATCATCGCCACCGGCAGCAGCACCCGGCTGATCCCGGGCACCTCGCTATCGAAGAACGTCGTCACCTACGAGGAGCAGATCCTCGACCGCGACCTGCCCCGCTCGATCGTCATCGCCGGCGCCGGCGCTATCGGCATGGAGTTCGCCTACGTCATGGTCAACTACGGCGTCGACGTCACCATCGTCGAATTCCTGCCGCGGGCACTGCCCAACGAGGACGTCGAGGTGTCCAAGGAGATCGAGAAGCAGTACAAGAAGCTGGGCGTCAAGATCCTCACCGACACCAAGGTGGAGTCGATCGTGGACAACGAGTCCGACGGGTCCGTCTCTATCGTGGTCAGCAAGGACGGCGCCAGCCAGGAACTCAAGGCCGACAAGGTGATGCAGGCCATCGGCTTCGCGCCGAACATCGACGGCTACGGCCTAGAGGCCACCGGTGTGGCGCTGACCGACCGCGGCGCCATCGCCATCGACGATTACATGCGCACCAACGTGCCGCACATCTACGCGATCGGCGACGTCACCGCCAAGCTGCAACTGGCCCACGTCGCCGAGGCGATGGGCGTGGTGGCAGCCGAAACCATCGGCGGCGCGGAGACATTGACCCTCGGCGACTACCGGATGATGCCGCGTGCCACGTTCTGCCAGCCGCAGGTCGCCAGCTTCGGCCTCACCGAGCAACAGGCGCGCGACGAGGGCTACGACGTCAAGGTCGCCAAGTTCCCGTTCACCGCCAACGGCAAGGCGCACGGCTTGGCCGACCCGACCGGCTTCGTCAAGGTCATCGCCGACGCCAAGTACGGCGAGCTGCTCGGCGCGCACCTGATCGGACCCGACGTCTCGGAGCTGGTTGCCGAGCTCACCCTGGCGCAGAAGTGGGATCTCACCGCAAATGAGCTGGCCCGCAACGTGCACATCCACCCGACGCTGTCGGAGGCGCTGCAGGAGTGCTTCCACGGCCTGGCCGGCCACATGATCAACTTTTGAGGCCGGACACCCTGCAGACCGGTTCGGTGAGGTCGGTGATCGTCGCAGGAATCGGCGGTCTGCTGCTCGGGCACATCCTCTGGTTGCTTCTGATCTCGCTGGCGACCGGGTCGCAGTCGGTGAGCACCTGGGTGCTCGTCATCGCGGTGCTGGTCATCGCCGGTGCGGCGGCGGCCGGATATCAGGCGTGGCAGCGATACCAGCGCAAGGACCTCGTCTGGGCGGCGTTCCTCGGTGCCCTGCCGGTGTCGCCGGTGATCTTCACTCTGATCGTGCTCGGGCAGAGCTACCTGTAGCTAGTCCGGGAAGTCCATCGGGACGCGCAAGGTGGCCAGGATTCCGGCGATGGTGTCGTAATGACCTGCCAGAGCGCAGAATTCGATGATCTGCTCGCGGCTCAGGTGCGCCGAGAGTGCGGCATAGGTCTCATCGGACAGATCGCGGTCGAAGGTGAATTCGTCGACCGCTTGCAGCATCGCGCGCTGCCGGCCGGTCAGTCCGTCGGCGTGCGGGCCGGCGAAGATCTTCACCTGCAGGGCGTCGTCGACGCCGCGGGAGCGGGCCAGCCGGCGGTGCTGCTGCAACTCGTACTCCGAACCGCGCAGATGCCCCACCCGCAGGATCACCAGTTCCTTGTCCCTCTTGGGCAGCGTGCCGTGGTTGAGCAGCACATCCCCGTACGGCAGGAACGTCCAGAACAACGTCTTGTGCTGGCCCAGCACTTCGAACAGGTGCATGTGTGGCGCCCGGACCGCCCGCGCCGCAATGCGGGAGATGATCCAGTTGATGACGCCGAGCTCCTGCCGGCCGCCCGGCGGAATCCGCACGATCTCGCTCATCGATGCCCACCGTTCTTCGCGCAAGCGCTCATCGGACCTCATGTCTCCTTTACTAGGTACGGGGACACCGTACTGCGGTGTTCGTCGATATCCAGAGCGCGGCCCAGCGCGGGGAAGGCCCGCTGCGGGCAGTTGTCGCGCTCGCACACCCGGCATCCCGATCCGATCGGAGTGGCGCACTCCGAGGACAGGTCCAGTCCGCGCGAATACACCAGCCGGTGGGCGTGGCGCACTTCGCAGCCCAGGCCGATCGCGAACGTCTTCCCGGGTTGCCCGTAGCGCGACGTGCGCCGCTCGACCGTGCGCGCCACCCACATGTAGTTACGGCCGTCCGGCATCTGCGCGATCTGCACCAGGATCTTGCCCGGGTTCGCGAACGTCTCATAGACGTTCCACAGCGGACAGGTGCCGCCGGACGACGAGAAGTGAAACCCTGTGGCGGACTGCCGTTTCGACATGTTCCCGGCCTTGTCGACCCGCACGAACGAGAACGGCACCCCGCGCATCGAGGGCCGCTGTAGCGTCGAGAGGCGGTGGCACACCGTCTCGTAGCTCACCTGGTAGAAGGCCGACAGCCGTTCGATGTCGTAGCTGATGTTCTCGCTCACGTCGTGGAACTGCCGGTAGGGCAGCACCGTCGCGGCGGCGAAATAGTTGGCCAGCCCCATCCGGGCCAGCCGGCGCGACTCGTCGCTGGTGAACTTGCCGTCGATCACCATCGCGTCGATAAGGTCGCCCACTTCCAGATAGGCCAGCTCCGCGGCCATCTTGAATACCTGCTGGCCGGTCGACAGGTGGGTGGACATCTCCAGCGTCTTCGACGCCGGGTGGTACCGGTGCAACACCGTCTCACCGAGGTCGATGCGTCGCACGATGCGCACGCCGTGCCGTTCGACGAGCCGTTTGGACAACTCCCGGCGCAGTTCGCCGCGGTGCATCCGCATCCGGGCGGTGAGATGCTCAGCGGCGGTGTCGAGTTCGTGCAGGTAGTTCTGCCGTTGGTAGAAGTAGTCGCGCACTTCCTCGTGCGGCATGGTGATCGATCCGCTCCCGCTGCCGTCGTTGAACCGCTCCTCGGTGGCCTCGGCGAGCTGGGCGGTGGTGATCCGGTAGCGGCGGTGCAGGTTCACCATCGCCCGGGCGATCGACGGGTGGGCGCCGACCATCTCGGCGATCTCGGCGGGATCGATCTCGGTATCGAGGTCGCGGTCGAACATCACCTCCCGCAGTTCGGCCATCAGCCGGGTGTCGTCCTGGGACGAGAAGAACGTCGCGTCGACACCGAACACCTCGGTGATGCGCAGCAGCACCGCGACCGTCAGCGGCCGAACGTCATGCTCGATCTGATTCAGATAACTCGGGGAAATTTCGAGCATCTGGGCCAGCGCGGCCTGGCTGAACCCCCGTTCGCTGCGTAGCTGGCGCACCCGCGAGCCTACGAACGTCTTGGGCATCTGAGCCAGCGTACCGGCCTGCGAAGGTTCGATTAGCAGTGTTGGAATCGCAGCGGTTGGCATCCAAATGCCCATTTGGCATGATCGCGGCCATGGGGATCGACACCGCAACCAGCGGTCTTGCCAAGGTGTTGATGCCCGTTCCGGACCCGCACCCCGACGTCTTCGACCGGCAGTGGCCGTTGCGCCCGGCTGATGTCGACCGCCTGGGCCGCCTGCGACTCGACGCCGCGGTGCGCCACATCATGGACATGGGCCAGGACCACCTGCGCGAGATGGGCCATAACGAGACCCACCCGCTGTGGATCGTCCGGCGCACCATGGTCGACCTGATCCGGCCCATCGAGTTCCAGGACATGTTGCGGTTGCGCCGGTGGTGCTCGGGCACATCGAACCGGTGGTGCGAAATGCGGGTGCGCATCGATGGGCGCAAGGGTGGCCTGGTCGAGACCGAGGCGTTCTGGATCAACTTCAGCCGCGAGACCCAAGGGCCCGCCCGGATCGCCGACGACTTCATGGAAGGGCTCATGAAGACGACTGTGGTCGACCGGCTGAGGTGGAAGTCCCTCCTGAAGGCCGGTTCGCGGGAGGACGCCGCCGAGATCCGCGAGTTCCCGCTCCGGGTCTCCGACATCGACTTCTTCGACCACGTCAACAACTCGGTGTACTGGAAAGTGGTGCAGGAGTTCCTGGCTCCGCACCCCGAACTGCTGCAGGCTCCGCTGCGGGTGACGATCGAACACGATGCCGCGGTGAGCTACGGGGAGAAACTGGAAGTGCTCCTGCACGTCTACCCGCCCGGGTCTACCGATAAGTTCGGCCCGGAACTCACCGACCGCACGGTGAGAACCCTCACATACGTCGTCGGAGACCAGATCAAGGCGCTCGCGGCGATCTTCCCGCTCTGACGTCACAGGCGGCGGCAAACAACCATTTTGACCTGCGTCATTTAATTCACCGGCCAGTGGCTGTGCCCTCGCGCAGCGGACAATCTTCGCAGTCTTCGCAAGATCGGGCGCTCCGGTTACCAAACGTTCACAAGATGCGACGTTTTGACCTGCGGATATCTGGTATGGAAGGGTCCCGTTAGCACGCCAGCTAAGGGGGGCGGGGTTCGCAAGCAGCAACGCCCCGGTCGGAGAAACGAAGGAGATTCCACATGTCCGTGTCCAACGTCGGCAAGCCCAAGAGCGCCGCTGAAATCCAGCGCGACTGGGATACCAACCCGCGGTGGAAGGGCATCACCCGGACCTACTCCGCCGATGAGGTCGTCGCCCTGCAGGGCACCGTCGTCGAGGAGGCCACCCTGGCCCGCCGCGGCGCGGAGATCTTGTGGAACCAGGTCAACAACATGGACTTCGTCAACGCCCTGGGTGCGCTGACCGGCAACATGGCCGTCCAGCAGGTCCGCGGCGGCCTGAAGGCCATCTACCTCTCCGGCTGGCAGGTCGCCGGCGATGCCAACCTCTCCGGCCACACCTACCCCGACCAGAGCCTCTACCCGGCCAACTCGGTGCCGCAGGTGGTCCGCCGGATCAACAACGCGCTGCTGCGCGCCGACGAGATCGCCGCGGTCGAGGGTGACACCTCGATCGACAACTGGCTGGTGCCGATCGTCGCCGACGGCGAGGCCGGCTTCGGCGGCGCGCTGAACGTCTACGAGCTGCAGAAGGCGATGATCGCCGCCGGTGTCGCCGGCTCGCACTGGGAGGACCAGCTGGCGTCGGAGAAGAAGTGCGGTCACCTCGGTGGCAAGGTGCTCATCCCGACCCAGCAGCACATCCGAACCCTGACCTCGGCGCGCCTGGCCGCTGACGTCGCCGACGTCCCGACGGTCGTCATCGCCCGCACCGACGCCGAGGCCGCCACCCTGATCACCTCCGACGTCGACGAGCGGGACCAGCCGTTCGTCACCGGTGAGCGCACCTCCGAGGGCTTCTACCACGTCAAGAACGGCCTGGAGCCCTGCATCGCCCGGGCCAAGGCCTATGCGCCGTACTCGGACCTGATCTGGATGGAGACCGGTACCCCGGATCTGGAGTTGGCCCGTAAGTTCGCCGAGGGCGTCAAGGCCGAGTTCCCGGACCAGCTGCTGGCCTACAACTGCTCGCCGTCGTTCAACTGGAAGCAGCATCTCGACGACGCCACCATCGCCAAGTTCCAGAAGGAGTTGGGTGCGATGGGCTTCAAGTTCCAGTTCATCACGCTGGCCGGCTTCCACGCGCTGAACTACTCGATGTTCGATCTGGCCTACGGCTACGCCCGCAACCAGATGACCGCCTACGTCGAGCTGCAGGAGCGCGAGTTCGCCGCCGAGGCGCGCGGCTACACCGCCACCAAGCACCAGCGCGAGGTCGGCGCCGGCTACTTCGACCGGATCGCCACCACCGTTGACCCGAACTCGTCGACCACCGCCCTGGCGGGTTCGACCGAAGAGGGCCAGTTCCACTAAGAGATCGCAGACCCCGCCCGGGTTTTCCGGGCGGGGTTTCTCTTTTTTCCGCCAAGAGTCTGGGAGTGAACGTGAGTGAGGCAGTGATCGAGCGCGTCGGAGTCATCGGGGCCGGCCAGATGGGTGGCGGCATCGCCGAGGTATGCGCCCGCGCGGGCGTCGACGTGACGGTGTTCGAGACCACCGAAGCGCTCGTCACCGCCGGCCGCAGCCGGATCGCCAAGTCCCTGGAGCGCGGGGTCAGCGCGGGGAAGATCACCGAGCGCGAGCGCGACGGGGCGCTGGGCAAGCTGCGGTTCACCACCGATATGACCGATCTGGCTGATCGTCAGCTGGTCATCGAGGCGGTCATCGAGGACGAGAACATCAAGGCGAGCATCTTCGGTCAGCTCGACGAGATCATCACCGACCCGGACGCCGTGCTGGCGTCCAACACCTCCAGCATTCCGATCATGAAGATCGCCGCGGCGACCAAGAACCCGAGCCGGGTCGTCGGCCTGCACTTCTTCAATCCCGTCCCGGTGCTGCCGCTGGTGGAGTTGGTCAGCACGCTGGTCACCAGTGCGGAGGCCGCCGCGCGTACCGAGCAGTTCGCCGCTACGGTCCTGGGTAAGCAGGTGGTCCGGTGCTCGGACCGTTCGGGCTTCGTCGTGAACTTCCTGCTGGTGCCCTACCTGCTGTCGGCGTTCCGCATGGTCGAGGCCGGTGTGGCCACGATCGAGGATGTCGACAAGGCTGTGGTGGCGGGGCTGTCCTATCCGATGGGTCCCCTTCGGTTGTCCGACCTCATCGGGCTGGACACGCTGAAGCTGATCGCGGACAAGATGTTCGACGAGTTCAAGGAACCGCTGTATGCGCCGCCGCCCCTGCTGCTGCGCATGGTGGAGGCTGGACGACTGGGCAAGAAGTCCGGTCAGGGCTTCTATTCCTACTGATACTCGCACCGACGACGGTATGTGCAATTGCCATCCCCATTGGGCTACCCTCTAGCGGGGAACGCCGGCGATTCTGGTCGGGGGGATCGCCGATGCAAGCGTGCGCGTCCGGACCGGTTGCCCGATCGCTGGCCAAGACTTTCGAAGGGTAGCTGTAGATGACCAACGTCGACGACCTGACTCCTTACTACGAAGAGTCGCAGTCGATTTACGACGTCTCCAATGAATTCTTCGCGCTGTGGCTCGGCCCCACCATGGGGTACACCTGCGGTTACTACGAGCGCGACGACATGAACCTGGAGGAGTCGCAGAACGCGAAGTTCGACCTGGCGCTCGGCAAGCTCAACCTGGAGCCCGGCATGACGTTGCTCGACGTTGGCTGCGGCTGGGGCGGCTGCATGGAGCGGGCCGTGCAGAAGTTCGACGTGAACGTCATCGGCATCACGCTGAGCAAGGCGCAGTCGGAGTTCGCCCGCGAGCGGCTTGCCAAACTGGACACCAACCGTTCGATCGAGGTCCGTCTGCAGGGCTGGGAGGAGTTCGACGAGCCGGTCGACCGGATCGTCAGCATCGGGGCCTTCGAGGCGTTCAAGGTCGAGCGCTATCCGCTGTTCTTCGAGCGGGCCTACAGCCTGCTGCCCAGCGACGGCCGGATGTTGCTGCACACCATCCTCGCCCACACGCAGAAGTTCTTCCGGGACAACGGCATCAAGCTCACCCTCAGCGACCTGAAGTTCATGAAGTTCATCGGCGACGAGATCTTCCCGGGCGGGCGGCTGCCGGCGGTGGAGGACATCGAGGTGCTGGCCGCGGATTCCGGATTCACCCTGGAGCGCACCCATCTGCTTCGTCCGCATTACGCGCGCACGCTCGATATGTGGGCCGCCAATCTCGAAGCCAAGCGCGACGAGGCGATCGCCATCACCGACGAGGCGACGTACGACAAGTACATGAAGTACCTGACAGGTTGCGCCGACTTCTTCCGCCGCGGCATCACCAACATCGGCCAGTTCACCCTGGTCAAGGGCAACTAGGACGCAGCGCCGCTCCTCAGCGGCTCGCTTCGCTGCGCCGCATCGTCGCCGGCGCTAGCACTCAGCGACACGCTTGCGCTCCACCTCGAGGTCGAAGTCGGCCGGCGGCCAGGAGAGGTTCAGCGCGCTCAGTGCCTCGATGAGCAGTTCGGTGACCGCTAGGCGGGCGTACCACTTCTTATCGCAGGGAAGCACGAACCACGGCGCCCCATCGCTGGCGGTCCGATCCAGCACGATCTGGTAGGCCTCCTGGTAGGACGGCCAGAGCTTGCGCTCGTCGAGATCGCCCGGGTTGTACTTCCAGAACTTGTCCGGACGCTCCAGGCGCTCGGTGAGCCGGGCCTTCTGTTCGTCGAGCGAGACGAACATCGCCACTTTCACGATGCTGGTGCCGGCGTCGATCAACTCCTTCTCGAAGGTGTTGATCTCGTCGTAGCGGGCGTCGAGTTCGTCGGCCGGCACCAGCTCGCGCACCCGGACCACCAGCACGTCCTCGTAGTGCGACCGGTCGAAGACCCCGATGTGGCCCGCCGAGGGGAGCGCCTTGTTGATGCGCCACAGGAAGTGGTGCGACCGCTCCTCAGCGGTGGGCTTGCCGAAGCTGGGGTAGTCGATGCCCATCGGGCTGCCGGCGGCGACCACATGGGTCACGATGCCGCCCTTGCCGGCGGTGTCCATGCCCTGCAGGACCAGTAGCACCGAGCGGTGGTCGCCCTCCCGGCCGTTGGCGTAGAGCATCTCCTGAAGTTCCGCGAACCGCGCACTGCGCTCGGCGAGGATCTGCTCGGCGTCGTCGCGCTTGCCTTTGAACCCCGGGCTGGAGTCGGTGTCCAACTCGCTGATCCGATCCCCCTTCTTGAAGCGAAGTGCCTCGGAGGGGTGGTGGGTCCACAGCGTGGAAGAGTCGGCCATGGCCGAAGACTAGAGACTACGGCGTGGTCGCGGGCCGCAATGCGGGCAAGACCGGCGGCGGGTGCGGTTCGGAACGGAACCGTTCCAGGGAACCGCCGACCTCGACGATGCCGCACAGCGCGCTCCAGCACAGCATCGTCAGGTAGTCGATGAGCTCATCGGAACTCATGCGCGGGTTGGACATCCACGAGTGCGTCGCCTGTTGCACGCCGCCGACGATGAGGAAAGCCCACGGTTCGACACCGCGCGTGTCCATGCCGGCCACCTGCATGCGCCGGCGCAGCATGACCGCCAGCATCCGGGCGATGATCTGCTCGGAGTTGGCGATCACCTTGTTACGGCTGGCCGACGAGTTGGCCATCACGAAGCGGTACGGCTCCGGCTCG
Organism: Mycobacterium sp.; assembly: GCF_044342925.1. GTDB lineage: Bacteria > Actinomycetota > Actinomycetes > Mycobacteriales > Mycobacteriaceae > Mycobacterium. The sequence continues at coordinate 11,193 of NZ_JBIIOV010000031.1, read as the reverse complement.
GAGGCCACCGTCTCGACATAGACCCGGATGACTTCGCGGGTCAGGTCGAAACCGTCGAGGTTCGACGACAGCGCGGCGGCGATGCTCGGGATCAGCGTGGTCTGTGTGAACCGCATCATCACCGCGGTGGTGAGGTCGTTCTTGTCGACGAAGTAGCGGTACAGCACGGTCTTGGAGACACCGATCTCCGCGGCGATCTCGTCCATGCTGACGTCGCGGCTGGTATCGCTGCCCAACCGGCGGATGGCGTCGAGTGCTCCGTCGACCAGTTCGGTGCGTCGCTCCAGTTTGTGCTGATGCCAGCGCCGTTTGCGGCCGTCGGTCTTGGCCACACCGCCGATGGCGCGCACCGTCTCGGCTGCGCTGCCAGATCCAGACTGTGTCACGATCGCCGCTTCCATTCCTTACGTCAGGCTCGATTCTAAACGGCAAAGCCCAGAAAGTTGTTACGGGCGGTCACACTAAATCTTCCGCTGCGCTGGTGGCGAATTGCTGGCAGTCGGGTGCTGCGGATAGCGGATGATGGTGACGTGGCTGCCCAACACCGGCTTGCATCCGGCACGTCGTCCCACGTCGCACCGTCCCACGTCGAACCGTCCTCATTTGCTGAATCGTTCGCCGGAGCCGACCTTGAGGCCGATGCCGAGCGGCTGCGCAGCCTGCGGCAGATGAAGGCGGTCGCCCTTGGATTCCTCGTCGGTGCCACGGTGCTGTTCCTGGTGTGCCGGTGGGTGCAGGCGCAGGGGGGACCCGGCTGGGTCGGCTACGTCGGTGCCGCCGCCGAGGCCGGAATGATCGGTGCGCTGGCCGACTGGTTTGCCGTCACGGCCCTGTTCCGGCATCCACTGGGCCTGAAGATCCCGCACACCGCGATCATCAAGCGCAAGAAGGACCAGCTGGGCGAGGGGCTGGGCAACTTCGTGCGGGAGAACTTCCTGTCGCCGGAGGTGGTGCAGACCAAGCTCCGCGACGCCGAGATCGCCAGCCGGCTCGGCAAGTGGCTCGCCGAGCCGGACCACGCCGCGCGAGTTGCCAGCGAGGCGTCGACGATCCTGCGCGTGGGTGTGGAACTGCTCAACGACGAGGACATCCAGCAGGCTATCGACCGCAGCATCGTCAAGCGGCTCGCGGAGCCGCAGTGGGGCCCGCCGGTCGGCCGGGTCCTGGGCCAGCTCTTAGCCGAGAATCGCCAGGAAGCGCTGATCCAGCTGCTCTCCGACCGGGCCTTCGAGTGGGCACTGAACGCCAGCCCCACCATCGAGCGGGTGGTGATGCGGGACTCGCCCAGCTGGTCGCCGAAATTCGTCGATCAGCTGCTCGGCGACCGTATTCACCGGGAGTTGCTCGAGTTCACCGACAAAGTGCGGCGCAACCCGAACCACGAACTACGGCAGTCGGCCAACCGGTTCCTCTTCGAATTCGCCGACGATCTGCAGAACGATCCGGCGACGATGGCCCGCGCCGAGACGGTCAAAGAAGAGCTCATGGAACGCGACGAGGTAACCCGGGCCGCCGAGACCGCCTGGAAGACGCTCAAGCGGCTGCTTCTCGAGGGAGTCGACGACCCGTCGAGTGCCATGCGGGGCAGGATCGCCGATTCGGTGGTGCGGATCGGGGAGTCGCTGCGCGACGACGCCGAACTGCGCGACAAGGTGGACAACTGGATCGTCCGGGGAGCCCAGCATCTGGCTACCCAATACGGCGCCGAGGCCACCACGATCATCACCGACACCATTGAGCGCTGGGATGCCGAAGAAGCCAGCCGACGCATCGAACTCCACGTCGGCCGGGATCTTCAGTTCATCCGAATCAATGGCACGGTAGTTGGCGCGCTGGCCGGCCTTGTGATCTATACCATAGCCCAATTATTGTTCTGACCTGCGCTAGCATGTGCTTGCAATAGCTAGCACCCTGGATTACGATGGTTGCTGTTATGGATACGGCAACCGTTCCCGCCGGGAGGCGAGTCATGGCTCAGGAGTCAGATCTCGCAGCCGTGGTGAGCAACGCCGCCCAAGACATCGGCAGCTTCATCCGCACCCAGCGGGAAGCCGCCCAGGTCTCGGTGCGGCAACTCGCCGAGCGGGCCGGTGTCAGCAACCCGTACCTCAGCCAGATCGAACGGGGACTGCGTAAGCCGTCCGCGGAGGTGCTGAGCCAAATCGCCAAGGCGCTGCGGCTCTCGGCCGAGGTGCTCTATGTGCGGGCCGGGATTCTCGAACCCGTGCAGCCGAGCCAGGTGCACGACGCCATCATCGGTGACACCTCGATCACCGAACGGCAGAAGAGCGTCCTGCTCGACATCTATACATCGTTCTGCCAACAGAACGAGGCGGCCCCTGAGGAGTCGCCGACTGAGTAATTCAAGGCTTCACAAGATCACCAGGCTTTACGAGAACACTGAAAGGAACAGTCACATGGCTGAGAACAACCCCACCATCGAAGATCTGAAGGCCCCGCTTCTCGCGGCTGTCGGCGCCGCCGACCTGGCGCTGGCCACGGTCAACGAGATCCTCGTCACCCTGCGCGAGCGGGCCGAGCTGGGCGGCTACCGGATGGACGATCCTCGGGCCGCGCTGACCCGCCTGCAGGAGGAACTGCCCAAGCGCACCGAGGAGCTGCGCGAGAGGCTGACCAGCGAGGAGCTGCGCAAGGCTGCCGAGGAGTTCCTGGCGGACGCCACCGAGACCTACAACACTCTGGTCGAGCGCGGCGAGGCCGCCCTCGAGCGGCTCAAGGGCCAGCCGGAGTTCAAGGAGGCCGCTGAACGCGTCGAGGGTTACGTCGAACAGGCCGTCGAGCTGACCCAGGAGGCATTGGGCAACGTGTCGGCCCAGACCCGCGCCGTCGGCGAGCGTGCCGCCAAGCTGGTCGGCGTCGATCTGCCGGCCGCTAAGGACTCCGCGCCGGAGGCCGTCGCCAAGAAGATCGCCCCGGCCAAGAAGGCCGCCGCCAACAAGGCCGCTCCGGTCAAGGCTGCTGCCCAGAAGGTCGCCAAGAAGGCGCCGGCCAAGAAGGCCCCCGCCAAGAAGGTCACCCAGAAGTAATTCGGGCACCCCGGCCGTGAATTAAGTCGGCCCCTCGCTCGACCACAGGGACGAGACCCGCCTACCCTGGAAGCCGTGATGCTTCAGGGTGTGGCGGGTCTCGTTCTTGATGTGCTCTTCTGGGCGGTGCTGGCAGCGACTGCGTACGCGTTCGTCAACGCGGCCATGCAGCGCCCCGACGCTTACACCGCTGCCGACAAGCTCACCAAGCCGGTGTGGCTGATCATCCTGGGAATGGCCACTCTGCTGTCCTTTGTTCTGGGAGTGACCGGAATGGTCATCGCGGCGGTGGCAGCGGGTGTCTACCTGGCCGATGTGCGGCCCAAACTCCTCGAAATTCAAGGGAAGTCACGCTGAACGCCCGACGATTCGCCGCCGCGCCGCTAGTGGCGGTGTCCCTGTGGTCCGCTTCGGTGCTCCCCAGCGCCGCCGCAGACCCGGGCACGCCTCCGCCGTATATCGACAGCGTCACCTGGGTCAGCTACGGCGGTCTGCCGACCCTGCGGGTGTATCCCACCGCAGCCGGCCGTCAGGTCGCCGGATCGGTGGCCAAGACGACCACCCAGACCGACGAGGCATGGAACGAGGTGCTGGCCCTGGCCCCCGATGCCGATAGCCCGGGGATGCGCGCACAGTTCCTCTGTCACTGGCGTTTCGCCGAGTTCGCCCAGCCCGGCAAGACCAGTTGGGATCTCGAGTTATGGCGACCGGTCGTCGATGACAACACCATGGTGCTGACCGGCTGCAACCCCGGCGGCGCCGAAAAGGGCTAGCCCGACCGGCGGGTTCTACACACCGGCGAAACAGGGATCCTGCTGCCCGTTGGGGATGGTCGCGTTGCGGGTCACGAAGCGCGCCGCCACCCCGCTGTCGGTCACCTCAACGCTGTCGGCGTGGATGCCCATCGGCAGGTTCTTGGTCAGCTGCCCGGTGAAAGCGTCCAGCGCGGGTTGTGCGGTCTCCCGCGGCAGGGTGAAGCCGAACCCGGTCACCTGCACGACCTGCAGAGCCAGGTTGCCGTTGTCCACCTGCGGCATGATCGTGACGGTGCCCAGCGGTCCCACGACTTTGAGCGTGCCGGCCGACGGGTCGGGCGTGACGTCGCTGACCAGCGCGCCGATCAGGGGGATCATCCCGGACACCGTCTGCTTGATCCCGTCGGCCGACCAGGTGATGTCGGCGTCGAGTGAGCCCAGCGTGCCCGCGGATTCCGCGGTCTGATTCATCCGGACGTCATCCAGACGCAAGTTCAGCTTCATGCCCTTGGCGTCGCGGATCTGATTGCCGGCGGTCTCCACGCGCATGTCGCGGTAGCTATGGGTGAAGTGCTGCAGGAGAAACGGCCGAACGCCGAACGAGACCTCGGCGCTGTCCTGGACCACACAGCTCACGGCGTTGGCGACGATCGAGTCGGCCTTGCGACGGGCGTAGAACTCCCCGCCCAGTAGTGCCGCTGCACCCAGCGCCAGGACGATGACCAGACTCAGCCCGATCGACAGCGGATCCCGGAAGAACCCACGGTCCCGGCTGTGGTCCTCGGGTTCCGGCGTGCCGACGTCCACCGGCGGCGGGCCGGCCGGAAAGGGCTGACTCGGGATCTGCCGGGTCGCCCGATCCTCGTTGCCTGGCGCATACCCGGGGATCTGCTGGGTGGGTTGCTCGCGGTAGCCGGGGAACTGCTGGGTCGGCTGCTGGGAGTATCCGGGGAACTGCTGAGTGGGTTGCTCGGAGTAGCCGGGCCCGGGGGGCGGCGGGCCGGACGGGGGAGTCTGGCCCGGCGGGCGGCCCTGAGGCGGGGTCGGACCCTGGGGCGGGCCCTGCGGCGGGAGCGTCACCCGCGCGATTGTGCCCTAGAAAACTGAGAATCAGTGTCCGCACGCACGCGATTCCGCAGCACACCGACCCTGTCCCGGATGGCCGGAACACTCGCCACGTCCAGATCGCACAGCAGTAGTTCCGGTTCGGCGCCGGCCTGGGTGAGCACTTCGCCCAGCGGCGAGGCCACCAGGCTGCCGCCCACTCCGGTCGGTGCCTGGGCGGCCAGCTCGTCGCCGGGGTAGGCCTGACCGGCGGCCACGACGAAGCAGCCGGAATCCAGGGCCCGGGCCCTTGCCAGCAGCGACCACTGGTCCAGCTTTCCCGGGCCCGCGCCCCACGAGGCGCTGACAGTGATCACCGAGGCGCCACGATCGGCCAGCACGCTGTACAGATACGGAAAGCGGATGTCGTAACACAGCGTCACGCCGACGCCAACGCCGTCGACGTCGACGACCACCGGCTCCCGGCCGGCAGCGACGGTGTCGGACTCGGTGAACCCGAACGCGTCGTACAGGTGGATCTTGTCGTAGCGGGCCTCTACGCCCTCGCCGGTGGCCAGCAGGGTGTTGGTGACGCGGCCGGCGGGCGCCGGCGTGAACATGCCGGCGAAAACGGTGATCCCGGCCTTGGCCGCGATCACTCGGACGCCATCGGCCCAGCGGCCGTCGATGGGCTCGGCGATCGGCGCCAACGGCACCCCGAACCGGCACATGGCGGCCTCCGGGAACACCACCAGCCGCGCTCCGGCGTCGGCGGCTCGGCGGGTGTAGTCGCCCAGCATCGCCAGGTTGGCTGCCGGGTCGGTGCTCGACAGGATCTGCGCCACTGCGATCCGCATGGCTCCCAGCGTGCCACGGTGTCACATTCGTGGCGGAGCCACGGTGTCACATTCGTGGCGGAGCCACGGTGTCACATTCGTGGCGGAGCCACGGTCACATTCGTGGCGGAGCCACGGTCACCCACGGGACCGTCAGTACCCCATCACGCGCGCTGCGCCGCTGGGGCTCGACCGGCACTCCCTGCGCGCGCAATTCAGCCAGCATCGCCCGCCACCGGGCCCGCGGCCCGAACACCGACTGACCCGCCGCGGCGGCCCACGCTCGGTCGGCGGCGTCGAGCAGGGTGTGGATCGGCTGGCCCGCCACATTGTGGTGAATGAGGATTTTCGGCAACCGCTCAGCCAGGTCGGACGGTCGCTCGATGGCGCGGGCGTCGCAGGCCAGAGTCAGGCTCACCGGCCCGTCCCGGTCCAGCAGCACCCAGCAACCGCGGCGGCCCAGTTCGTCGCAGGTGCCCTCGACCAGCACCCCGCCCGGCGCCAGCCGGCTCTGCATGGTGTGCCAGGCGTCGGCCACCGCCTCCTCGGGGTACTGGCGCAGTACGTTAAAGGCCCGTACCAGAACCGGCCGCAGCCCAGCCAGTTCGAAACCGCCGAGAGCGAATTCGGCCCGGCCGTCGGACGCTGCGCGGGCCACCTCGACCCGCTCCGGCTCGATCTCCAGGCCCACCACCCGAACGTCGGTGCGCACCGCACGCAATCGGGATGCCAACTCCACCGTGGTGACCGGCAGACGTCCATAGCCGAGGTCGACGACCACCGGGTTATCCACGGAGTTCAGCGCCGCCAGCACCCGGGGGTGGTGGGTGAGCCAACGGTCGGCCCGGCGCAGCCGGTTGGCGCCGGTGGTTCCCCGGGTCGGCACTCCGACCGGACGCGCTGGCCTAGTGATTGCCGGCGATCCATGTCGCGGTGAACTTCCCCTCCTGGGCGAACAGCGTCCGCAAGCCGGCCATCACCAGCTGCTCGATCTGCCCGCCGATCAGCGGGACCCGCGCCCGGCAGACGGTCTCCAGCCGCATCCGGCTGCCGCGGTCGGTGTCGATCAGAAGATAGTCACCGGTGACCTCCACCGGCGCCGGGATATGCGCGCGATAGCGACCGGCCGCCTGATTGGTGGGCGTGTGGAAAGCGTCGAAGTGTTGTTCGCGGGTGACGACGAAGGTGCCGGTCAACACCGGACGGACCACGGACGGCAGGTCGTCGCCGGACATGATGTGGGTGAACGAGACGTCGGTGCCGCTCTCACCGGTCCAGAAGTGCGAGATCTCGGTGCGGGATCCGTTGCCGCGGTAGAAGCCCACCAAGTCATCCCAGTAGCGACGGGCGGTGAACTGTCGGTACATCTCGGCGGCCGGCACGTCGTCGACGTCGACGTCGTAGACCATGCTGCGGGGCATGGGCCTCAACCTACCCGCGGAAGCTATCCCTGGTTCGCCACGATCCACCGGGCGGTGAATTCCTGTTCGGTGTTGAGCAGGTTGGTCAACTGCGTGCCGATGAACTTCTCCATTTTCCGGCCGACCAGCGCGATATGGACCTCGACGACGGCGCGGAATTCGAGCCGGGCCCGGGTTGTGTGAGCGGTGAGCTGCGCTTGGCCGGTGAGCGTCACCGGCGCCCGCACGATGGAACCGGCAATCGAGGCCTCGGCTGAGCCGTCGCACAGAGCGGTCCAGGTCTCGGCCCGCCGGATCTCCAGATCGCCGTGGTGGAACTGCTGCACCAAACCGGGCAGTCGTTCGGCCCGCAGCACCTGAGTGGTCACCACGTCCACACCGCCGTCGTGCCCCACCGTGAAGGCGTCCAGCGTCCATTCGTCGGCACCCGACTCGGCCAGCCGCGCCTTCCAGTACTGCTCGTCACATAACGCGGCGTGAACCTGCTCCGCCGTGCCTGGGTAGTCGGTGGACATGTCGAACGAACGTGGCATAGCTGGTGAGGCTACCGTTACGGGCCGTGCCCCTACAGGAGGAGTTCGCCGGAGCGCAGGTCGCCCAGAACGTGCCGTTGGCGTCGCTGACCACGCTGCGGGTCGGACCGCTGGCACGTCGTGTGATCACCTGTGTCAGCAGCGATCAGATCGTCGCGACGCTGCGCGCACTCGACCAGGCGGGGGAGCAGCCCCTGATTCTTGGCGGCGGATCGAACGTGGTCATCGCCGACGAGTTGACCGACGTGACCGTGGTGCTGCTGGCCAGTGCGGCGATCACCGTCGACGCAGCGGTACTGCGCGCGGACGCCGGCGCTGACTGGGACGCGGTGGTGGCCCGCGCCGTCCAGGCCGGTCTGGGCGGGCTGGAATGTCTCTCCGGCATACCGGGATCCGCCGGCGCCACACCAGTGCAGAACGTCGGCGCCTACGGCGTCGAGGTGGCCGACCGGTTGACCCGGGTGCGGTTGCTGGAGCGCCGCTCGGGTGACGTGCGGTGGGTGCCGGCAGACGAACTCGGCTTCGCCTACCGGCACAGCGTGTTGAAGAACTCCTCCGACGCATGCGTGCTCGAGGTCGAGTTCGCGCTGGATCCCAGCGGTCGTTCGGCACCGGTGCGTTACGGCGAACTCGCGGCCGCTCTGGGAGTCGCGGCCGGAGCCAGCGCCGACCCTGAACGGGTGCGCGCCGCGGTGCTGGGCCTGCGTGCGGGCAAGGGCATGGTGCTCGACGCGACCGATCACGACACCTGGAGTATCGGTTCGTTTTTCACCAACCCGGTGGTGCCGGCCGAGCACTTCGAACGGCTGCGTGCCGAGTCCGACGTGCCGGTTCCGCACTATCCCGCCGATGCCGGGGTGAAGCTGGCGGCCGGCTGGCTGGTGGAGCGGGCCGGGTTCGGCAAGGGATTTCCCGGGTACGGCCCGTGCCGGTTGTCGACCAAGCACGCACTGGCGCTGACCAACCGTGGCGGGGCCACCACCGCCGACGTGCTGGCGCTGGCCCGGACGGTCCGCGACGGGGTGCAGGCCACCTTCGGGGTCACGTTGGTTCCAGAGCCCGTGCTGGTGGGCTGCGCGCTGTAACTTTGGTGGCCGTGAGCGCTGACCCGGAGGGCAGGAGCGAAGCGACTCGGGAATGGTGACCCGGAGGGCAGGAGCGAAGCGACTCGGGAATGGTGACCCGGTGGGCAGCACCCCGACCACGTCGGCTCCGACGGCGGCGGCGGTCAGACCCGGCGGTTGAACCGGCTGGCGCTGGCCTGATCGCGCGGTCGGATGACGATCTGGTCGAGGTTGACGTGCGCCGGCCGGGAGGCGACGAAACCGATCACCTCGGCCACGTCATCGGCGCTGAGCGGAGTGATGCCGGCGTAGACCTTCTCGGCGCGCTGTGCGTCGCCGCCGAACCGCACCAGGGAGAACTCGGTCTGCACCGCACCGGGGGCTATCTCGGTGAGCCGCACCGGCTTTCCCAGCAGCTCGCCGCGCAGTGTGCGGTGCAGCGCGCCCTGCGCGTGCTTGGCGGCGGTGTAGCCGGCGCCGCCGTCGTAGACCTCGAGCGCGGCGATGGAGGTGACCGTCACGATGAGGCCGTCACCGGAGGCGATCAGCGCGGGCAACAGCGCGCGGGTGACCCGCAAGGTGCCCATTACGTTGGTCTCCCACATCCAGCGCCAGTCGTCGAGGTCCGCCTCGGCAACCGGCTGCAGGCCCTTGGCGCCGCCGGCGTTGTTGACCAGCACGTCGACCCGCTCAAGCCGGTCGGCCAGCGCACTCACCGCCGCGTCGTCGGTCACGTCGGCGGTGACCGCCGTGCCACCGATTTCCTGCGCCAGACGTTCGATGCGCTCAGCGCGACGGGCGACGGCGACCACATGGAAACCAAGGCCCGCAAGGGTTCTCGCGGTGGCCGCCCCGATTCCCGAGCTGGCTCCGGTGACGACGGCGACGCGCGAGTGGGCGTCCGGATTGGCTGTCATCGGCTCGACTTTAGCCACCGTGCTTTCGGCCCGTCGTACCTATGGGTCTGACTGGTGGGGGCTGGGCGTTCACCTCGAACTGGTACGGCGTGACGTCACCGTGACGGTATCCGCAGGAGGCCGGGGGCCGCCATGGTGTCGCTGAGCAGCAGCTACGCCGATCCGCTCGGCGCGCCGCGGCGCATGCGGCAGCGCCGGTCCGGCGTCTCCGGCTGACCGCCGCGGCGTCGTCGGTGTCATGATGGTCGGGTGCGGCAACCCCGGGACCTGACCGACGCCGGTATGTTGCCGCGCCGGGTGGCGGTGCTGTCGGTGCACACCTCGCCCCTGTCGCAGCCCGGCACCGGCGACGCCGGCGGGATGAACGTCTACGTTTTGCAGACCGCGCTGCAGATGGCGGCCCGGGGTGTCGAGGTGGAGATCTTCACCCGGGCGACGTCGTCGGCTGATCCGCCGACGGTGCCGGTGGCTCCCGGCGTGCTGGTGCGCAATGTGGTGGCGGGCCCGTTCGAGGGGCTGGACAAATACGACCTGCCCACCCAGCTCTGCGCCTTCACGGCGGGGGTGCTGCGCGCCGAGGCCAATCACGAGCCTGGCCACTACGACATCATCCATTCGCACTACTGGCTCTCCGGCCAGGTGGGCTGGCTGGCGCGCGAACGCTGGGCGGTCCCGTTGGTGCACACCGCGCACACCCTGGCTGCGGTGAAGAACGCCGCACTGGCGCAGGGAGATTCGCCGGAACCACCGCTGCGCGCAGTCGGTGAACAGCAGGTGGTCGACGAAGCCGACCGCCTGATCGTCAATACCGAAGATGAAGCGCACCAATTGGTTTCGCTGCATCAGGCCGACCCCGGCCGGATCGACGTGGTGCATCCCGGAGTGGATCTGCAGACTTTCACCCCGGGTGACCGGGCTGCCGCCCGGGCGGCACTCGGACTGGCTCCCAACCAGCCCGTCGTCGCGTTCGTCGGCCGGATCCAGCCGCTGAAGGCGCCCGACGTGCTGCTGCGCGCGGCGGCCTTGATTCCGGTGCGTGCCGCTGGTCCGGTTCGCGTGCTGATCGCCGGCGGGGCGTCGGGCACCGGCCTGGCCGCCCCGGACAGCCTGATCCGGCTGGCCGACGAACTAGGCATCGCCGACCGGGTGACGTTCCTGCCGCCGCAGTCGCGGGACCAACTGGTCAACGTCTACCGCGCCGCCGACCTGGTGGCCGTCCCCAGCTATTCGGAGTCGTTCGGTTTGGTCGCGGTGGAGGCACAGGCGTGCGGAACGCCGGTGGTGGCGGCCGCGGTGGGCGGCCTGCCGGTCGCGGTTGCCGACGGCCGTAGCGGCCGGCTCGTCGACTCGCACGATCCGCAGCGCTGGGCTGAGGCCATCACCGGCCTGCTCGCCTCCGACCTCGCGGCGCTGGGCCGCGGTGCCGTCGAGCATGCCGCGGAGTTCTCCTGGGACCACACCGTCGATGCGCTGCTGGCCAGCTACGCCCGCGCCATCGCCGACTACCGGCGCACCCACCAGACGGTGCGCGCCCTGACGCCCCGCCGGCCCGGGCGTAGCTGGCCAGCAGCGCATC